>CAJQOL010000013.1 GCA_905479925.1 uncultured Kangiellaceae bacterium | reverse complement strand
AAGATCGTGAATCCTTCGCTGACTAAAGGTCCTAAATCACTAACTCTACATCTAGAAACAGCAAGTACTAAAGCTCTGGCAACTGCTTGCGCTTGTGCAGAAGTAGTTAAAGTTGGAGTACAAGCCGATTTAGTGAAAAATGAGAAAATATATGTGGTAGTCAATCAGACTGTTCAGTATGAACTTACTATACCAAAGCAGTCAAAAGACTAGATTAACTAATGTTTAAGGCGAACAATTAGAGTCAGTGTCAACTACTAGACTCTTTTCATCACATTCCGGCCCTTCGTTGACACGTAAGTTTGAGTCTGTATGATAAAAAAGCTGCCACTCATAAGGACAATTGATCTAACTCCACTGAATCGACATTTCTATATATGAGCTCACTTATACATGATTTATTTAGTCGTAAAGAGAAAATACTCTATTCAATCATTATTAGCATGAGTTTCGTATTAGCTATTTGGTCATACTATCGGAATGAAACATGTGGATATGATTGCGGCTTGTTTACTGTTTCAGCAGGTCCAACAGTGATTGTTGTACTTTTGATAGGCTTTTGGTCGTTTATTATTTCGACAGGATTTTTTTTGCTTATGTATGTTTTTCGAAGGTTTAGAAAGATGAAATGTAATGACAAGTGAAATACCAGGTTACTTTCAAGAACTATTTGAGAAATTCTCAGTTTTAGGCTTAGATGTTAGTTTTGAAGCAAATTTTAAAAAATCTGATTTCGGTGAAAGTCTTACCGTTTCATTGAACCCTGGTGAGTATAAAGAATGGAATCGGTTTGTACACATTTGTAAGAATGCTGATGGTAGTTGGAATCCTGTTTCGGATGGAATATATCTTGAAGAGAGCTATACCACTGATGATATTATTGTCTATGTTCAGAATCGAATGACGTGTACTTTTGAAGAGTGTGAGCTTGACTATAAGCGTCGGGTTTCCATAATTGAAAGTAAGAAAAAATAATTTGGACCAGAGTCGGTTTGATAGACTCAATTCATCACATAGGCGTCATTGGCTATATAAAGAATTAAAAGCTGCTCGGCAAAAAAGCAGACATTCAGAATAGTTAACATTCCCCTTCATTTGAAGGATAATGCGCCTCAATTGAGGTTAGAATTATGTGCTCTAGGAGGTAGAGAGAATGCTCAATCCGTTTGGCTCAAAAGCAAAGCTTTTAAAGGAAGTTGAACGACTTTGTATTTTCAATGATAAAGGATGGGGTGGCGATACCAGCTCCCTCGAAAAAATCGAACTTGAAAGGGATGCGAGAATAGAGAGAATTCAGGAGCTTATTTCCAAGGTGAGAAGGTCATCACTCCCAGAAAGCTTTCTTAAAGGAATTGAAGACGGTAGTATCCGTGAAGAGATAGAGGGAGTATATATACAATCACTAAAAAAGCATTTTAATGGGGCCGCCAGCTAACATCACATAACAATCAGGTCAAACAGAAGAAAATGAGATAGAGCCAGTTAGTGAGGGCATATAAATAAACAACTCGATAGAGAGAAAAGTTAAATCTGAAAAGGAGTGAATCTCTTAATGATTAAATATATAGTATTTACGCTCTTTACTGTCGTACTTTCAATGAATGCCAAAGCTATCGAATGTAATGGCAGGATTTCTGATGGTGAGCGAAGAGTTCCTTTTACTATATACGTGGCCGATCAAGAGGGTAATCCCATAAGTGGTGCTAGAGTTCGCATTAGAACTCGAACTGAAACTGTAGAAGGTTTTTCTAACTCTAAAGGATTAGTAACCGTATCTCCTTCCCTAAGAACTTATGCTTTTTGGGATATTAAAAATCCGGAATCAGAAGAACTTCCTGAAGATTGCAGAAATTATCACGGTTTTAATACGCATAGTAAAGATTACCTGATTGTACAAAAAGAAGGCTTTCATTCTGTCAATATCATCTTGGGTATGTTGAAATTCGAAAGTAGATTTTACAATAACGAAGAGCTGAAAACAGAGCTTTCATTTTTTTTGTTGAGTTCAGATATTTGAATGGTGTCAGTTCCTAAAGGCAATACAAAAAGAAACCTTAACTTAGGCAAGTTTTCAGTGAGAGCTAACATCACGTTGAAGACATTCACATAACTCATTCATCTGAATATTTTTGCTAAAAAGCAGCCACTAACTGATTAATTATTAGAAAACTAGGATTAAATGGCTGTTTTTAAAGCGTTCTATGTTTGCGTTGTAAATATAGAAACTTGTTAAATCGCTGAATTTCGACTTGCACAATTTATAGGACAAGTTATACTTGTCTTATATATTGTACAAGACAGGGGGTTCCTATGAGAGTCGTAAATTTTTCTGAAGCGCGAAATCACTTAAAAAATGTTTTAGATCAAGTGGTTGAAGATATTGACTATACTGTGATTTCGCGAAGAGATGCAGAAGATGCTGTGGTTATGTCACTAGATTCATTTAATGGACTAATGGAAACAGTACATTTGTTAAAAAGTTCTGCAAATGCATCGCACTTAGCCAAATCAATTGATCAATACCGTTCTGGTAAGACAGAAATACACGGGCTAACGGATGATTGAAATATTAGCTTGGACTAGGGACGCATGGTCTGACTATGTCTATTGGCAACGTCAGGATAAGAAAACGCTAAAACGAATCAATAAATTACTCATAGATACTCAGCGCAGTCCGTTCGAAGGAATTGGAAAGCCAGAACCGCTCAAGGAGAATTTATCTGGCTTCTGGTCTCGCAGAATCGATGAGTCAAATAGACTGGTATATGCTGTTGATGACAACCAAATAACAGTTATATCTTGTCGTTATCACTATGATAAATGATTTAACAATTCACTATTGCAGATGAACTGCAAAGCATAACGTTGAACGTCCAACGACCGCTTTCAGGAATGTGTTCCTCAGTCACTTTCTTAAATTTCCACTGTCCGCGATATTGCAATTTACGCCATTCCGAATTGTTTTGAAACTCGTCAAGTAGACAAGTATATTGAACGATATTAGTTCTCTAGAAACTGCATCAAAAACTAACAAAACCCTGGCTACTTAACAATGCGAGTCCCATGCTCCCCAGTACCTTCAGCAACCGCTTGAAAGGCTCCAACAACCCGACCGCTTACAATAGCTATAGTCTCAACACCTTCATCTAAAAGTGTCATAGCTTCCTCAACCTTTGGGATCATTCCCCCTTGAATAATTCCGTCATTGATTAGCGCTTTTGCCTGCGGAGTATTTACCTGTTGAATTCGACTAGTTGGGTCATGAAGATCTTTAAACACACCACCGACTTGAGTGGTAAGCAATAACAGATTAGCCTTCAGCGCTTTAGCAATTTGAACAACGGTCGTATCCGCATTGATATTAAATACTCGGCCTTCATCATTGATCCCTAAGGTAGCGATGACTGGAATAACATCAAGTTCAAGTAAACCATTTAATAACCTAGCATTAACCGATTGAACGTCGCCGACCTCTCCAAAATCAATCGGTTTGTCGCCACCGCCACTAACAATAACCGGTGGCCGTTTAGTCGCTTTAACTAAACCGCCAGAAGCACCGTGACAACCAAAAGCAGGAAGGCCTTTTTTAGTCAGTTCTGCGACCAAATTAACATTAACTTCCCCTGCTATTGCTTGCTTAACCACTAACAGGTCCTCGCTAGAAGTAATCCGTCGACCAGCAACTTTATTAGGAGTCAATCCGTGACAGTTTTGTAAACGATTAACTTGTGGACCACCGCCATGAAGTAAAACAATAGACCAGCCTTGGGTTCGTAACTGGCTAACATTTTCTGCTAACCCAGCACTCTCGGCGGTATCCTCTAAAACATCGCCGCCAACTTTTATAACGGCAATTTTAGTTGAGTTTGTTTGTGACATAATAAAGTCCAATTGGTTGACAGGGTATTTTTAACTGATAGGTATAGTGATAAAAATTTTATAAGTGGTGAAACAAAAAACAGGCCAGTAATGACCAGCCTGTTTTTTTAGGAGCAACCTATGGCCATAGACCTGGGTTGTCTAACCCAAAGTGTGCTGGCTTACCGGTCATAAGATTAAAACTTTGCACCGCTTGACCCGCTCCACCTTTAATTAAGTTATCAATTGCACTGGTTACACACAATGTACGCTTTCCAGTATCTTCATCGACGCGAGTTTCTATACTAATTTCAACGCGTGCTGTACCCGTTACCGCAACCACTTCCGCCGCTGCTCCTTTAGGTCGAACATTCGTCAACAAATGCTCAGCGTAGTATTTTTCATATAATTCTTGGATAGATGTTTGATCTTGCCCTTCCGCCAAATCTAGTTGTGATACCGCTAAAATACCGCGAACCAATGGTGCAGAAACAGGAACAAAATCTAGAGATAGTTCAGAAGAACCTGCGTTACTTAATGTTTGAACAATCTCAGCTCGATGTTGATGATGAAGCGCTTTATAAGCTTTTAAATTGTTAACTCTCACCGCGTGATGAGTTCCTGCTTGTGGCTTAACACCAGAACCAGATGAACCCGTCATAGCAACGGTTCGAACGTTGGTATTAGTCAACAACCCAGCATCCGCTAGTGGTAATAATCCCATTGCGATACCAGTCGCAAAACAACCAGGGCTTGCGACATGCTTAGCGTCTTTAATTGCTTCGCTATTTAGTTCTGGCATTCCGTAAACGAAAGTGCCTAAACGGTCAGCACAGGGATGTTCTGGTGCATAATCACGGGTGTAATCAGTGAGGTTTTCTAATCTGAAATCACCGGATAAATCAATGATTCTTACGTCTTCGTCGAAAAGCTCCATAGCTACTTTGGCGGTAATAATATGTGGCATAGCCAAAAATACAATATCCGCTCCAGCAACACATTCCTGAGGAGAAATATCCTGCATTTTAATATGGTCAAATCCTGGCAGGTTTCTATGAACTTGGCTAACTGATTGCCCAATAAAATCTTTACTGGAAACACGTAATACTTCGACGTCGTCTCTTACCAACATATGCCTGAGTATTTCTGCTGCGCCGTAACCAGCGCCACCGATAATGGAAACTTTAGTTTTATTCATTTGAAGATACCTTTTCTAGTGATAGTTAATTCTTTTTAAATTGGATGTTAACCAATCGTTTGATAGTGTTTAAATTTATAGTTCGATAGATTCAAGCAATACGCCAACTCGTTGCCCAATTGGCACCTTGTTATTCGGAAAAACAATCGCTTCACCATCATTTTCCACAACATATTTTTCATCTTTTCCGTCGGATGCTAATAACGTCCCTTTTTTAAATGACGTAAAATTCTTAACATCATCATCTAATAATAAATTGAAATCATCGTTAGCTTTTATGATTTCTTGCTTAATTTGAAAGACTATATAGTCATCATTATTGAAGGGTAAAACTTTAGGGTCAGTCGCTTCAATTAAGCAGCGCAAGTTATTATCAGTACCGGCAAATTTTTTCATATCATTTTCGCCAAAGGGTCTAACTTTTCCTAACTCTACTGTCGCAGCCATGGCATCAAATTGATTACTGGTATAATAGCTAAAGGTTCCCGCGGGTTGGTTTCCTAGCAATACCGTGGTAATGCCGGAACCTCCAAAAAATCCAATATGCTCTTTATCCCAAGGTTTATTGTGCATATAAGGATAAAGAACAAACTGCTCGTATTGTGATGGTCTTATTGCGGTGTGTAAATCAAAGTGAAACCGTTTTTCGTCGCTGTCTTGATAGAAACTCTCAACCGCTTGCTCTATTTGTTTAGCTCGCTGCATTTCGTAATCGATTTCACCGGATTCGGTTGCGGCCGATTGATAGCGCTTTGAAAACAATCGGTTTAAATTTTGAACTTGAAATCGTTGACCAATATTGACCGCAGGTGGATCACCGATAATAAGCATTAGGTTAACTCTTACTTTTAACTGACCGGAGCAAATATCCCTAACCATGCCATCAACAATTTCCATGGGGGCGGTTTCGTTACCGTGAATACCGCTGGATATTAATAAACTAGTGGTACTGGGTGAGCTCGGAGTTATTATTAGCAGGCCGGTATCTTCGAGTTTTAACTGAGTGCCGTCGGCCAGCGTAAATTGTCGAGGTTTATCGGTACCGTCTTGCCACTGTCTGCTTAGTTCAAGAAAATTACCCGTCTCGGTAAAGGTCTGCCATGTGGGTTCAAAATTTTTCATGCTGTTATTTTTACCTGTACACTCACCGAAAATAACATCAATTATGCTCGTTTCGATTCTGAGTTTATTTGTTGTATCTAAATTATATTTGTTGTTTCTAAATTAATAGATGCTTCTATTCATTGCTTTATTAAGGCTAAACCGGTTTAGTTAATTGTGCTCGTTTATCGAGTTTAAAGCTCAAGGTATTCTAACCATCTATCGATAATTTGTTGCATTAGAGCCGTATACTGAGTCTGATCCTCAAGGTTATGATCGGCGGCTTCTTTTAAACCAAGTAAGGTGACGTTTTCTGTAACCAATAAACTCAGTTTAGCTGCTGAAATAGTGGCTTTTTGTGCAAAAACCTCCAGCAGGTGCGCTTCGGATACAAAGTGTTTAACCAGTAAGCACTGAACCTCTTTTTCCATGGCTAGTTCTGCTTCAAGCAGATGATAACGTACCCGCTCATGGTTGCCAATGTGCGGTTTTGGGTAATTTTTATCTTGTTGTAACCGGCAGCTTCTTATTTGTTCTACTGCGTCTTCCGCAGTATTAATTAATTTCAAAGCCGATTTTAGAGGTTTTGCTGGAATACGCTGTTTAATCCGGTAGCTAAACCAAAGGGTAAACAATAGCCGGTTAACTTGCAGGCCAAAGCTATTTTGCAGTGTTAGCAGCGTTGAGCTGATAGCTGGCAAAGCGTAAAATTCACAAGATATTTCCCAAAAATCCTGGATGGCTTGTTCGGTAAACTGGTCAGCTGATTTAGAAAGGTTGCTTTCAGTCACAAGGTATTCTCGTCAATAAGTTTTTTTGATCGCAATCATACGGTCTCGGCCGCAATTAGCATCACTGTGTCTAACAATGACAATGAGTCCGGCGCAGCGGTTGCCACTGCCAGAACTAAGCAACTGATTTTATTCGGGTTTTAAGGCCATAATATCCCGAGTCTAGGCTATTTAGTTTTTCAGGTAATCCAAAGCCATATTTGAAAGGCTTTTAATACCAAGTTTCATACCACTCTCATCAATATAGAATTCTGGCGTGTGATGGGCGGGAGCATCTTTGGCTTTAACATCTAACGCTCGTCCGCCAAGAAAGAAATAAAATCCGGGTATTTCTTTAGCGAAAAAGGAAAAATCTTCCGCGCCGGTTATAGCATCAATGAGCACCACATTACTTTCCCCCGCTTGTTTATGTAATGTCGGTAGCATATGAGATACAAGCTCCGGTGTATTGTATGTGACCGGATACGAGTTAGACATGGGGATATCAACGTCTACCGTTGCATCCATACTTTTTGCCACATGAGTGGCTATTTGGCGAATTTTTTGATGGATATCGAGTCGCATTTGCGGGTCTAGAGCCCTTATGGTGCCTATCAATTCAACTTGCGAGGGAATAATATTTGAGCGAACACCACCGTGTATACTTCCGATAGTTACTACCGCTGCCTGTTTGGTTAGCGGCATTTGCCGAGAAACAATGGTTTGTAGGCTGTTAATGATCTGTGCTGACACTACGATTGGATCAATGCCATTCCAAGGGGTTGAGCCATGTACTTGTTTTCCGTGAACCCTAATTCTAAAGTCATCAACACTGGCCATCATGCCCCCTGGGCGATAACCAATAACTCCAACGGGGGTTTGTGAGCTTATATGCAGTCCAAAGATAGCATCCACATTTGGTGAACGAAGTACCCCTTCTTTAACCATGAGCTCTGCGCCGCCTTCTTCACCTTCTGGAGCACCTTCTTCGGCGGGTTGGAAAATAAACTTAACCGTCCCGGGAATGCTATCTTTCACTTGGCTTAATACTTCTGCAACTCCCATTAAAATAGCAACGTGGGTATCGTGACCGCAGGCGTGCATAACCCCAACATCTTGGCCCGCATAGGTTGAGCGAACCTTGGACGCAAATGGTAAATCAACGGATTCGGTAACTGGCAGCGCATCCATATCCGCTCTGAGTGCAACCACTTTGCCCGGTAGTCCCCCTTTTAAAATACCAACAACACCGGTATGGGCAACGCCGGTTTGTACTTCTATGCCTAGCGACTCTAAGTGTTTCGCAATGACCTTTGCGGTTTCAAATTCTCGGTTTGAAAGCTCTGGGTTTTGGTGAAAATGACGACGCCAATCGATTACCTTGGGTTCTACATTATCGATTAAGGAGTCCAACGATTGTTTTTCTGCAAACAATTGGAAAGGCGTGAAAAACAGTAAGCAAAGAGTGAACCGAAATAGCGCTTTTAACATTATTATTAGCCTGGCTAAAGGGATAGGTGTACTGAGGATACTGGGTTTAGCGCTTTGGCTCAAGCAAAGTTGACCATCAATAGAGCTTTTCTAAAAGACGGTTATCGGGTAGGCTCTTGGCTCATAGTTAGTTTTGCAAATAGTCAGGAAATTTTAATATATGAGCGATGAAATTCAGTGGATGGTTGAGCAAGTAACAACGAACCAATCGTCTGATGAAAAACAACCTAACAACCACAAAGCGCAAGTTGCGACTAATAATCTCAATGAGCTGAATATAGCGGTTATACATAGCATTGATAAAGCGGTGAGCTTGTTGTCAGAAAATATTGGCGATGAGTCTCGTTACTTGCTCTTTGAGTGGCAGCAAGCAAAGTCGTGTTTAACGGTTGTAGTTACCGACGATACTAAATCTATAGATTCGCCTCAAAAAGTGGTTTTGGAAATGACTAATTGGACATCCATCGCTGATGACGTTGTTGGTTCTGCTGGTTCTGCTGGATTTGCCGAATCTGATCGGCTTACGGAATCTGCTCATGCTAACCAGCTGGCGGAGGTTTTCACTCAAACTTTACGAGAATGGATTCATAATTATCTAACGACCTCAGCTGGATTTATGAAATATTCTTTAATTGCAATTTTTCATGCCGATAGCAGGAAGAAAACGGTGCTACTCTAGGGGAGCGACTGTTGATATCGGGTTAATCAAACTAGAAACAAGCAATACGAGAAACAAGCAAAGCCAAAAACAGCAAAACCCAAAAAAGTAAAGCGGGTAAAAGGCAAAAAGCACAAAAAGCACAAAAAGCACAAAAAGGATAAACCAAAACAATGGGTCATTTACAGAATATGCGCTATCGGTTATTTATCGCTGTCGTGATTATCGGAATGATGGCCGGTTCAGTGTCATTTTTAAGCGCGCAACCTAAGGAGAAAATAATGCAAGCAACAGGTACATTTGAGGTTCAGTTGAGCCCACAGCAAGATGAGCAGGCTCCCGTGGGTCGAATGGTTATCAACAAAGTATTTAGTGGTGATCTCAAAGGGACTGGCACTGGACAAATGATTAGCAAACGCATAGAAGGCGGCAACGCGGTTTATTATGCGGTAGAAGAGGTGGTGGCAACACTTGACGGAAAGTCTGGTGCATTTACCTTGTTACATCATGGGGAAATGTCAGCCAGCGAACAATCGTTATCCATTAGCGTTATGCCTGGGTCGGGCAGTGGCGAACTAGCGGGAATTTCTGGGAATATGGCGATCAATATAGAAGAGGGCATGCATAGTTATCAGTTTAGCTACACGTTCGAATAATTGTAGGCGGCAGCTCGAATAATGCTAGAGGGAGCTCGAATAATGGTTACACGCCCCTCCAATTTTCTTGTTTGCTATTTACAATTCTTGGAAGTCTAACTGTCTCCATGATTCGTAAATAAAGATTGCGACGCTATTTGAAAGGTTTAAGCTTCGGCTGTTGGCTACCATGGGAAGACGAAGAATATGTTCAGCGGGCATGCTGGTTAATACTTCGTCGGGTAAACCTCGGGTTTCTGGACCAAATAACAAATAGTCTCCTTGCTGATAGTTGGCTTCAGTATGTTTGCGTGTACCTTTGGTTGAGCAGGAAAACAGTCGATTAGGTTTTTCATTTTGCAAAAAAAACTGATAATTTTTATGAAATTTTAGCGACGCAAATTCATGGTAATCTAATCCCGCTCGACGCAGTTTTTTATCATCAAAATCGAATCCACAGGGTTCGATTATATGAAGTTGATAACCGGTATTGGCGCATAGTCTAATAATGTTACCGGTATTCGGGGGGATCTCAGGTTCAAATAAGACAATGTTGAGCATGGTATCTGTGTTTTACCTTTTCTTATATTTCGCGGTCTCTGACGTATAGTGCGTAATGCTATCATAAATGGCGTGGCATAACGCCTCAATTATCTCAGCTTGGCGGTTGAGGTGATTAGCAAAAAAGCATGACCATAAATTACTTGTTCAGTTTTCGGTAGTTTGTGACGCTGATAGAAGTCATAATCTCAGCTACCGGTCCTAATCTTATTTTTACGAACAACCAATTTACTATTTGGGCGAGAAGCCGACCAGTGATATGGGCAAATGACTCATTAAGCACCTGAGCGAATAACCAATTGAACCAATAGCCAGCCAGGCCAATAATTATGAAAACCAGAGACATCATCGATCTAATTTTATTAGCAGCCTTATGGGGCGCATCTTTTTTATTTATGCGCGTCTCGGTTGCGGAGTTTGGTGCGGTGCCAATGATGACTATACGTGTTGTATTAGCGGCGTTAGTGCTATTACCTATCGTTTTTATAAAGCAAAAACAGCGATTGATCTCAACCAATCTATCATCCTTGTTTTTGGTAGGATTGCTTAATTCTGCGCTACCGTTTTCTTTAATTGCTTACTCAACGCTTTATGTGACCGCTGGTTTTGCTTCGGTATTAAATGCAGCAACGCCTATTTTTGCTTCTACTATTGCTTTCATTTGGTTTGGTCAGCGACTCAGTCGGTTGGCGGCTTTAGGATTGGCCGTTGGTCTATCAGGCGTTGTTTTATTGGTGTGGGATAAAATTGGCTTTGCGGCGGATAATTTAACCTTAGCTATCATCGCCGGTGTTTCGGGTACTCTTTGTTATGGTATTGCCGCGAATTATTCTAAGACAAAACTTGCTTCGATGGACCCATTATCAATCACCGCCGGAAGCCTTTTTACTGCTTCATTACTGATGATTCCGTTTGCAATTTATTGGTGGCCTCAACAAGTTCCGTCAACAACCGCATGGATAAATGTAAGCATATTAGCGATAGCGTGTACCGCTTTTGCACAACTACTGTTCTTTAGGTTAATTGCCAGAACAGGGGCAACCAATGCCACCGTGGTTACATTTTTAATTCCTGTATTTGGGTTGGTTTGGGGTTATTTATTTCTCAACGAGACAGCGCCTGCGTCAACGTTAGTCGCGGGCCTTATAATTTTGGCGGGCACCGGTCTATCCACCGGCATTGTCAAAGGAAAATTAACCGCTAAAAAAGCGGCGGATTAAACCAACAAGCAAATTTGAAGCACCCTTTTGCTATTCAGCCGATGCCTCGTTAAAGATATTTGAAGGTTTAAAATAGTTAATTCTTTCCCGTTACAGTAAACGCTATTGAGGTTGTCATAGCTGTTATTGTTGAGGGATATCAAACGCTATTAATACACAGGGTTGATTACTGGTGTTTTTGTAGGCGTGCACAGTCTTCGCATCTTCAACAACCGAATCACCAGCTTTTAATTGGGAAGTTTTATTACCTCGGTATTCTGTTATCTCACCGGATAGTACATAAACAATTCCAGGTCTTGCAGAGTGCTCATGTTCGGCAATGGTACCGCCCGCAGGCACAATGATACGCCGTGCGCGAATATCATAACCTTGTAATCCTTTTACCTGCTGGCTGAGGTCAAATTTTTGCAGCTCGGAAACCTCCAGCTTGCTGGTGACTGCAATCTGTTGGGAGAGTGACTTTATTTCCTTTTCTTTAGCTACAGTAGTAGCAAAACTAAAGGCTAATAGCGATACGGCGATAAGTACTTTGAGCATGTTAGGTTCCTACTTTAATCAATAACGGTTTGTCAGTTAGCTTAAACTAGTTTGAAGAGTAATGGCAAAGATAGACGCAGATTTAGTCAGTTTGTTCGTCTAACAAGAGCCATTTAGCGTCTAATAGAATCAGTGCCGATTGAGTGAAAATATCGCTTAGGTGGATATTTTTAGCAATTACGGTTAAAATATAGACAGTTTAGTTAGTAAGTTTTTATCATTTCATTGTTTGGAGTATAAGATGGAAAGAAGAAAACAGACCCGACACCCCGCCAATTTCGACGTTCGACTATCCTTCCAAGAATTTCAGGACATTAAGTTTAATGTTTCTAATTTTAGTGACGACGGTATCTATATTGTTGCCGATGGTCATGATTTGCCAAACTTAGGCGCTGTTGTGCAAGTTCAGCTAGACCGACCGGTATCGCTAGAATTGCAAGCTCCTGTTCTCGATATGGTTATTCGTCGAGTAGATATCGGTGGCTTGGGGTTACAATATTTGGGTGAATCTAAAAGCTAAAAGTCGGTCATTTTAGAAATACCGCACCAACACCGTCATTACTGGCGGAGTCGTCGGGATTTCTGAGTGAGCAAGATTTTATCGACAAGCAACCGCAGCCAATACAGCTATCAAGCTGGTCTCTTAATGCGATTAGAGAATCTATTTTATTCTGCAGTTTTTCTCTCCAGCCTTTTGACATTTGTTGCCATTGTTTGGTGGTTGGGGATTTTGTCTTTGGCAACGAGGCAAACGCCTCTGATATTTCGTTTAGGGAAAGCCCCAGTTTTTGAGCGCTTTTAATAATTGCGACTCTTCGTAACATATTGCCATGAAAGCGACGCTGGTTTCCGGCGTTTCTAGAGCTAACAATTAACCCTTTTGACTCATAGAAGTGTAACGTTTGAACACTGACTCCGGCTCTTTTTGCAACATCGCCAATACTAAGCCCTTCCCCCGTACTACGCCGTTGTAGTCTCGTCGTTGGCTGGTTGCTAGACTCTTTCCTCTTTTTTATTTGAGTAATCGTTTTGGTTGTCTCAGAAACCATTGCTATTTGCTCCGACTGCTTTTTGAATTTTACGTGAAAATAATTCTTGACCTATAGTTAACTATAGGTTTTACACTGAATTTTCAATTAAAGCAAATGAGAACCATGTTATGTCATTATTAAATCTATTAGACCGCTACAGTGCAGCTTTACTAGGCATTGCGCCTCGTTCAAATTTTATAGCCAATCAACCATTAACCAGAGCAGGTGAAACAAAGGATAAGGAGCCGTCATTGCCTGAAGTAGATATGAAATTTAGGCAAAAATTCTATCAAACTTATAGTCAAGTTATGATTAACAAATAGCTAGCTAATTAAAAATCGAAATATAGGCCATATAGCAATCCAACAACCATTTGAATTAATAGGAAAATTATCCAATGACTTATCCTTTATTAAACGGTATCGATCATTTTCATTTATATGTCAAAGATAAACCGAGGGCTCTGCAGTGGTATCAGTCTGTCATGGGTTTTAACGTCGTTAACGAGTTAAACCTCTGGAATGATGAACACGGTCCATTAACGATTGAAGACCAATCAAAGACAATCCATTTGGCACTGTTTGTTCGGACAAATCAGGAACCTTGCACATCGATTGCATTTAAAGCGGATGCAAAACAATTCTTACAATGGAAAGAGCATTTGGAGCATCACAAAATTAAACTAAGAATAGCGGATCACCAGCTTTCATGGTCAATGTACTTTAGAGATATTGACGATAATATGCATGAAATCACTAGTTATCAATATGCAGAATTAGCCGGTAAAGTGACTGCGCAAAATCATTTGTCAACGTAGTTTAGAAAGCTTATTGCTATTATTTTTCCGCCGCATAATTGACAATTAAAAAGTCAGAATTTCGCCACTTTCATCGGTTATGTTTTCCTCCTAGGCAAGCAATGTAAATAATAGGGGGAAACATTAATGCCAAATTTACTGACTAAAAAAATAATTGTTATCGCAATTCTTGCGCTCATGTTGCTTATTCCGTTGGACATGATTCTTTCAAAAATATCTGAACGAAGTCATTACCTTGAGCAAGCAAGAGCCAGTGTGGCGGAGAGTTGGACATCAGAGCAAAAAGTTATAGTTCCAATTCTTGTTGTTCCTTACACCACCGAGAAAAAAATTGAAGTTTGGGATAAGCAATTAAAAGAAAAGGTATGGCAAATGCGTACTGAAAAAAAACAGCGTTATTTCGAAGCGGATCGACTGCAAATTAATGCCGATATAGCGCAGGCGACTCGCAGTAAAGGAATCTATCGAGTGCCCGTTTATAATAGTTTAATTAGTATTTCAGGGTTATTCAACCGCGAAAGGTTGCAGAATTTTTTCCAAGAAACCCAAAAAAACCATCCGAATATGGTAATTGGCCAAGCATTTATTGCCGTTTCTATATCTGACCCGCGGGGAATTAATTCGGTGCCCCAATTCAGTTGGCAGGGGCAACCGCTTAAAATTAAACCGGGCACGTTGATAACGCAGTCGCCACAAGGCGTTCATTCGTTGCTCCCAAAGGACCAGTTTAAAAAGGAAAAAGTAAAGATAACTAACTCAAAAAAGACAAACCTAAATTTCGAACTCAGTATTGATTTAAGGGGCATGGAATCTTTGTCATTTGTTCCGGTTGGAAACGAAAGCCGATTAACGGTCCAGTCAAGTTGGCCGCACCCACAATTTGAAGGTTCTTTTTTACCGGTAACTTATTCAATTGACCAGTCGGGCTATAAAGCTGAGTGGAAGACCACTTCCTTCGCGAGTAATATTTCAAATAAACTGTATCAATGCCAAAAAGCACAGTGTGACGCTTTAATGTACTCTGCTTATGGAGTCAAACACATAGAACCTGTTGACGTATACCTTCAGTCTGAACGCTCCGTTAAATACGGAATTCTGTTTATTGGTTTGAGCTTTATCGCTTTCTTTATTTTTGAAATAGTAAAGAAGCTACCTATTCATCCAATTCAATATGCACTAGTGGGTGTCGCTATCGCAGTTTTCTACTTGTTGTTAGTTTCGTTGTCGGAGCATATTCGATTTGCCACTGCCTATTTGGTATCGACGCTTTGTTGCGTTTTACTACTGCTTTTTTACTTACGTTATGTGCTGCAAAATATTCGTTTGGCATTAGCTTTTTCTGGCATGTTTTCAGTGCTTTACGCTGTTCTCTATGTGATTATTAGCGCTGAAGATTTCGCCTTTTTGATGGGCGGTTTACTGTCGTTTATTTCGCTCGTTATTGTAATGTTTACTACTCGCCATATAAATTGGTTTGATATTAGTGAACAGGTGAAAAGCGGTGCCAGCCGACCGCCGAGAGTTTGACAGTTTGACAGTTTGAGAGCTCGAGAGTCGAGCCTTAGCTTCATCAAAAATAATTAAACACTATTGTGAATTTCCTGTTCCGCTCGTATTCCGGACTCGAGCGCCTCTTGAATCCAGCCATGAAAATTAGAAGCGTGTTCACCGCAAAAATGAATCCTACCTTCGCTTTCGGCGATGGCTGCAGATAACTGACTAGCCTGACTTGACGTAGGCGACGCATAAGCGGAACCGGACCAACTTTCATTAGCCCAAGAAAAGACAAAGTTGCTGGAAGTAAAGTCACTAATCGCGGGGATAGCAGTGGCTATTCGTTGGTGTATTTGTGCTACTTGTTGATCGAGCATCAACTGATCAAAGTCCCGCGCTACCGAGCCTCTTAAGTAACTTTGCAAAATTCCTGACTCTTGATCGTTATCCCAAGTCGGTTGCCATATTTCTTCCGGATGGTCACTGTTTCCCCAGCCATTTAGATTTTGCTCAAGCCAAAAGCGTGAATCAAACTGACTATATAATCGGGAGGAATCCGTATAGTTATAACCGCCATTAGCCGCGCTAATTTTATCCACCGACAATGACGGTGTGAATTCTATATTAGCGAGCACTGGTAGTGGTACCGTACATAACAACCGCTCCGCTTGGAAGCGACTACCATCTTGGGTGGTAACGCTAACCTCGCTATTACTTTGGGTTACCGACTCAACGGCCTGTGAGTAGATAATACTGTTTGATAGTTGGTCAGCAAAAGAGGTTGGAAGTAGCGACATGCCGCCACGTATTTTGCTATACGCACTGCGGTTTACAGAGCCCTGCCAAGGGGGTTGATTGATATAACTGTTGGCGTCTATAAAGGAAGCTTGTGCCGCTGCGATCTCAAAGTAGCGCTCAGTATTTGGATAAAATGGATCACGTGCAAGACTAAAGTGATCACAATACCCATGGGTAAGATTATGATTCGATGGGATTCTAGAGGCGCCAGCTTCCGCAAATTGGCCGTTTGAAAAAGGTAAATTGATTGTATGAACGCGTCCGCCAGATCGCTCTCTCGCTTCTAACAAGGTGACTTGATGACCAGCCCTGCTTAACTCATAGGCTGCTACTAAGCCAGATAGTCCGGCACCGATTATTAAAATAGATTGAGTTGTTTGAGCCTGAGATAACTCGCCCGGTGTCGAACGCACGGTTATTGGCGGTAGGGTGTTATCCGAACTGCCGCCGCCGCAGCCGAACAGTGGTACAAACACCGAGGACAGCAGGCTCTCACGAAGAAAACGTCGACGACTAAAACCAGTTTCATGGTTAAGCCGTTTTTTTGTTAGTCGGGCTTGTTTGCTGGGCAGTTGTTTATGTTGTGAATCGTATCTTTTGAACATGGTTTTATCATACTCGTATTCGACCAACTCTAATGTAAAAATATTTGGCTCAAGGTTGATTGAGTCATTTAAGAACACAAAAACTATATTACACCCAAAACGGTGATCAAAGGTGATAAAAAAGTTGAATTATTATAATCATTTGGAATCAAAAAAAGCAGTGCTAGTAATGTACATATGACCAGTTGTTTTTGTCTTTTCAATTCATTATAGTGGCGCCGAATTTGATGCGAAGCAATAAGTGTTGCGCTAAATGAATCAACAGCTAGGTGGTGAAATCAAGCTGTGATTCTAGCTCGCGCAATTGATTAGCAAGACTAGATAGCAGAAATTAATAGCAAGACTAAATAGCAAAAGCAAATAGCAAAAGCAAATAGAAGGATTATTTTATGAAGTGGGTTTTAAAACTAAATGTGATTGCATTAGTGATTACGCTGTCAACTAACGTTTGGGCATCGGATAGCGTTGCGAGAAAAGAAAGCAAGGCGGAGAAAAAAGAAGAAATTGCAGAAGCGCTTAATGTCGGTGACTACAAAGGTTGGTTAATCGGTGTCGGTTATTTTTCATTGGAAAAAAATAATGCGGCGGATGAGGGAATAGGCAGCAATGCAACCTTTTTCAAATTAGGCTGGGAAGGACAAAAAGGCTCTCTGACGTATGGGTTAGGTATGGAAGGCTTTTTACTGAGTGATAAAGATACCTTTCGAGTAACGGTAGAAGATAATTTCGGCGATGTCTCAAGTGAATCGTCCAGTGCCGAGGGATATGGGGTTTACGGTGAGTTAGGTTATAGCCTAGCGTTTGCCGATACCATGAAATTGGATCTTATGGGCGGCGTCGATATTTTATGGGCAAGTAGAGGTATTGGAAATTGTTCCGATTGCCCCTCTGAAGATGTTAATTTAGATGGCGGCTTTTATTTTGAACCACGACTACGGTTTATTAATGAATCTGGCCTAAACGTTACGCTAGGTTATCGCCAATATATGAGTAGTGATATTGAAAATGGTGTTAGTCTTAACTTTAGTTGGGTTAATCCGAGCTAGATAACCTGAACTCGGGATAATTTAACCTTTCCAGCAATGGTAATTTAGCGCCTCTCAGCGTTAAACTGGTTGATAATAGCGTGCTATTACTGCACAAGTTTTTCTTGATAGACACTAAATTAACATCGCTGGCTCTAGATATGCAGATAAGTTGACGCGAAACGGCGACCTGCTATAACTAACTATTTGATTACATTCGATTTTTAAGGCTTCCTTATCCCGAGCTCAGGTTAGATAATCCATTGATCTTAGGTTGTTGAGAGTTTAGCAACCTCGATCAATTTGCTTACCTTGTCTACTATTTCTAGCCGATCCGAGTTTACCTGCTAGCCGATTCAATGGTATGTACCGGTTGACTCGATGGTAAGTAAGGGCCTATCACAAACAACAACTATCAAGCGTAATGCGTTTTGGCGGCTTCAATAGCCGGTTGGATCAGTTCTAATGCGGTTTGTTTGCACTCCGGTAACTCAGCGTCGCTAATTCCCTTAGGGGTGGTTCTTTGTCCCCATTTTATTAAACCGGCGCCACAGGTTAATCCGGCACCAAAGGCAGCGGTTAAAATACTCATGCCAGGTTTGATTCTTCCGGCTTCTAGGGCGTCACATAATGCCAGTGGGATAGTGCCTGCTGAGGTATTGGCATATTTATCCACGCATACCATAACGTTATCCATATCAAATTTCATACGGTGAGCAAGGGTTTGAATAATTCGTAAATTAGCTTGGTGTGGTACAAAAAAATCGATTGATTCTTTGTCAGTATTGGTGCGCTTAAGAACTGCTTCACAAGCTTGATTCATGCCCCTAACGGCACTTTTAAATATATCCTGTCCTTTGAAATTCATGGAGTAATAAAATTCTTTAAGGGCTTGATGGGAAAGGTCCATTCCCCAACCGGGCATATGAATCATTTCTCTAGTATCAGGGACTATATTTAACTTAGCATCAATAAGGCCTAACGCTTCTTCGGTGGCCCTCAATACGACTGCGCCACCGCCATCTCCAAAAAGTACCGCGCTGTCGCGACGGCCATAATCCATAAATCGAGAGGCCTTTTCTACGCCAATGACAATGGCTGTTTTAATTGAGCCGGCTTTTATCATATCGGTGGCAACGTTCAAGCCATACAGAAAACTTGTGCATGCCGAGTTCATATCAAAACCGGTGGCATTTTTTGCGCCGATTCTATTAACGACTATGCTCGCGCTATTGGGGATGACTTCGTCGGGGCTGGTGCTGCCGAATATAACCAAATCGACTTCCTCTGCGGAAATCCCTGCGCAGGCCAGCGCCCTTTCACTAGCGACTCTTGCCATTTCAGAGCTGCCAACGTGGCTAATATGTCGCTGACGAATGCCTGTTCGCGAGAATATCCACTCATCCGACGTATCCATAAAGGTGGCCAAGTCGTCATTGCTTAATACCGAGGGTGGCGCGCATTTACCCCAGCCGATAATTTCTGCAAACATCAAATAGCCTCTGGTTGTTCTGTTTAGATTGATATTAAGCTAACGAGATAGTGATTACAAACTATCTCGGTCTTGTGCAATGGTGGTTTAATTAAACACGGTTAGCTAAGACGATTGACCAATTGCTGCAGCTGTTGGTTCAAGTCATTATTGGTTAGTCGGTTTTCTTCAACATCAAAGTTGTTAAAAAACTCAGGTACCGAAAGAGTTCCTTTAACAATTCCACCGAAATGAGGAATCGCGCTTGCAGCATTGGCGAGAACATTTTGAGCGCCACTTTTTCCTGGAGATGTTGCCAGCAAAACGATTGGCTTATCCTGAAAAACTTTCTGTTCAATTCGTGAAACCCAGTCAAAAAGATTTTTATAAGCGGCAGTATAAGAGCCATTGTGTTCGGCAAAGGAAATGACAATAGCATCAGCCTGACTAATTTTTTCGAAAAACTGTTTGGCTAAATGAGGGGAACCAATTTCTCTTTCTTTGTCGGTGCTAAATAGCGGCAACTCGTAGTCGTTTAAGTCTAAAACTTCAGAAGATTGCGAGGTTAGCAAGCTGGTTGCGTAGGTAACTAATTTTTTGTTAATTGATGTGCTGCTAGAGCTAGCGGCGAAAGCTAGTAATTTCATAAGGTTAGGCTCCATTAATATAAACCGCCTTAATTAGAACAAGCAGAATCCAAGTTATTTTGATTGGCAAGTTATCTTGATTGCCAAGTTAGCTGTGAATTCTGCTTATTGAATGGCAATTAAGGTTTTCTAAATTTTAAAGTAAATCGATCTGAGTTGCCGGTCACTGATTTTCTGCCAACTTCATAGCGTAATTCGTCGTCAGCTCTATAGTGCAGGCTGCTATAGTCGACAAATTCGAAGCCAGCTGCTTGAATTTCTTTGATCGCTAGAACCGGATCAAAACGGCGGCCATTTTCGTTATTTAACTTTTCCATGTGACGACGAGTATGGTCAACAACCGCATAAATACCACCGGACTTGAGTGCTTTGAATGATGCATCATTCATGCGCTTACGGCCGTTCTCATTCAAATTATGGTAGTTTCTGAAAGTGAAAACGATGTCGACATCTTTTTCGCCCAAGTCAAATTTGTTCATCGTTAAGAAGCGATCGCCTTTTTCACGGCGGATCTTAGGGTCTACTTCTAATACACGCATTTTCTCCATGCTCGGTTGTTCGACTAAACCGGCAGCGCGACGGGTGCCCACAGCAACAGAAAAATCACCGTTTTCAGCTAGAACTGGAGCCAATAGCTTTGAGTACCAGCCACCACCAGGTAATAATTCAACAACTTTCATATCGTCTTTCAAACCAAAAAACTTAAGGGTTTGAAGAGGCAGTCTGTTTCTATCTCGTGCGACTTCTTTTTCTGTACGAATTTCAGATTTCATCGCCTTCTTTAGTTTAACTTCCATGGCTGATTCGTCTGCAGCGATAGCGCTAAAACTTGATATCGCCAATACGCCGGCGAGTAATAACTTGTTCATTTAAAGCTCCAATCATTGGGTTGTTTTTTATCAAAGCTAACCATATCACCTTTGACGTCTTTTGAAACTAGCGATTGGCTGCAAATTGCAACAAACTGTTTAAATTTTTAGTCGCAGAAATGTTTATGGTCGGAAAATCAAATACTTTGACCCGCTTGGGGCGAGGCGTTTACGGGGTTGAAAGCTTTGCTGGATATATTCAGGTCATCTAAACACAATTTTGCGTAATTTATTCTATACTAATTAAGATTGTTAAGTGCCAGTGACCTTATTTGTTGAGTGAAATGACCATGAAAAATATAAGGTTATGGCTGCAAATTTCTAATTATCCCATTTTGAGTTTTTTGGAGTAAAGGTAATACCTTGAAGCGACAAGAGATATTAATCGTCGATGATGCGCCGGATATTGTCCTGTTTATGGAAAGCTTGCTTGAGGATGAGTATTTAATACGCACCGCCTTTAACGGCAATCAAGCGCTTGAGTCAGTTAAAAATTTCCCGCCCGATTTAGTTCTGTTAGATATTTTAATGCCTGACCTCAACGGTTATGAAGTTTGTCGCCGAATAAAAACCAACCCTGAAACCAAACATATTCCCGTGATCTTAGTTTCTGGCATGGACCAAGAAGGTGATGAAATTATAGGCCTTGAGGCTGGCGCGATTGATTATATTACCAAGCCTTTGTCTGGTGCTATTTTGGCCGCTCGGGTTAAAAATCAGATCTTGTTTCATCAAACTCAGCGGCAATTGGAGCTTGCCAATATCGAAATTTCGATGGAGCGAGATACCATTGAACGTATTATTGATCGGATGAAAGTGGTTAACGAGTTTGAAGAGAAGCACGTTGCTTATGCATCACGTTCATCGGAATTAAATAGCGGCGACATGGTGCTTTCTGGCTTTGATAGTCAACAGACCCAGTATGTTATGGTGGCGGATTTTACTGGGCATGGACTTACTGCGGCTATTGGCGGTCCTTTAGTGAGTTACATTTTCTATCGGTTGATTAAAAAGGACCAAGCGATCGATAAAATTATTCGCGAGATAAACCGAGTGTTGACACTTTCTTTGCCTGTGAACCTGTTTATGGGCGCTGCAATTGCAGAAATTAGTGCTGATAGAAGAGAGCTGAAACTTTGGAACTATGGCATGGAAGACATTCTAAAGCTCGATGCTGAAAAGCATTGGAGCTCTTTTGAGTCTAAGGCCTGCGCACTAGGGATAATAGAATCGCAAGAGATTGAGCCCCATTATCAATTGTCAGTTCAACCGGGAGAGCGCTTTTATTTGATGAGCGACGGTGTAACGGAAACCTGTAATGTTGCTCAAAAGCAGCGTATGTTTGGCGCTGAACGACTAAAACAGGCTATTTTAGATCTTAATGAGCCCGTCTTCGATGAAAATATCGAACAGCCTATCTGCGAAGGGCTAGAGCAGGTTTTGCAGCAGATTATTGATTACGCTGACGACCCCGATGATTTTGACGATATGACGTTATTAGAGCTTAATATTTAGGCGGTTATTCGTTTATTAATTCGACAAGGCTCTGTTAAGCACGTATTATCGCGGCCAATGAAATATCAAATTATTACCAAGTCTTGGTCTAAAAGACGTCAGTTAGATACTCCTCTTCAAATTATTTCCATCGAGTTTCTCGATTTTATTAAGCAGCATGATCACTTCTGTAAGATGCTAGTGAGTTATTCCGATAATACTCAAGAGTCTCTTATAAGCCGTGTAGTATACAACGATATAAAGCAACACTGGACGGTTGATGGGATGAAAGTCGCAGTGCGTTTATTGTAGCTTATCGGCCGACAAACTAGACGGGAACGATTCGCCGTAGTTTCTGTTTAAATCACTCAGCGGTTATCAAATTTGCTGATTAGACTGAGTGAGTTATTAGCATAACTGGTTGCAAATGAACCTGCTTAATCTACTGGGTGATCCCTGCTTTCACTTTAGGCGCACTATTGCTCCAGCTAGATTGTGGTCTTGGCTTTTGACTCGGCCATTGTTCATCAAGCTCTTTACCACCGTACAAACGTCCATTTTTCATAATGCGGTTAATGGCTTCCGAGTGCCTAATGTTGTCCAAAGGGTTTTTGTCGAGAATGACTAAATCCGCAAGTTTGCCTGGCACAATAGAACCTAGCTCTTTACCAAAACCTATCGCATTGGCACCTAAGATGGTGGCGGTTCGTAAGGTATCGTGGTTTGACATACCGCCAGATTGCATTGCCCATAACTCCCAGTGAAAACCGATTCCTTGAATTTGTCCATGGCTTCCAACACCAGCACTGCCGCCTGCTTCAACCAGATCGCGGGTGAATTTTGCATGATGAGGGAAAGCGTATTCATCTTTATGAAACCAGGCGCTGCGACGTAATGAGCGGCTTGCAAGTTCCTGATAAGGCATAAAATTGCGTAGCTTGGCATTGTCATAAACGTTTTCTGTAGAAAAATAGTAGTTCTCTCCCCACGGACCACCGTAATCGACCAAAAGCGTTGGTGTATTAGTCGTATTGGCAAATTTGTATAAGTTAACGACATCACTGTATAGAGGGAATACCGGTAAATTATGTTCAACTCCAGGATAACCATCAATCGCATGGGTAAGATCAATGCGAATATCCAATCCGCCTTCGGTGGTAGGCATTAGTTGTAACTCTTTAGATGCTTTGATCAGCCATTGGCGTTGTTTTCTTTGGCCAGTCATATACATCTTAAAAGTTTTGGTATCGTAATAATCACTATAACGAGTTAGCGCATTCTTAGCGTCTTCGTAACTGGTTAAAGGCTCTGTCCAGAATACGCCTGGGCCTGTAGAGTAAATGCGTGGACCAACCATTTGACCGCTTTCAACGCGATCGGCGTAGCTAAGCACATCGGTTGTAGAGGTTTGGGGGTCTCGCGTGGTAGTAACGCCATAGGCCATGGTTGCCATGTATTGCCAAACCTGTTTACCGTGAAGCTCAGGAATTAGCCACATAGAATGGTAATGCACATCGATATAACCCGGTACGATGGTTTTGCCGACTAAGTCGAGTTGCTCAACATTTTTTGGGGCATCCAAGCTACCGCTTTTGCCTACCGCTTTAATTCGGTTGTTTTCTATCAGAATGTCGCCGCTCTCGAATATTTCTTTTCCTTTCATTGTGATGATGCGCGCGCCTTTCAGTAAAAGCTGTCCCGAGGGTATATCGCGTTTTGCTTTTACAATGATTCGCTGCTCAGTGGCTTCAAACTCCTCTGGTTTTTCATCTTTTTCTGTTTCGTCCTTTGAATCTTTCTGTTTGTTATTGTCGTTGGATTCTTGATCTTTACCGTCATCTCCAGCGTCAGCTACTTTGTCTGTATCTTTGTCCGTGGAATTCTTTTTCTCTTCAGCTGCTAGTTGTTCTTTTTTCTTCTTTTCCGCTTTTTCTTCGGCTTTACGTTTGTCATCAAACGCTTTGGCTTGATCAAGATCATAAGAGAATAACGCGTTTGCCAAAGACCAACGTATGGTTTTTCCATCACCCGACCAAAATGGGAAGTCGGCGGCAATCTTGGATAATTTTCTAACCGGTAATCCGGCTCCTTTGTAACTGCTAGTATTAACTGTAGGTGTCTTTCCTCCAACCCAAGGTACGGTAATTGAATAAAGCTGATTGTTCTGCAGAGCTAGCGCTTGGTCACCTTTTGGCGCCATCACTACGAGTGAGGCTGGTGGCGCCGTTTTTTGGCGCGCATCTTTTTTACCGACAACTTTTAGATGAGTTTTCTGATCGCTACCGTCCCAACGAAATGAAATCAGCCCGTTTTCGCCATAGGCGTATATACGTTTGGAGTCTTGGGTAAAATGTGGATGAAACATGCCCTCGGTCGGCATGATGCTAGTAGTTGCTCCACCGTTTGATGGCAGCCAAACAAATTCCGCAAATTGTTCAAAAGCGTAAAAACCAGTCGCGTCCTTCAGTTCCCTTGCGGCTCCTTTTTCTGCAACGATTCGTTTGCCGTCGTTACTCCAAACAACATTGCGATATACCGCCGATTGCTGGGTAAGTCGACGGGGTTTGCTTTTAGCTTTGGGGCGGACTCTGTTAATGTGTCCGCCTTTTTCACTATCCCAGGTGACATAACTTAACCAGCGGTTATTGGGAGACCATTCTGGCATGTACTCACCAACGTTTTCACTGGTCACTCGCTGAGGTTTACCTTTCGGGTAGTCCATAACATAAAGTCGATCTAATGAGGTAAATGCCAGCTTCTTGCCATTTGGAGACAAGGCCGGATGTCTTATTTGTCTTGCATCAAAGCTAGGATCGTCTGAAATCGGGTAATCAAAGGCTACTTTTGCACCAATGCCTATATCAACTTGCGCTTTAAATGGGATGTTAGTTTGAACACCGGAGTTAATCTCGATTGACCAGAATTTTCCGCCATAAGAAGCGAGTAACTTTTTAGAGTCAGGAGTAAAGGCGTAACCAGGCATTGTTCCCATAGTCGCTCGGGATTCTTGCTCATCACGTTGTACTGGATAGGCAAGCCATTGCTCCTCACCGGTCATAAGGTCTCTTTTGACTAACCCTGTCTGGTGATCGTAACGAGTGGCGTATACCAGGTATTTACCGCCTGGGGATACTACTGGTCGCATCGCAGAACCATAACGGTTAGTCATGGTGTTAAATTTGCCGGTATCTCTGTCGTAGCGCGCTAACTGAACCTGCGGAAATTGCGCGTTATAATTCCAGTCGCCATTTCGCGCTTCAAACCAGATATAGCGGTTGTTTTTACCAAACGCTGGGGAAGTTGTTTTTAGTTGTTCTGGCTTGTCGATCAGCTGTAAGCCATTTCCACCATCAATGTGATACATCCATAATTTGTGAGTTGCAAATAAGCCAACGCTTTTTCCTACAACAATATACTGTCCGTCCAAACTCCATTCTGGGGTTTGAAAATTAGCATCGGGATCGGAGGTTAATGCCTCTGGTTCGGCGGATGGGTCGGTAACATCAAGCGTCCAAACGTTTTCACTGCCGCTTTTGTCGGAGACATAAACAATCTTTTTACCGTCAGGACTAAACCGGGGTTGCATGTCCATCGCCATGCCGTCGGTAATTTGAGTTGCTGTTCCGCCTCCGATAGGAAGGGTATACAAGTCCCCTAACAAGTCGAAAACTATCTGTTTACCGTCGGGGCTTATATCAAGCGACATCCAAGATCCTTCGGAAGCCTCAAAGGTTAATCGGCGATCTGCTTTTAGCGGTAGGTCCTTGTCTTCGTTATCTTCAACTTCTGCGGCGGAGTTGTCATCGTTTTCATCTTTCTTTTCTTCTTTATTTTCTTTGTCATGTTCACCAAAATGATTGGATTCTGCTGAAAAGGGAACGCCGATTGATGCGGTTGAAAAAAGTAAAAGTAACAGAATACTTAGATAACGATTTATTATTTTCATAGGAACTTCCTGTCTAGAGTTTCTTAACGTAAATATCAGTCTGGCCGCCACAGGACCATATTGATTAAATTGTATCAAGACGACAGTTAGCTTTTGCCGAAACAGGCATGGCTACTCTTTGAACAAGGCTATTAAAGCTTAAAACTTGAGGTTAGTGAAGTTTTTTTATGGAGAAAACTTGTAACTAATTAAGAGTGATGGACTTACTCTACTTCAAAGACATATTGAAAAGGGTTGAATTTGGATTGTAGTTTCATTTTTTGTTGCTGCAAAAGCGCTTGTTGGCGAGGTAAAAAAATCACTTCGACTAACGGTTCTAGTTGTTTCATTATTGGCGTCTCGGTATCAGCTGATAAAGATGAATCGTCGCCGGTTTGCTCACCTCGATCATCGTCGATAATCAAGGTTAACTTGCTAATATGGTCTGACGCTTGAGTTATTCGGCATGAAAAGTATTGAAAGTGTTCAATGGACGCGTTTAAAAAACGATTTAATACCAATAGCTGATAGCTTAACTGAGGCAGTTGCTGTTGATAAAAAGCGACTTGATCAGGAGTAAGCGATGACGGAAGTTGCTCAATATCAACGAGGATTTGTTCAAAATTAACCTTGCTAGTCGTAAGCTGATATTCAGCTAGTCTTGTATGAAGCAAATGCAATTGCTCTGCAAACTTGCAGCCAGTATCAGGGCGATTTAGCGACTGATCTCTAATTAGGTCAAGCTCGCTCATTAGAGATTCAAGTTGTTTGAGTAGGGGGGGCGATGATTCGATGGTTAGCTGTCTTATTAGCGTTAATGCTAACCAGCAAAGCCCGTTTGTTTTATCTGCATGGTTTTCTTCAGCGTTGTTGGCAAAATAGTTAGTGACCGTTGGGGGACTTTCAGCGTTTAGGTTTTTGTTTGTTCCAGACAAATGATGAGATAATTTTTGCAGGGCTTGAAACTCGATAATTTGCGCCTGCTTATACGGCATATTAATAGAGTCTGCCGCTTCGCTGAGAGAGCGATGGTAACAAACTAAAAGCCCTTTTTTATTAGATTTCTTAAACTTCTCACCAGTGATTATTGATTCTTTATCGGTAACTTTTTCTTTACTAGCAAGCTTGTCAAGAGTATCGACATTTTCAGGAGAGTCGGCATTTTCAAGAGTATCGGCATTTTCAGCCGTGAGGGCTTCTATTAGTGCTAATTCGTTGGCCTCCAGAAGCTGTGAAAGAGCATCTAACGAAAAATAACAACTCAATTCGTTTTGCACAGCAGGGACCTGATCGAACAAATGGTTAAAGAGGAAATTCAGTTGACGGCTGGCGGTTATTGAAAATAAGCCGTTGTAAAGTACTCGGTCAGTGCAAGCTAATATCTCTGTGAGTATTATATTAATAGCTAAAGATTTATGGTATTTTTTCTTCGAGGCGGCTGTGGCAGCCAAATTATTTACCGAGTCAGTTTGTGGGTTTTGTTGTTCTTTTGCATTTAATGGTGGCTGGCAAATCGGTGTCTGCAATATAATGCCGCCGTTAATCGCGTCAAAGTCATGGTCATAGATAAATTTAACCATTTGCTGCTCAAATCGATCGCGAGCACTTGGATCATCAAGAATTGATGCATGTGACAGCTTGTACAGCTCGATTAGGTAGCTTTGCTTCTCCAACCATAGTGATGAAGGAACTAATGAGTTGAGAACCGGTGAGTCCGAACTGGAAGAGTCTAGACTAGTTGAGTCCTGATCAGATAAGTCCGGTTCAGATAAGCACGGATCAGATAAGTTGAAATTAAATAAACGCACAGAACTAAGTTACCGACGAACGCGGTTTAAATGGCTGGTTGAAAAAAGACTTATTCTACTCGTCGGACTTTGCTCGTTGGCAGCAGACCAAATTACGGCCTTTTTCTTTAGCGCGATATAATGCTGCGTCAGCTCGCTCAAAAACCGCTTTAGCTGTGTCGTCTTTTTCAAATTCCGATATCCCAAATGAAATAGTAACCGGTACCATAGTACCATTGTTTTTTACAGTCAGCTTGGAAACACCAGAACGAATTTTATTCATCGCTCTCGTTGCATCAATGATACTGGTTTCTGGTAGTAATAATACGAACTCTTCACCACCAAAACGGGCGATAAAATCCGATTCTCGAATACTTTCACTTAGGAAACTAGCGATTGTTTTTAAAACATGGTCGCCAAATGCGTGTCCATGCTCATCATTCACGGACTTAAATAAATCGATATCACCAATGACTAGCGTTAAAGCGTGACGATAACGGCGCCATCGATTGTATTCCTGAGTGAGTCTTTCATTGTAAGAGTATCGATTAGGTAGGTTTGTTAGTGGGTCAGTCTGTGCTCTTACTCGTAGCTCCGCTAGATCGTCTTTTAGGCGAGTCGCTTCATCTTCGGTAGCACGCAACTGTTCACTGAGTTTATCCATTTGAGCAACCAGAACTTCGCTGCTACTTTCTTGCTTAATACAGTATTGATTGATTTGACTAATTAAACTATCCATATGTGAAAAAACCGCATTCTTAGCATCGTCTAAATTGGCTGAGTTATTAATACTGGTTTTCATATCCGATAGATTGGAATTGAGGTCGAGATTAAGTTGTTTACTATCTTTATTGCTCTCTTGGCTAAACTGCAGGGTTTGATTAATAAAATCATTAACTCTAACAATTCGGTTATTCAGAGTTTTAAGAAATTTTTCGAACTGAATGTGTTCTTGATCTGAAATCTTAATGAAGGCGCTGGTGATTTTTTCAAGAATATTCGATAGTTGTTCAATTTTTTCAATATTAGTAATTTCGTAATTAAGGCTATTAGCAATTTCCGTATAACCATCCATGCGAGAAAGTTGGTCGATTAGTAGTTGCAATGAATCTTTGACTTTTTGTGGTAGAGAGTAATCGACTACTTCGACTTTTTGCGGTGCGATCTTGGCTTTCGCCTGTTCACTGTCTTGTTCTGTTTTTTGAGTTTCTACGGGTTGTTCCTTTTTGCCAAATAGTGACGCAAAAAAACCTCGCTTTTGGTTTCCTGAGTGCTGAGCCCCTGAATCAGTATTGTTTCCATTATTGGCGGCGGCACTTTTCTTTTGACTTTTTTCAACCTCCGCAATATAACTTTGAATAACTAGTGCGATAGAGTTCATTATGCTTGATGCATCTTCATGAACCGTTTTCTTCTGTACGGTTTTAAGCTCTTTTTTTAGGCTCTTAGGCAGTTTCTTGTCCAGTAATACCGCTAATATATCTAGGCGTTCATTAGCCTGTGAGACGTCTTGGTCATCATCATCTAATGTTCTAAGTAGTTGGCTTATTTTGTCAATTGACGATTTAATATCTTCGAGTTCACCTTCTTTTTTGATAACCCTTCTCAGCGTCGCTAGTTCTTTGTCAAGGTCATCGGTAACTCCCATGCCAACATAGCTTAACCGGGAAAGGCTGCGTTTTAGTTCATTGCAAACATCTAGAAGAGCATCGGTATCATCATTGTTATTATGTGAATCTATCATTTTAGTTTATGTGTTGTTTAGGGATAGCGTTATGAGTAAGTACGCCGTTAGGGATTTCAACTTCCATAGCTATCGGCCGGTGATCGGAAACTCCCAAGTTGAGAACTTCACTTTTGATAATGTTTAATGAATTACTGACCCATATTTGATCAAAGCTATGTTTTGGTTTCCAGCGAGGAAATGTCGGTGAGCTTTGAGTATGAGTTTTAACTTCAATGCCTAGTCGCTCGAATGTGTCACAGACGATTCTACTTGGGCAATTCATATCACCCATCAGAACAAAATATGGATATTCATCTAGCAAGTCGGCGATATATTGTAATTGCAGTGCTTGGGCCCTTTGGCTAAGGGATAAGTGGACCGATAATACTAATATCTGTTGTTCACCCTGTCCGTAGGTGACTGCAAGTGCGCCCCGCCCCGGGATTCGCCCCGGTAATTTATGATGAATAACATGTGAAGAAGCAAACTTTGATAATAACCCGTTGGAATGAGCGGCTAGTCCCGCAACTCGACGGTTTTGTTGTTGATGATAGTGGGGAAAACCACCCCTATCCGCCAAAAAAGCGACTTGATTAATAAATTGCGAGCGAAGGCTTCCGCCATCAACCTCCTGCAGAGCAACTATATCGTAGCTAGATAACCAGTCAGCTGCGCTGCGAAGGTTGTTGTTGCGTTTAGAGTCAGGAAGCAAGTGTCGCCAGCTTTGCGTTAAATAATCACGATAACGGTGACTATCTATACCGACTTGCACATTATAACTTAATAGCTTTAACCGTTGATGTTGAGTGACCGCTTTAATATTAAAACCCCGCAAAAAATGCCGTCAAATTCTGGTTAGCGACTCCGTTGCTTAGGTATCATTCGCTAATCACTGAGCGGCTCAGTGGTTGATGCGTTGCTCTACTTGGCTAAAAGGAAGTCTATTATCTCAAGTAGCCGCTTAGCGGTTTTCGCCTGACTAGCATCAACTTTGTATGTGTCTTTAATAATAATAGTCGGAACTTGGCGAATTGATAAGAAATCTGCGCGTTTTTGATAATTTTTTTGTGTCTGCCAAACAAGGCTATTGTCGATGGATGAGGCTTCAGTGTTCGGGTACCTTTGTAAAATCCAGGATTTGCTATTCTCAAAACTAGAAAAAACACTGCAATCAGTGAGGCACTGGCGATAAATTTCAAGAATTTCATCGGTTTTTGCCTCTGCTACTTGTTCTAAGATGGCTTGAATATAAGCCTGTTCACGCCAATCAGTCCTTAGCACCAAAGGAATTCTTCGAATGCTCAGATGTGGGTTGTTTTGCTGGTACCCGAGAAGCGCCGCATCGACTTGGTAGCAGGACTGGCAGCCATACCAGTAAAACAATTCGATATGATTAAAATCCTCTAGCTCGGTTAGTTGATCAACGTTGTCTGAAATTGAGATGTTAATGGTTTGGTAGTCCACTCCTTCAACAAACTGCGGTTCTGCGGAAATGGATTTAAAACCAATCATCATTAGTGCGAGCGCGGTGAGTATGTGAGCGGGTGACAGATATTTATGCATAGCGAAATGTTTGTTGGTTAAAATCGATAGTCATTCTAACCTAAAAATGAGCAAAAAAAAGCGGCTAAAGAGCCGCTTTTCTTGGAAATAACAGGTGATTCTGATGAATTAATGAAGACCTGCTAAGTAGTATGAAAGTGCTTCGATTTGCTCGTCACTCATTTTGGCTACGATATCACGCATAATTCCATTCATATCATTATTTCTTGCACCGCTTCTAAATGCTTTCAGTGTTGCCATAGTATACGCCGGTTGTTGTCCACCAATAGCCGGGAAACCAGCTGCTGGCATGCCTTCGCCATTAGCGCCATGACAAGCGATACAAGCAGCAATATCACGGTCAGAATCTCCGCCACGATAGAGCTTTTGCGCTGTTGCTATATATTTGCTAGCAACTGCCATGTGCTGCACTTTTTGTGAAGCATAAAAAGCCGCCAGGTCCTGCATATCTTGTTCGGTTAAATTAGCCACTTGAGCTGACATAATGGCGTTATCGCGAGCTTTCGACTTAAAGTCTTTTAATTGCTTAACTAAATAGCTTTCAGCTTGACCCGCAAGGCTTGGGTTTGCCGGAATAGCGCTATTACCGTCAGCGCCGTGGCAAGAGCCACAAATAAGTGATTTTTCTTTACCCTTTGCCGCATCTCCAGCCTGAACCTGGCTTGAAAATATAACGAATAATGCCAACCCTATGATTTTTCTCATCTTTTTACCTATTAAAATAATTATGACTAAAAGCCTTTTTAGTGTCTATTTGTTAATCTTAGACAATTAAACTTGCTTAAAAACAATTGAATTAATTATACTTAACGACCATTTATACGAATGCGTGGGATTATATACCGATTCAAGATTCTTTTCCTAGTAGAATAGGGCGAACTAGCTTAGGTATAGACAATTAACGCGGATAAATCCAACATCAATGACAAATGCTAGCTTAAACCCGTTTCGCGTCGCCCGATATTTAATGGGAGCCGCCAAACTTGATCAATTACCCCCGGACGTAGGCGTAGAGGTTGCGTTAGCGGGTCGCTCTAATGCTGGTAAATCAACGGCGCTTAATGCTATTGCCGATCAAAAAAGCTTAGCCAAAACAAGTAAAACCCCCGGGCGAACCCAATTAATTAACCTGTTTATGATCGATGACGATAACCGAATCACCGATTTACCTGGTTATGGTTTTGCTAAGGTTTCCAAAGACCAAAAGGCACAATGGCAAAAAACATTGAGTCGTTACTTGCAAGAACGTCAATGCCTGCGAGCGCTAGTCATCTTTATGGATATTCGGCATCCACTAAAAGAAACCGATAAAGAAATGGTTCAGTGGGCTACCACTGCAAACATTCCGGTTCACGTTGTATTGAGTAAAGCAGACAAGCTAAAAAGCGGCGCTCGAAAAACGGCTTTGTTAACCGCTAACAAGCGGCTGGCGCGTATTTCGGAAGGTATTACTAGTCAGGTATTTTCGGCGACTAACAAGTTAGGCTTACAGGAACTTATCGATCGTCTAAGTAGTTGGTATTGCTTTGATGAATCAGCGCCAGACCAATCCGATGATAGTGAGTCGTCTCAATAACTTTTCGTTTCGAACCACCTATTTAAATCTAGCATAGCGACTTTCGTTTTCGGTCTCTTAGCTTGGAATAACCAATTAAATATTATTCTGGTAAATTATATGGAAGAAATAGTCGAACAACTCAGAGAAGCTTCAATAAAGACGGCTTCGTATCTCGAGCTTCCCGAAGAAGATGATTTGGTTGTTGTAGAAGAAGAAATCTTACTGCCAATTCCTCGCGCTATGAAAATGTTTTTATTGCAGGTGAGTGATGTGGTTTTCGGTAGTTTAGAGCCTGTTACTATCGCAGACGCTGGCGCTCATACCCATTTGCCCGAAGTGACATCGCAGGCCTGGGCCGTTGGGTTACCAAGAGAGTACCTGGTACTGTGTCAGTGCGGAAGCGACTATTACATTGTTGACCAAGAAGGTGAAGTGCTGTTATGGCAGGACGGTCAACTAAGCGATGAGACCTGGGAGGATGTTTGGGAGTGGGCTCAGGAAGTTTGGCTAAATAGTTGAGAGATTATATTCCATTGATTTTAGAGAGCCGTCCTTTTCAAGTTTAAGGGTCGGCTAAATCGATTATTTGTTGAGGCAAATTAGCTGGTACTTAAAGCTGCTGGCTTGTTTGGATTTTAATACCTGCCATCTTTCATCTGGCTGCTGTTGTGCATTACTTTCCTGTTCAATGTATACCAATGCGTCATCAGATAAATGCGGAATGAGTTTCTCTAAGCTATCCCATAATAGATCTTTGCCAAATGGTGGATCGAGAAAAACGATGTCAAACTTGGTTTTATTTTCCGATAAGAACTGCAACGCTTTTCTGTTTCTAATCGTAATATTGTCGATACCAATTTGAGAGACATTCTTGCTTAAGTTATTACAAACCTTGTCACTGCTGTCAACCATGTAGAGATGTTCTGCGCCTCGCGAAACCGCCTCAAAGCCTAGTGCCCCGCTTCCCGCAAAAAGATCTAAACAGATACTTCCTGCGATGTCTCGTGCTAACCAATTAAAGAGTGTTTCGCGCACGCGGTCGAGGGTCGGGCGTAAACCTTCACCGGCGCTGAAGGCTATTTTTCGTCCGCGCATAGAGCCACCAATGATTCTGACGTTGCTCTTTCCGCTTGTTTTGTGGGAGCCTTTGCTTAATTTAGGCTTGGATTGTTGCATTTAAAGAGGCCGTTCGCGCAAATTGATTATTGAATAATAACGGAATTTGCTGTCTAAAAGAAACACGAATAAGATTCAACCGTTAAAAAAACAAGCCACTAGCAAGCAAGAAATCGCGCCCTGAGGCATAACAAAAATAGTTCTTATAATCACTGGTTGTAGCGAGCCTGTTGGCGGTTATTTAATTGATGAAAGTTTAGCGAAAACCGTTATTCTGGATTATGCTTAATAGTGAGCCCACTAAGAATTGGTGAATTATTATGCAGTTGATTCCAGTGTTAGAGGTACGCCACGGAAAGTCAGTTCACACTGAACAAAAAAATGCTTTTGCTAATAAAATTGTCGCTGAGGATCCTTTGGATATCGTAAACCTTTGGTATCAGCAGGGCATAAGGCGAATTCATTTTGTTGATGTTGATGGCATTGAGACCGATGAACCTTGCAACGTTGACTTAGTTACTACCCTCAAAAAAAATCACCCAGACCTTTGTATTCAAGTACTTGGCGGAATAACGTCCGTCGATTATGCTTTTGTATGGATGGATGCTGGGGCGGATTACTTAGTTTTAACCGGCAAAGCAATGCGTCAAAAGAATCTACTTACCGATATATGTGTTGAGTTTCCTGAAAGAGTCATTGTCGAAGTTGATTGCCGAAATGGTTCGGTAGGTATGGGAACCGGTGAGCCTGAATTTAAACTAGCGACTATTGCCGACCAGCTGGAAGAGGATGGTGTTACCGGTTTGGTGGTCACCGAGGTGCCTAATAAAGGCCATGTTAATTACTCTAATTTGGCTGCTATTAGCGAAATGTCTAATGATATACCGATGCCGATTTTCGCAAACGGCGGAATTGAAACGCTAGACGACATTTCTCGGTTGCTTGAGAATCAAGTTCAAAAGTTAACCGGCATAATCATTGGTAAGGTAGTTTTTAAAGAGGACTTCTGTCTCAATACGGCTCAAAAAATGTTGCAGTAGCATCAAGTGGCTTGTTAAATCTTGATCCAAGGATTACATAGCTATTTGGCTAAGGCTAAGGCTAAGAATAGAAGAATAAACTGACAATTCGGTTACTAGGACTGTGGTCTCTAGGAAAATACTTACCAGGAATGTGGCAGTGTTTTATGGATAATAATGCCATTTGAATCCTGAGTAATGTAACCGCCTGCTCTTAAGTCTTTTAATATTCGAGCAACCATTTCCCTAGAAGCTCCCACTCTATTCGCGATATTTTGTTGAGTGAGTTTTTCTGGGATAACACGTACATCGCCCTTTTCTTCCGATAGATTAAGGAAGGTCACCGCTATACGCTGGTAGACATCCATTAAACCGAGTTGACGAATGGTTTCAGTAGCATCAATTAATCTAGTTGATAAATTTTCGATAAGGGCTATTGAAAACGCAGGGTAGGTTGCTAAGCAGTGTTTAAAGTCGAACTCCTGCATTACGCCAATTTGGCAGTCTGAAACAGTAACAATAGAAGCTGTTCTTGGAATTGACTTAACTAAACCCAATTCACCAAAGAAATCGCCGGGTTTATGCATGTTAATGATAATTTCCTTGCCACTATCATCGTTAAGGTAAACTTTTACCTCACCTTCCAAAAGAAAATACAAACTATGCGAGTCATCTCCTTCCGTGACTATTTGGGTCTTTTTCTTGAAAGAGCGGGTATGAACGTGCGACAGAACGTTTTCTGCTTCGGATTTCTCCAAATAGTTAAACAAATCAAAGTCAATTAGTTCAGTCATATCAATGCCCCAAGTAGTATAAGCCTGCTAGTTTACGTGAAAATTAATCAGTCGTTTAAATCTTTATGTGTAAATATTACACATAAATTATAGACAGCATTTACACCACTGTTCAAGGATATCACCTATAATTGCGGTGTGGGAAATTGATTCCCCCTCGCATTGAATTTTTCGAAGTTTAGAACCTCCATTTGAGATGTACCCAGTGATTACGTTACTATGTGCAATATAATGGCCGAAGCTATTGTTCGTATATTGATTTTATCGCACTGGTAAAGTGTTTTTGTTGTTGTAATGGTGTAAACCATAAATTAGGACGTCTTTTGCTACGCACCGAATACATAAGGTTGCTTTTTGTTGCCCTGTTAAGCTTGCTAATGGTCTGTCAGCCAACGCATGCCGCTAGGCACAAGGAAAAAGGTAATCAGAGTAACATCTATCTGACAGAGTGGGCTCGCTTGAAACATCAGGCAGAGTTGGGCGATCCCGATGCTCTGTTTATTTTAGGTAATTACTACTTTAAGCCTCCAAAAGGTTCTAGTTTTAGACAAGATCTTGAGCAATCCGCTGAATACTACTTTGAGGCGAGTATTCGAGGGCATGCCTCAGCGCAATATAATATGGGAGTCATGTTTCACCAAGGTTTAGGTGTTAAGCAAAATGATATTGAAGCCTACGCTTGGTTTAAGATTGCATCCGGCAATAAAAGCCCGGTTGCAAAACACACCACTCAAGAGTCCGTGCGAGCGGTTAAAATTTTTGAAAGCCAAATGGATAAGAAGATGTTGGCTTCAGGAACGGATAAGGTTTCTTTTTATAAGAAAGTAATTACCGAGAAGCGTTACCGACAAGCAAAAATCCCCAAATAACCCCTAGTAAGTGTTCGCTTAAATGCTTAGCGTTTGTTTAGTTGCGTAAGCAAATTGATAACAGATCCTATGGCAACGATAATAGCGCCAGCGATAAAAACTTGAAGATTCTGTGTTTGGCTAAGCAATTGCCAATGATTTAGATAATGTAAGAAACCGAAAAGCGTTAAAACAAACCCACAAATATAGAATACGATGGCTAGTTTCGGGATTTTCTTGAAAACGATTTTCATTATTGAATAGGGTTTATTGCTGGAAGCTGTCAGGGTCCAAGTACCCCAAATTAAATATTTGTCCGGCGGAATCGATGGTGAGTGCCTCTTTTCCGTTAACTTGCTGTTGCTTGGCTTGTTCGATAAGTCGGTAATAGCAGTTGCGGCTAAATGATGCAAAGAGATTTCTTCGAATATGCACTATTGGTAGCTGTTGCCCCTGAAACTCTGAAAATTGAAGCTGTTCAGGGTGAGAAAGTTTCACTTGGTTATCGCAATTATCTACCATCAAATAATAACTTTTGTCGTTGTCCGTCTGTCTTTCAAAATCAATAATAACAAAAGGTTGCCATTCAACGGAAATGGTGACTTTTTCGACCGGGGTAACAAGCACGTACTCTCGTTCGTCTTTGCGAAGAACCCGTGAAAACAGCTTAACTAAACGCTTACGAGTAATGGGGCTGCCTTCATGTACCCAGTCACCATTGGCGGTAATCGTTAGGTCTATCTGGCCACAGTGTTCGGGGTTCCAGTTTTCAACTGGGGGAAGAGACTGAGTATCATCCGCATTTTTTGATAGCTGTTGAAGGATATTAGATGGCATAAATTAGTCAGCGGTTTCGTTAACCTTTTTCAATCCAGTAGCAGTAGGGGATTGATTCAATATTTTTGTCCACCAGCTTATGGTCCATAAATTCGCAAAAGGTCGGTATGTCTCTAGTTGTTGATGGGTCATCGGCAATTATTTTTAGAATATGACCGCTCTTTAAAGAACGTATCGATTTTCTAATCATCATCACTGGCTCGGGGCATCTCAGCCCCGTGGCGTCTAATAGTAAATCTTCCTTGATGCAATCGTCATCGTTGGTCATTGTTTCTGCTGTCATAACAATTACTCAAAACTTATCGTCGGTTTCTATTATCGTGCCGTTTATTCGGACGAGATCGGTGGTTAGACATTGGTTTTTGTTTTGGTATTGTGATTTCTGGTAATAGATCAGGTTCTACATCTGCCGTTGGTATGGCATGTTCTATGTAGGTTTCTATTGCGGGTAAGTTAAAAGCAGCGTCTTCACAGGCGAAGGAAATTGCCACACCGCTAGCCCCGGCGCGAGCCGTTCTGCCAATGCGGTGAACATAGTCTTCGGCATCGTCCGGTAAATCGAAGTTAAAGACATGGCTAACCGCGTCTATGTGTAAGCCCCTAGCGGCAACATCTGTTGCCACCAAAATCTCGATTTTTCCGGATTTTAGCTCGTCAAGAAGGCGCATACGTTTCTTTTGCTGAACATCGCCAGTTAATAGTCCGGCCTTGTAACCATTGCTTTTGAGGCATAGCCAAACTTGCTCTGCCTTGCGTTTTGTATTGGTAAAAACAATCGATTTGAATGGCGAATGTCTTAACATTAAACCAATCAACAGCGGAAGTTTCTCGCTATTACTGGGGTAATAAAGTTGTTCTTCTATTTTTCCGGCGGTTACCACATCCGGAGCAACATGGATGTGAGTTGGTTCATTCATATGTTCGTAGGCCAGCTCTTTTACACGATTTGAAAGCGTTGCTGAAAAAAGCATATTTAGGCGTTCACTTGGCTTTGGCATACTATTAAAAAAGTACCGAATATCATCAATAAAACCTAGATCAAACATTCGATCGGCCTCATCTAATACCACACAATCTAAACCATAAAACGTATAAACTTGTTGGTTATAGTAGTCTTTGAGCCGTCCAGCGGTGCCTATTAGCACATCAACCCCAGTCATTATGGCATCCCTTTGCTTTGCGTAATCTGCACCACCAAAAGCCACCTGCATCTTTAATCCAGTAAACTCGGATAATACTTTGGCATCTTCATATATTTGAATAACCAGCTCTCGAGTAGGAGCGATAATAAATGCGCGAGGCTCATTAGAGCGGCGCCCCTCGACTTCGGGTAAGGTTAACAGCTCGTTTAACACACCTAACAAAAAGGCATTGGTTTTGCCTGTTCCTGTTTGCGCCTGTCCGGCAACATCGGTACCTTGCATTAATAGCGGGATCGCCTCTGCCTGAATTGGAGTAGCAAACTCATAATTCATTTTTTCTAGTGCTTTCAATAACGATGGGTGCAACCCTAACTCGTCAAATCGCGTTTCTGATAAATGGGTGACCATAATATCTATGTTACCTTTGGCAATACAATGCACTGCATAATGGGTTAGATGTCAAAAATATAGGACTTTTTGCCTTCTCTGGTTGCAAGTTTTATTTTCTGGCTGCAGAATAGAGACAATTGGCTCGATAAACAGCGAACATTTAGTATTGGACCAGGTCTATTGGTGGAAATAGTCCGCCTAAAGTGCCGTTTGACAATAAAAATAGATAGTAGCATTAAAGTAGCCTTACCGAAACTAATTGAAAAGCCATGATTTCAGGCTTTGATGACCGGAGAAAAAACAATGAGTGACCAAGTAATCCATTTATCAGACGACAGTTTTGAAGCTGATGTTTTAAAGTCCGACCTTCCTGTCCTAGTTGATTTTTGGGCTGAGTGGTGTGGACCATGTAAAATGATAGCGCCAATACTCGATGAGCTGGCTACAGAGTATGCAGGTAAGATTAAAGTGGCAAAGTTGAACATTGATGAAAATCAAGCAACCGCACCACAGTATGGCGTAAGAGGTATTCCTACGCTAATTCTAGTTAAAAATGGTAGTGTCGAAGCACAGCAAGTGGGAGCAGTCAGTAAATCTCAGCTAGCGGCGTTTATAGATAGCAACATTTAAATAGACGATTCGTTTACCAGTATTCCAAAATATAAACCGGTTTCTCTGTCTTAAGAGGCCGGTTTTTCAGTTAAGATGTTGAAAAACTGGACATTAAATTAGTTTAGTGCTATTTTTCATTCAATTGCTTATTTCAAGCCGCTTCCAACCTGATTAAATTTCTTAAGAATTACAAATTACGCTTAAAATTGCTGAGCCAACAAATTACTGAACCAACAATATTAAATAAACTTCTGTGAGTCTGGTTATAAAATCCTATTAAAAATAAATCATTGGATCGCTTTTAACTTTTAATGAGTTAAATGGCATTTGTCAGCTATAAGAAACTTTTATCAGAATATTTTCAATATTAATGGTCACTAGAAAACCGACTAATACAATGAAACGTATAAACCAACATAAGAACTAACCAATATTACCTTCAATCTAACCGACAAGTACCTTCTATGAACCTATCAGAAATAAAACTACTCTCCGTTACTAAATTAGCCAAAATGGCAAAAGACGCTGGCCTCGATGATGTCGCCAGAATGCGAAAACAAGATATTATTTTCGCAATTCTCAAAGCACACGCTAAAAGTGGTGAAGACATATTTGGTGATGGTGTTTTAGAGATTCTCCCTGATGGTTTTGGTTTTCTAAGAAATGCTAATTCTTCTTATTTAGCAGGACCGGATGATATCTATGTTTCACCTAGCCAGATCCGACGATTTAGCTTACGGACCGGTGATACTATTTCGGGAAAAATTCGTCCCCCTAAGCACGGAGAGCGATATTTTGCGCTTCTCAAAATTCGTGAAATCAATTTTGATAGTCCTGAAAATGCACGTAATAAAATATTATTCGAAAACTTGACGCCGTTGCATCCTGATGAGCGATTAGTGATGGAGCGAGGTAATGGTTCAAGTGAAGATATTACTGCACGTATAATTGATTTAGCATCACCAATTGGTAAAGGTCAACGTGGACTATTAGTTTCACCGCCTAAAGCTGGTAAGACGATGATGATGCAAAATATCGCCCAATCAATCGCTGCTAACCACCCTGATTGTTTGCTAATTGTATTGTTGATTGATGAGCGCCCTGAGGAAGTAACTGAAATGGAGCGTTCAGTACGCGGCGAAGTGGTTGCCTCAACATTTGATGAACCGGCTAGTCGTCACGTACAGGTGGCGGAAATGGTTATTGAAAAAGCGAAACGTTTAGTTGAACATAAAAAAGACGTCATTATCTTGCTCGATTCCATTACTCGTTTGGCGCGAGCTTATAACACCGTAATCCCGTCTTCTGGAAAGGTATTAACGGGTGGTGTAGACGCTAACGCATTACAGCGGCCAAAACGATTTTTTGGTGCTTCTCGAAATATCGAAGAAGGTGGAAGTCTTACTATTATTGCAACCGCTCTGGTTGATACAGGCTCTAAAATGGATGAGGTTATCTACGAAGAATTTAAAGGAACCGGTAACCTTGAATTGCACTTAGATAGAAAGATTGCGGAGAAACGTGTTTTCCCTGCAATTAACTTTAACCGCAGTGGTACCAGAAAAGAAGATCTGCTGACTTCGTCTGAAGAGCTACAGAAAATGTGGATTCTTAGAAAGATTTTACACCCAATGCAAGAAACGGAAGCGATGGAATTTTTAATTGATAAACTTGCAATGGGTAAAACCAATGATGAGTTTTTCAATTCGATGAAACAACGCGGTAAGAACTAGCGACTATCGCTAATCGGTAATAAATGAAACTAATAGCGCTAGCAAATCTAAGTTAGTGTTATTAGCAACCGATTGTTGTTATAAGCTTTGGTGCCCCAATATTTATGCTGAACCCGTCCGTAAAGTACAAAGACCTTCGCGATTTTCTAGAATACCTTGAGTCTCAAGGTGATTTACATCGCATCCAATATCCCGTTGATCCAAACCTTGAAATGACTGAAATTTCGGACCGTGTGCTGCGAGCTGATGGTCCAGCGTTATTATTTGAAAATCCTATTGGTCATGACATTCCAGTTTTAACTAACCTTTTTGGTTCCGCTCGAAGAGTGGCTGCTGCGATGGGATGTGATGATGTTTCTCAGCTTCGTGAAGTTGGTAAATTGTTAGCTTTTTTGAAAGAGCCTGAACCGCCGGCAGGGCTTAAAGATGCGTGGAATAAAGCATCTTTATTTAAACAGGTCCTTAACATGGCCGCCAAGGAAGTTAAAAAACCAAAATGCCAAGAAGTTATTATTGATAAAGAGGATATTGATTTAGCCAATATCCCAATTCAAACTTGCTGGCCTGGCGATGTTGCGCCACTTATTACCTGGGGCTTGGTGGTTACTAAAGGACCACAGCAGAAGCGTCAGAATTTAGGCATTTATAGGCAGCAAGTGATAGGTAAAAATCGAGTGATTATGCGTTGGTTATCCCATCGCGGTGGAGCATTAGATTTCAAAGCGTGGCAACAGCAAAATCCAGGAGAACCGTTTCCTATTAGTGTTGCGCTTGGTGCCGACCCTGCCACCATTTTGGCCGCTGTTACGCCAATTCCAGATGCTTTGTCAGAGTATGCGTTTGCTGGACTATTACGCGGCGAAAAAACAAAAGTAGCTTCCTGTTTAAGTAACGAATTACAAATACCGGTTTCCGCGGAGTTTGTCCTCGAAGGTTATATTTACCCCGACGATTACGCCCCTGAAGGACCCTATGGAGACCATACCGGCTACTATAATGAAGTCGATAATTTTCCGGTATTTACGATTGAAAAAATAACCCATCGTAAACAGCCTATTTATCATTCAACCTATACAGGCAGACCACCGGATGAGCCGGCTATTTTGGGGGTTGCGCTCAATGAAGTCTTTATTCCGCTATTACAAAAACAATACCCAGAGATTGTAGATTTTTACTTGCCTCCCGAGGGCTGCTCCTATCGTATGGCGATTGTGACCATTAAAAAGCAATATCCGGGGCATGCAAAGCGGGTTATGATGGGAGTTTGGAGTTTCTTGCGCCAGTTTATGTATACTAAGTTTGTTATTGTCACCGATGATGATGTAAACGCAAGAGATTGGAATGATGTTATTTGGGCTATCACTACCCGTGTTGACCCTACCAGAGATACAACGCTAATTGATAATACACCGATTGATTATTTGGATTTTGCTTCACCGGTTTCGGGGTTAGGCTCTAAAATGGGCATAGACGCTACCGATAAATGGGAAGGTGAAACCAATCGGGAATGGGGGGTGGCGATTGAACGAGACCCACAAGTTAAACAAAAAATTGATGAAATATGGAATGAGCTAGGATTATGACGGAATTTACCTGTAAAACCTTGGATGTAAGCCAATTAAATGATCAAATTCACCGCATTCGGTTAGTGCCGGAGGATAAATCACTGTTTGATTTTAAAGGCGGGCAATATATTGTATTGCATATGCCCGATGGTAAGCGCGTGCCGCTTTCTATTGCTAGCGCGCCAGAAGAGAAAAGCTTCTTGGAATTGCATGTTCGCTTAGTTGAGGGTCACCCTCTTGCTGAAGACATGATTAATCTATTTAAAACCGCGGATAGCTTTCAGCTAGAAGGCGCTTACGGTGGTTGTTACCTCAATGACAGTGATAGAACACTGGTCATTATAGCGGGAGGAACGGGTTTTTCGCCGATGAAAAGCATGATTGAAAGTGCTTTCGCTCAAGGGGCTGATCGTAATATAGAGCTCTACCTTGGTGCTCAAGTGATCAGTGATTTGTACCAGCATGACTTGATAGAAAGCTGGCAAACAGATAACAATAATTTTAGTTACACTCCAGTAATCTCGGGCGATGACGAGTCTTGGACCGGCGCGACAGGATTTCCGCATCAATCTGCTATGGCCTGTGCAGACTCAGAGCTGATAGAGAAAGATTTTTATATCAGTGGTTCAGAGGCGATGGTGATGGCGGTATACAATGCTTTGTTAGAAAAATCAGTACCCAAATCTCAAATTCATTCTGATATTCTTAATATCAAACGTGATAAAGGCGAAATTGAATAACCTTTTCTCGATTATTGGGCTAAAAATAAAACCGATCATTGATGAATGATCGGTTTTTTTATGGACGATAGGTAATTATGTAGGGGGTTATAAGCAAAGCCAATAGCGGTCTGTTAAGTTAGATCCAATAAACACTTTTGGTCATTACCTTAGCCATTTGTTTCATTGCTAGCGTTATCGGTTTTGGTAATTTGGCACCGCCTGCTTCAATGGCGGTAGTTGCATGCTCTAGCTCGTCATCTCTCATCTGTTCAATAATCGTTCGACTTTTTTTGTCCTGCTCCGGTAATTTGCCTAAGTGACTCTCTAAATGTTTTACCACTTGATGTTCAGTTTCCGCGACGAAACCAAGACTCCATTTGTCACCAATAGCTCCGGCAACGGCGCCGATTGAGAAAGAACCTACGTACCATAATGGGTTTAGCATGCTGGTGCGGCTATCGAGCTGTGAGAGTCTATCTGAGCACCATTGTAAATGGTCATTTTCTTCAGCAGCAGCATGTTCCATTTTTTCTCGCACTTCCGGCAGTTTAGCGGTAAGTGCTTGTCCTTGGTATAAAGCTTGAGCGCACACTTCACCGCAATGATTAATTCTCATTAGCCCTGCGGCATGCTGTTTTTGTTTGTTGTCCAAATCACCCTCTTCAACATTGTCACCGGGGTTTTCTCGTTGGGTAACCTGATAACCCCCAAAAAGGGTCCTTAAAGCGTTGTCGGCAATTGAGAGACATCGGTCGGTTGGCGTTAAATATCGCATTAGCTACTCAGTATTTCTGTTGTTTTACAGGACTTGGCAAGGATATTACGTTATTATCCTTCAGTTATTGATTTAGAGCAATTGCCCGAATAATAATCCGGCTATTCGTGTTAGTCACCATTTGGTTAACTTTGATCCTGGTTTTCGGCGGCTCAGTATTTAAAATTGTGCAGAAAACGGAACCAGAGAATGAGTGGAAAGACTGAACTTAATGACCTTCGTCTACTAGTCAAATCAAAAAACCCTATAATAACTATTGAGACCCACGAAGAGAATCGTGCGGTTGAACTGGTTACCCAGCTCGCTATTCATTTTAACAAACCTGTTTTTGGATGGGACCGCGTTGACGGTATAACACGGGTTGATTTAGCCCATGATTTAGCTGAAGTTGAAGATAGTAAATTACCCTTAGACGCCCTTAAACACATTAAGTCTGTGCAGCGTCCTGGTATTTTTATCCTTTGTGATTTTCACCCGTATTTTGAAAATGAGCCAAAAATCGTCCGCTTGATTAAGGAAATAGCGATCGACCATCATAAGAAAAGTCATACCTTAGTCTTTGTGTCGCATAAGATTGACCTGCCAGCAGAAGTTAAGCGTTTTTCAGCGAAGTTTCAATTGGCGCTACCTTCAGGAAATCAACTAGAAAAACTGGTTAGAGAAGAAGCCAGTGTTTGGTCAAAAGCCCACCATGGGCAAAAAGTGAAAACCGATCAAGAGACCCTAAAGAAACTGGTTCGAAACCTAAAAGGGATGACCTATGCCGATGCGCGTACATTGATTAGAAATGTGATTGCCGATGGCGCAATAACAGAAGAAGAGTTACCACAAATTAATAAGGCAAAGTTCGAATTGCTGGATATGGACGGTGTATTAAGCTTTGAGTATGAAACTTCCAAGTTTTCTGAAGTTGGTGGTTTAAATAATTTGAAGGGCTGGCTAAAGCAACGAAAAGCCGTTTTTCTAGATCGAGACATTCCCCTCGATCCACCAAAAGGGTTGATGCTTTTGGGTATCCAAGGGGGCGGAAAAAGTTTAGCGGCAAAGGCCGTTGCTGGAATGTGGGGGCTTGCTCTTTTAAGGTTGGATTTCGGAACCTTATACAATAAATACCACGGCGAAACCGAAAAAAACCTGCGCGAATCACTAAAAATGGCTGAACTTATGTCACCTTGCGTTCTATGGCTTGATGAGGTTGAAAAAGGCCTTTCAAGTGGTGAAAGTGATGGAGGTACGTCACAACGTTTATTGGCGACTCTGCTAACTTGGATGGCGGAAAATACCCATCAAGTGTTTATAGTTGCAACCGCCAATGACATTAGCAAACTACCACCGGAGTTAATGCGAAAGGGCCGGCTCGATGAAATCTTTTTTGTCGATTTACCGGATGAGCCTTCGCGAGAAGACATTTTTGCTATCCACCTGGAGCGCCGTAATCAGGACGCAAACAAGTTTGATCTATCTCAACTGGCAAAAGCCAGCGACGGCTTTACGGGGTCAGAAATTGAGCAAGCGGTTGTTTCTGCGCTTTATCGTGCTTACGGTGGCGGCAGTCCTATGAATACGGTTTCAGTTGTAGAAACGATTAAACAGACAAGACCGATATCGGTGGTAATGGCTGAAAAAGTTCAAGCATTAAGGGATTGGGCCAAAGAGAGAACAGTTTCAGCCAATTAGTAATCGTTAACTTAGCGCGATCAGCTTTTCCAATCACTAGAAGGATTCGATATGTCGTTACTAAAGCAATCGGAAATTGCAAAACTCGAATTGAAAATTAAAACCTTAGAAACAATGACGTCGGCGGAGTTTAAAATAATATTCTGCAAGCACGCCTGGCTTGGCGTTAAACATAAAGCGGGTCAGCTATTTAAAAAATACCAATTAGACAAAACCAAAGATCGAAATAGTGTCTTGTTGCTTGTTGTAGAAGAAGACAGAGAAATAGCGATTTTTGGCGATGTAGGAATTAACGAAAAATCTTCCACCGAGCACTGGTCAGTCATTACAGATGCTATTCTATCTGATTTCAAAAGCGAGTCTTATTATGTTGGCTTATCAACCGGACTAGATTTGATTGCTAGTAACTTGGTCGAACGTTTTCCTACTGATGAAAGTAATCATAACGAGGTTAGTAATGCGATTATCTTTGTTTAGTTGGAGTAGCCTAATCTTATGTACAATGACTCTTTTGTTTCAACATGCGATTGCTGCCGACAAAGACTATTCACCTTACCCTCAACCGGACGCGGGTTATGTTAGCGACCATGCAAATTTGTTAACTGATGCGGAAGAGCTTCGATTAGAGCGTTGGTTACTGCAGGTTGAAGAAAAGTCCAATGTTGAAATTATTATTGTCACTATAGAATCCCTTTCAACTTATCAAAAAACTAACAAACGTACCGTCGAATCATTTGCTACAGGTTTGTTCAATGCTTATGGTATTGGCAATATGCCAAAAAATGACGGCTTGCTTTTGTTGGTTTCAAGATACGATCGCAAGGCACGTATAGAGTTAGGAAAATATTACGGATATTCCCGCAATGATGACGCAATGGACATTATGCAAAACGTCATCATTCCAGAATTTAAGCGTAATGATTATGGTGCTGGGATCACCAAAGGGACTGAAGCGTTAATTAACGAATTTTCTGGAATGCGAGTCACTTTTCCTTGGCACATTGTTGGTCTCGCCGTTGCTGCTCTTTTATGTCTTTTGATCGGTCTCAGCTGCTTTAAAAGTGGCCGACGCGGTTGGGGGTATGTGTTTGTTGGTATAGCAATTATATTATTTTTGCTCGCACTCTATTTTTTACGTGAAGTGCTTAGGCACTCAAATTCTTCACGCGGTGGCAGCGCCGGCGGTTCGGGTGGTTTTGGTGGCGGTTCTAGTGGTGGAGGCGGTGCTACCGGGAGTTGGTGATTATGCGATGTCCAAAGTGTAAAAATTCAGACTTAGAGTGTGAAAAAGTTGTCCTTAAAGATATAGCATTGGATCAATGTTCAACGTGTAAAGGGATGTGGTTTGAGAATGCAGAGTTATCAGCTTTTCTAGGCGGACAACCGAGTAAAAAAATTACTGTGCCAAGTTACGCCACTAAGATTCCTAACTCGAAATGTTCTAGTTGTAACGATTTCCTTTATGAGTTCTGTTATCCCGGCACCTTAGTACTGATAGATGGCTGCAAACAGTGCGACGGCGTTTGGCTGGATGACAAAGAGTGGAACTCTATTAATCATGCTCGGGATGAAAGAAATAAAATAACTTGTCCAAAATGCCAAACCCGACAAAAGCTGAGCGACCATTGTCGTCATTGTGGTATTGTCATTTCAAAGTATCAATCAAATGTTGAACAACAAGATTCTATTAAAGATTCTGAAGTTGTAGCAAAAGACATCTCAGATATAACTGTTAGTCAAGCGAGCACTAGTCGTAGTTATGCGGATAATATTCCCGGAATAAAAGGTTGGGCGTTGAGAGCAAACGATAAAATTATAAAGTGGTTAAGTAATGATTTATTCTAAAGAGTAAACATTATTTTGTTCAAGCATCATAAGCTCTTGAGATTTACTCATGGTTTACACGCTCTAATTCAACCAATAACTTCTCATAATTGTTCTTAAAAATAGGTAAGATCTTTGCCAATTGTTTATTATCACTTTCTTTAGCCATCTGCTCTAACTCAGCGGATAAGGATTGAAGCGTTGTTGCGTTAATATTAGCAAAGACGCCTTTTAAAGTATGAGCTTCAGTCACCAATGATTGGTTATCCTGTGACAGAATATATTTCTCAATATTCTCGATTCTTTCCGGTGTATCCATTAAAAATAACTTTAGAATTTTACTTACACGCTTTTCCTTGTTTTTCATGCGAGCGAGCAGGCCAGCATAATCCCATATGTCAATAGAATTTTCATCTTCGGTGCTTCTATTTTGTAAATCGCTATCGGTATGGGGATTCTTTTCGTCTAGCGGCCGCTTATCCATTTTCAACCACTGACTTAAACAATCCATTAACGGATCTTCATCAATTGGCTTAGTGAGGTAATCATTCATACCTGCGTTGAGGCACTTCTCCCTATCACCTTGCATGGCATTAGCTGTCATCGCTACGATGGTAATATCCTTGTAGTTTTCTCCCGCAGCGCCTCGCCTTATATTTCGAGTAGCCTCGTATCCATCCATGTTTGGCATCTGACAATCCATTAATATTAGGTCGTAAGCATTATCTTCAGGTTGCTTTCTAAGTGATTCAATGGCTTGCTCGCCATCAAATGCAACATCAACATTAAAGCCGATTTCTTCTAGGATCCCCAACGCGACAATGTGGTTGATTTCACTGTCATCTGCGAGTAGTAGTCGATATTTTTCAGAGCTAGCAAATGTATCTTCTCTATTGCTATCGGTCGCCCGCAGAGCAGAAATATTATCATGGGTTAAAATTGGTCGACTGTTTGGCGTTTGGTTGTCGCCAATAATAAGGGATATTGCATCATACAAGTCCTGGGCAATTGTTGGCTTGTGGAAATAAGCGGCAAACCCAGCTTTAAGATAGCTGTCGACCTCACCATGCTCTCCCATAGATGTCATCATAACCAAACTCATTTTATCAAATTTAGAATTGTTACGAATATGTTTGGCTAACTCGGCACCATCCATCTCTGGCATTTGCATATCAAGAATGGCAATTTTATATGGACAGTATCCAAGCTCATCTGTTTTAGAATTCAATAATGTAATACATTCCTTGCCACTCAAGCATGCGGTAACTTGTATATTTTTGAGTTCAAGCAAACCGCTTAGGACTTCTATATTCGTTTGGTTATCATCGACGATCAGGATTGGTAGATCGGTCATTTCAATAGTTGGAATTGATTGAATCATTTTTGTGCTGCTTTCAAGTTTTACAGAGAAATCAAATTGACTTCCCTTGCCTAACTGACTGGTTGCGCTGACGCTTCCACCCATAAGCTCACACAGTTGCTTAACTATTGACAAACCTAATCCTGTGCCGCCAAATTCTCTAGTTGTTGAAGAGTCGGCTTGGGTAAAAACGTCAAATAATTTATCGATGTTGTCCGGTGCAATACCAATGCCGGTGTCTATAATGCTGCAATCTAACTGGTAGTAAGACTCATCCTCTGCCTTCTCTCTTAAACTAGCACGAACAACTACTTCTCCTTGTTTGGTAAACTTTATCGAATTGCCGACTAAGTTGATTAGTATTTGACGAATGCGTCCGGGATCTCCTTTGACCATCTTTTGTTTAACATTGCCGATGTCCAAAATAAATTCGAGTCCAAGTTCATGAACACGAAGTGCCATAGAGCTTGCAAAGTCTCGAAAAAGACCATGTAAGTCAAAGTCAATAACTTCAATATCTAGTTTTCCCGCTTCGATTTTTGAGACATCCAAAATATCATTGATTATGACTAATAGGGAATTTGCACTCGATTTTGCTAGTTGAGAATATCGAAATTGTTTTGTACTAAGCGGCTCTTTGGTCAACAAGTTAAGCATACCGAGAATACCATTCATCGGCGTTCGGATTTCATGACTCATGCTGGCCAGAAATTCGCTTTTTACGGTACTAGCCTCTTGGGCCTCGGCTAAAGTTAATTTTAGTTTTATTGCCTGGCGGCGTAGCAAAATGATCAATAGAATAAAAAGGCTGATGAGGCAAATAATAATCAACGCGGTGATCTTGTAGCGAGTGAATGCTGCATTCGCAGCTGTTTGGTCTATGGATGCTTTAATGAGTTCACTGATTTGACTATTTTTGATGATATCGACTTCGCTCGCAGTAAACTCACTGTTTGCTAAAATAAAATCAATGTGCAATTGGATCATTTGCCACTGAAGTTCATATTTGTCTAATTCTTGAAATAGATTTGCTTGTTCCTCTATTTGTCGCTTCAGTCTATTTCTTATGGATAGAAGGTTGTTGACATCAATTTCATTTAGAGTAGCAATAACTTGGTTAATGGCATGTTTTATATTTTTGGGCGCATGACTAACTTTTGTAGGCAACGATGCAATCAATTTCTTGGACGTTTTTAACATAGTGACTAACTGAATATAGTTAGACGCTCTATTTTCGAATTGTTGAACTTCTGACTTTAGTTTGCTATCAGCGCTGCCAAGCCGTTCGAGTAGTTGGTCAACTTTTAGAGTGCGCTGAGCATGTTGATCATAGTGATTTTCGTTTTTGTATCCAATAGCTACGGTTTCGATTGAGTATTGTATAATGGAAAGATGAAGGTCTTCTTTTACGTCGACTTGGTTGTTTAGTACTTGCGAATGATTATTGCTGTTTATCGTAAGCAAGCCGCCGAATAACAGAACTAATAAACAGACTACTTCAGGCCAATACTTCATTGATTGACGCCCTGCCCTGAAAACTCTGTTTTAGGCTGGTTGTTTTCCTGTTCCGGCAGTTTTCCCGTAAAGGAATTTAAAAGCGCGACGATGTCATTTACATCCTCATCCGCCATTTCCATACCGAGTTGCAGTTGTGCCATTATTCTAACGGCGTCTTCAAGTGTGCTGATAGAGCCATCATGAAAATAAGGGGCAGTTAGAGCAACATTTCTAAGGGAGGGAACCTTATAAACATGTAAGTCATTGGGTTCATTAGTGACATTAAAACGACCTTTGTCCAGCAAAAGGCTTTTAGGGGCCAAGTCTATTCGACCAAGCTTTTGATAAATATTGCCACCGATGTTCCTACCTTGGTGACAGGTAACACAACCGAACCGTTGAAATTTTTCTAGCCCCCTTAATTGTTGCTCATTTAGAGCATTTTTATCACCCAGAAGAAAACGGTCGATGGGCGAGTTGTTAGTAATTAAGGAATTTTGATAGGTGATAATGGCATAGATGATATTTTCTTCGGTTATTCCGTTAGCATCGAGGGCCAAAAATGCCGAATTAAAAGTGGGGTCAGAGGAAAGCTTGTTAATTATATCGCTAAAATTGCTACCCATTTCAATGGGGTTATGAATTGGGCCGTGAATTTGTTCCGTTAAACTACTTTCGCGGCCGTCCCAAAATTGTCTGAAATTCAGTGCGGCATTTAGAACCGTCGGTGAGTTTCTTGTTCCTATTTGACTATTAATGCCGATTGAAACGGGAAAGTTATCATCACCACCTTGTTTTATATCGTGGCAGGACGCACAAGATATGCTGTTATCCTGCGAAAGTAACGGGGAGTGGAACAGTGCTTTACCAAGGGCGCGCCAGTTTTGGTCAATAGACACGATTGTGGGTAGTGGCTGAAGAGGCCCTTCAACTTTTACTTGAGTGGTTTCAAAGGTAATTCGACTTGCTACTTTCTTAATCTCAGGCCGAGACATTGAGTAATAGGCAAAATTAATTCCTAAAATTAAAAAGATACTCAGTAATATACTTTTGTAGTATTGACCCGACATATAATCTAGCCGCTGGTTTTATCTAGGCAGTATTAAATATAGTTGAATAAACTTGAATTGAGTAACTTTATAGACTGGTTTTTATTGATTTACTGGAAATACTCAGGGGTAGAATTGAAGTAGGTCAGCGCGCCTTACGGCGGCTGATTCAGTAAATATCAGTTGCTCTGTTGGGTTAACTCTTCAAGTTCTAGTAGGTCTCCTGGTGTACAGTCTAGTGCTTCACAAAGAGCTAGTAGTGTCGAAAAGCGTATCGCCTTGCCTTTACCTCGTTTAAGTGTCGATAGGTTTGCCATGGTTATACCAACTTCTTCAGATAGATCTTTGAGCTTCTTTTTCTTCTGAACAAGTAACAAGTCTAAATTTACTTTTATTGCTTTTGCCATGCTAAATCGTCAACGCTTGTTCTTCTTGTATTTGCGCTGCCTCCTCTAAAATACCTGCCAACACCAGTATTGCCAGTCCAATAAATATTCCGCCAAGGTTTGGCTCAATGGCCGGAGATAAATGAATAAAGGATGCGTGCTGCCCAACGTCATTAATGATTGCTGCTCCACCTAAGTACTGCAAGATTGACCAAGCAATATTAGATGCAATAGCGATGTATCCGACCTTTTTTAGGTAAAGCGGTGTCTGCTCATTGAAGGAATCGCCAATCGCTAGCAGTGCAAAAACCTTTCGTAGGTACCACAAGCCAAAAAGACTGATTAATCCGGTTATTTCAGTAATCGCACCAGCAATATACCAAGCGGATACTGCTTTAGTGTTATTGAGTTTTATCTGTCCTTTCCCTTTAACCAATTCGCTAACCTTAGACAAATCCGTTGCCTTACCAGACGGTAGCTCAATAAAGTTCTTATCAGGGTAAACCGCAAAGTTTAAATAGAAGTTAATGTCGGTGTGTCGCTCATTGGGATCTTCCGGAATACTATAACCAATAATGAACACCGCAATTGGCCAAATAATCAGAGAACCAATTGAAACAAACCAGGCGATATCTAGAATTCGCTTAACCCAATTAGCTAACTTATTTGGTCGGCCCAAACCATTTTCGCGCTCGCTTAAAATGTCCATTGCTTCTTCATTATCATGTTCTGATTGATTCATCATTTTTCCAATTTCGTTGATTTGTAAATAATTATAGCGATATTTTACTGTTTAGCAATCTATTTTTATCGTTTATCGATAATTTATTATCGTTATTAGTTCGGCTTGTTGTTATTTTTAGGTCGTTATTTGGCAATTTTTCAAGTGGTAGTTTCACATTAACCTTGGAACTAGACGACGTTGAATAGTGACAATTGCGGGGTGTTCAAACTAAAATAACGACTCAAACTTAGGGCGACATTGATGAAGCGATAGGAAAATTTGATGAAATTGAAGCAAGGATTGTTAGATCACCCAGCAGTTTTATCGTTATTAGAACAACACCACCAAGCCATGAAACAATATTCGCCGCCAGAGAGTATTCACGCATTAGATCTTTCAGGTTTGTCACAGGATTCGGTTTCTTTTTGGACTCTTTGGTTTGGCGATGAGCTTGCGGGCTGCGTTGCCATTAAGGATTTGTCGGCGACTCATGCGGAAATAAAATCAATGAGAACGGCAACGTGTTTTCTGAGAAAAGGGGTTGCACGACTGCTGCTTGAGCATCTTTTGCTTCAGGCTCAGCAAAAAGGTATTAATCGAGTTAGTTTAGAAACTGGGAGTATGGAAGCTTTCGCTCCAGCGCATAAACTTTATCAATCTTTTGGTTTTAATATTTGCGAACCGTTTGCCGATTATACAAAAGACCCGCACAGCCTTTTCATGACAAAAAGGCTCTGAATCAAGCTTTTCAAGGTTATCAATATTTTATGAGGAACGAAGAATGACCCAGTTTATACTTACTTACATAGGTGGCAGACAGCCCGATTCGCCGCAAGAGGGCGCAAAACATTTTGCTAAATACAAAGAGTGGTTAGCATCTCTTGGAGAGAATGCTGTTAGCCCGGCTAACCCGCTAAAAAATACGCAAACCGTCAACTCCGATGGTTCAGTAACTGAAGGCGGTGGCAGTTCAATGTCTGGATTTACCATTATCGAATCTGAGAACTTAGAGTCTGCCCTATTAGTCGCTCAGTCCTGTCCATTTTTAGATATGGACGGAAAGCTTGAAGTGTCGGAACTCATTAAGATGCCATTCTAGTGGGCATAAAGACCTGCGAATATTATCTCTTTGATGGTTGTAATAGTGCAGGTATTTAATATCCCCGTTTTATATTTACCACAGAATAGATTGGTTCTCCGGCGACAAAACGTTTTAAGTTTTCCAGAGCGAGTAAAATGTTGCGTTCTCTCAACTGTTCCGAACGGTAAGCAACATGTGGCGTAATAATGACTCTCGGTTGCGTCCATAACGGGTGATCTTCAGGAAGTGGTTCAGGATCGGTCACATCCAGTCCTGCGCCCGCTAGTTCGCCGGCTTTAAGAGCTGCTAATAAGTCAGCGGTAACCACGCTTCGACCTCTAGCAATATTTATAAAATAGGCTTTTTCCTTCATTGCGTCAAAAAATTTGGCGTCAAAAAGACCGGTAGTTTTAGCGGTTAGCGGGACAGTATTTACAATGACATCCGCTTGCTCGGCTAGCTTTAGAAGCTCGTCCGACAAGCCTACATAGTCAACATAACTAGGACCGTTTCGGCTACTATTACGCGTAGCGATGACTCTCATTCCTAGGCCATTTGCGCGTTTTGCGGTTTCTGTTCCAATACCGCCAAGTCCCACGACTAGCATTGTTTTTCCGGCTATTTCCCATACTTTATCATTCCCGGGGGCTAAGCCGCGGGCCCACTCTTTCTTTTGCTGAGCAATACCATATTCGTCAAGCCGTCTTACCAATGAAAACATTAATCCAATAGCGTGCTCGGCAATTTCTGGTCCCGAGAGTCTTTGTGCGTTAGTAACAATAGGGGCTAGTTTTTGAATGGGCTGAGAATTAATACAGTTTTCGACACCGACTCCCATCGAATGCAACCAGGCCAAATTTAATTCATCGTTGAGTAGTTGAGGAATACAATAGCCAATGAATGCATCGGCATCTTCAAGTGCTCTCTTAACGGATATAAGATCATTGCCAAAAACAAATTCGATTTTGGGAAACGCGGCTCTAAATCGTTCAGCCGTTTGATTATTGCCCCAAATAACCGCTTTCTCAATAGATCGCCAGTTTTTCATTTTTGAAGAAGGCTCTTTTGACAATCTTAGCTGAAGTGCTTGGACCATTTGCGTTGTGTCAGTAACGTTGTTTTTAGCTGGTTTGCTTTCGGCGTTCACTGTATTTAGAATGGAACTAGTAAAAATTAGAATCGATAAAGTGAACCAAGATTTCTTTGGAATGGTTTTCATAACATGACCTCTTCGCTCGAGATGTCGGTTAGTCGTTAATTGACCACCTATTTCGAAAGTTTCTGCAATAAGATGAAGGGTCGAGTCTAACGTAAATTTGCAGCTCGGTCGAATGGTCATAGCGGGTAGCGTTGTAGAGACGCTTGACTGAGTAGTCAGTTAAATTTCAGATCTGAAAGAATGACTTAAAAAGGATTTGATAAAAATGACATACCACAAAGTTGGTTTAGTTTCGCTCTTTGCTATATTTCTTGGCTCTAACATCTTTAATGCCGATGCTGTAATTAGAAGACACGACCTAGATGACTCGCTCTATCTAATGGATCAAAACGAGTATGCATTCAATGTTTATTGGGGGTGTTCCGCTACCCTCATTCATGAACAATGGTTGCTAACCGCCGCACATTGTATTGCTGGGTATGATGGCAGTGGAATCTCAACTAACGACTCAGTAGAAATTCTGGATACTACCTATTTAGTGGAAGGTGAGCCTATATTTCATCCGGGCTATGTGTCGATTCGTACGGAGCAATACGACGAAAGACACAATGATATTGCACTGGTTAAATTACAAAATCCCGTTACTTCGGTGACACCTATTAAACTCTATGAAGGGGAGGATGAGCTTAATCAGGTCATTGAAATCTGGGGCTTCGGACATAGCGGAAATGGAGTGGATGGTCAAATAATGCCCTGTGGTAGCGAGCCATGTAATCAGGAACTTCGGCGCGGAACCAGTCGAGTTTCAAATATTACTAGCCATGAGTTATTTCTCAATTTTAAATCTCCCGATAGCGGAAACGCAACAGAGTTTGAGGCTCATATTGGTAATGGGGATAGTGGTGGAGGGGTGATGTTGACGATAGCTGGCGTTCGTTATGTTGCCGGAGTTGGGTCAACGGCGTTTGTTGGGGTTGGTAATGAACCCTACTTATATGGTTCTACATCCGTATACGAGCGAGTGTCAGTTCATATGAATTGGATTAAGGAGGTGATGGGAGATGATTTTCCTGGTGAGTACAGTGGGCCACTTTATAGTGAAACAATCACACCTATCATGCCCGTCGCTCGTGATGCTCCCTCCTCGGGAGGTGGAAGTGCTAATCTTGGTTTAATTGCACTGCTCTTTATTGGAAGTTTTCTTAGGAAAAGAAAAGGAGCTTTAATTCGCATAATTAAGCCAATTGATAGTGTCGATAATGTGTAAATGTATAAATACAAACTGCTAAATAGAAAAAGTACACATTCTTTTGATAATTATCAGATTTCAGTAATCGATATTATCGATAAACAGAAGGTTGAACATAAAGGCTTTGGGGTCTGCCTCGCCCCCAGTTTAGCGAATTTAGATTCCGCTCCGACTGAGTACGACAATGTGCAGGTGTTAATTGTAGATGAGCAACAAGTCCGGTTGTTGTGTGAGTTTTTTGAAAAGGTTTTTGGAGGAGAACTTCCGAATCAAATCGAAGTAACAACCAACGGACCGACTTTAACAATTTGTTTTGAAACTTTCACAGAAAAATGGCACGGTGGTGGAGGGCTTGAAGGAAAAATTGGTTTCGATACGATGATTAGTTCCGCATTTTTTGATGAAAGTTACCGTCGCGAAAAGCTCATTAGCAAATATGAGAAGCAGTCTGCTTGATTGGTATAAAACAACTAGTGCTAGCTCAATTGCGGACGAACTTCCCGCCAAAAGCGTCCTTAAAATTTAAGGCTTACATGAATGTTTATCGAACTGATAAAAATCAAGCGCCATTTGATTGAATTACAACACTTTGGCCCTCTCTCAATCTCTCTGCACCGCGAATGGCAACTTTGTCCCCTTGAGCTAAATCACCTTTAATACTTACCCAGTCACCTTGGCCCTTGCCAACTTTTACTTTTAGTCGATGGGCTTTGTTGTCTTGATCAATTTTTACGACATAAGTGCCATCACGTCTCAAAATTAATGCATCACGATGGACCGTTAGAGATACGCGTTTTTCTTCTATTGGTAAGCTCACTTTGACAAGTTGACCCGTAGCCCAGTAATTCTTTCCTTCTGCGGGAACGGCTACTCGCATTTCAAAAGTTTGCGAGCGCGGGTCTGCAGCGGGAATAATCGTGGTTGATTCCGTAATGATCTTAACTTCATTACTTCCTGAGTGATCGCTTATCGAGTTGATTCCAGAGAGCATGACTCGGCTACCAGGCTTAGAGTAGGCTAGATACTTAATGGGAACAAACAGCCTTACTTCTAAACTTTCGGTGTCTAACATATGTACTAGAATATCACTGCGTCCAACGTCGAAACCTGCCCTGCGAACACGCTCAGTGACTACCCCATCAAACGGAGAAAGGATCGTTGCTCGGGCTAAAGTTTGATTGATTTGTTTCAGTTGTAATTCAGAAATTTCCAAATCAGACTGAGCAAGGTCAAATTGAGATTGGGTTTGTTCTAGTTGATATTGTGAAGCACTCTTTTTACTATTTAGTTCTTTTTGTCGTTTTAACTCTGTTTCCAAAAAACGCAAATTAATCTTAGCACGTTTTAATTGCGCCGCTTGTTCTGCTTGCCTTAGTTGTAATGGGAGCAATTCAATTTGAGCAACTAAATCGCCTTTTCTTAAGTAGGTTCCAGGCTCTGCTACCCACTCTAGCTTCCCTGTGACTCCAGCAGTTAGTTGTACTTGGTTGGTACTGTAAACCGTTCCTAAAATATCGGCGGTCGGCGCGTCGTTAGATTCCATAACCTCCGTCACTCTCACTGGAACTGCCGGTGATTCTTGCGCGGTTGTCTGGTAACTGGTAATTCCCAACATACAGGTCATTAGCATGACAGCTGTTGAATACCTGCTTTTTTGTTTCATTTGACTATTCATAAATATTCTCTCTTCTTTCTATCCGATGCTTGATACTGCTTTATTCGAACTTAACAGTGAACTCGTAGCTTTTCGGAAACTTAGTTGTAATAAACTCGGCATGAGGACCAGAGTAAACATTGCACTAATTCCCATACCACCGACAATAACGGTGGCTAGGCCTCGATAAATTTCTGAGCCGACACCTGGAATAGCCATTAGCGGTAACATTCCAAATACGCTGGTCAAAGTGCTCATATATACGGGCCTTGCTCTAATTCTTACCGCCTGTGTTACCGCATCTACTCTATTGAGTCCAGTTGACTCCGCTTGCCTAGTTTGGTCGACTAATAAAATGGCGTTATTAACAACCAGCCCCAGTAAAATAATAAAACCGATCATGGTTAGTAGATCCAGTGACTGAAAGGTTACGAGGTTCAAAAAAGTCAGCCCTATCACACCACCAGCAACCGCAAGAGGCATTACCAAAATGACCAACAAACTGTCTCTTGCCGACTTAAATAAGGCCGTCATCAACAAAAACAGGATAAAAATAGCTAATGTGAAGTTAGCCAGCATATCGTCAATGGCCTGTTTCATTCGGTTGGCATTGCCGCTGATTTGAATGCTTGCATTTTCAGGTAAACTATCTTGAATAACGGGAAGTACTTTTTCGTTTAGTTCTTTAATGGTCTCTTCGAGTGAAACGTTTGAAGGTGGAGATACGATCAAGCTTATGGTTCTTTTTCCATCCACACGACGTAGTTGAGTCGGACCAACTGTACGGGTAACGTTGGTCAACTCGCCAATCGTCTGAATGCCAGCCAGTGGCGTATAGATAGGCAGTGCTGCTAATTCGTCAGGGTTATGCCATTTCTTGCCTTTTAGAATGACATTCATTCGATCGTTTCCATCAAAATACTCACTGACAAATAAGCCGCCGGTATAGGCTCGTATACTATTTGCTAGCGTTTGACGGTCGAGGCCTGCTTGACTAATTCGTCTATCGTTAGGTACTAAAAGTAGCTCGGGTTCCGCTAACGCTAAACCTGGAATGGGTCGAGCGTTAGTACCTGGCATGTTTTCGCTGATTGCAGTGATTCCATTGCGAGCGGCATCCATGAGCGATTCTATATCTGAACCCTGTAAATCCAAACTTACTGAACGAGCGTTGCCACCACCACTCACATTGATCATCGAACCGCGAAAAAGGAAAACTTGAGTATCGGGAAGATCGTGAAGTACTTGTGTACGTATCACGGTCATTAGTTCTTCGACCCTTGTGGGATCATCTGCATAAATAAAGCCGCCGGTAAAATTACCGCCAAACGATGAAAAATTATAGCTCTTTATCTTTGGTAGCTTTTCACCTGAATAGTAGGGGGCTAATCTTGTTTTAACCCTTGAAGCTATCTCTTGCTCAACGAAATCTAAGTTACCACCGGCAGGCATACTAAAATTGAAAAAGAACCCATCAATTGGTGCGCGTGGCATAAAATCTGTGCGGGGCATAAATATAAACGATGTAGCGACTGAGCCACCTAATAACCCGACTACCCAAAACCAGCGTTTAATATTAGTGTTTGTTAACCCCATGACAATATGCGTAATTTTCTCCCAGTAATGAGCAAAAGGATCGTCAATCGATAAGTTTTTTAGGAAATACTCACTAAGCACAGGGACCACAGTGATTGCGGTGATCAACGACGCTATTACCGCGATAGATAGAGTTAGTGCCAGATCCGAAAATAATTGCCCCTCTATACCTTGCATAAACAATATAGGTAAGAAAATCGCGACACTTGTTGCTGTTGAAGCGAAAAGCGCCCCTGTGACCTGCATGGTTCCTTTAATTACAGCTTTTCGGTCAGAAAAACCTTCACTTCTTAGTCGAACGATATTTTCTTGTACAATAATTGCGGCATCTAATACCAAGCCAACGGAGAATGCTAAACCGGCTAAAGATATAACATTTAGACTTCGGTCAAAAATACTCAAAGCTAGAAATGCAACCGCCAAAGAAATAGGGATTGTCGCAGCAATAATTAGAGTTGGCCTTAACCCTCGTAAGAATAACCACAAAATACCTAGCGCTAAAAGTACGCCTAACCCTAAGTTACTTTTTACTAAATTTAGCGCGTTTCGAATATGAACCGAAGCATCGAAACTCAGCTCGATAAAAAGACCAGCGTCTCTTAGTTCGTTATTATTTAGCTCATTAATCGCCTTATTGATTTCATCTAGCACAGCTACGGTATTACTGCCATTAGCTCGTTGAATGGTTATATAATAGGCTGGTAATCCACTTCGCAAACTGAAAGAAAAGCGATCTTGTAATTTCTCTTCAACGGTTGCTACATCTTTTAGATAGATGGGTCTATTATTGCTATAGCCTACGATCATTTCAGACAAATTATCTATTTCATATTGGCCCGCAAACCTCACGGTATAGTTTCGTCTACCGACCTCTGTAAATCCCCCAGAAACATCGCTAGCACGACTAATGGTTGAAGCTATTTGTTGGACCTGAAGTCCAAGAGATGCAGTTTGATATGGGTCGAAAGTAATGCGTAGCTCGCGTTGCCGCTCACTACCCAAATTTATGTTACCTACCCCATTTATCATACTAAAACGGGGTTCAACGACGTCATCGATTAGTTTCTGAAAAACCGTAATATCATCGATATCGGAACCTTCTATCGGACGAATTAGCAGTGAAGCAGCATTTGGAGCGTTGCGTCCGGTTCCGGATGCGGAAACTACGGGTTCCGTAGCGTCAAGAGGAAGTGGTGGGGCTTGATTAAGGTTATTAAGCACATTTAACATTGCTTGCTGCATATCTGCGCCGACATCAAATGTTAAGCTAATGCTGCCGAATCCTCGTTGAATATTGGTTGAAACGTCAACCACTCCAGGTGTGTTTTTGACTGCATTTTCGATTGGTTCAATTATTACTGACTCTATTTCTTCAGGCGCCGCCGCGCGCCAACCTGTACCTATACTGATCTGGGGCTGTTGGATATCGGGTGTTAATTGAATGGGAAGTTTGGTTAGACTAATAACGCCGAATAGCAAAACTAATACGCTAATAACGATAATTGCTGCAGGATTCTTTATGGATGAGCGCGTAAAATTCATTGTGGAGTCCGAGCAATCGATTGAGCCCGTAATTTTGCATCAGCTTCCTTTTAATATATATAAATCAGGTGTTTCGAACCGGTATAAAAAGTAACAAAATAAGAATATTGATATATTTCAGCTTACCTTATTAATAATAAGACTCTTTTATTTCTATCGATGAAATAGGCTAGTAAAAAATTTATTGTAAATGATCTTCTAAAAAATCATCGGATAAAGGGGGAATTATTCTCAGCACGAACCATCAGAACGTCAACCTAAAGTTAGCGCCGCCCAAAGAGGCCTGAGTTAGCTTTACGCTGCCACCATGGGCAATCATAACTTGGCGAGAAAGAGCTAAACCTACACCAGAACCGTCTCTTTTGGTCGTGAAGAATGGAACAAATATCTTCTTTGCTAATTCTTCAGGTATGCCCGAGCCGTTATCACTAACATCTATTACTACGTGTCCGCGTTTATTCAAGTAAGCATCTACACGGACAATCGCTTTATCAAATTTCGAGAGAGCTTGTTCCGCATTTTTAAGCAAGTTAATTAGTAATTGGTCGATCATATCTTTATCAATAAGCACAGACAATCCAGGGGGAGTGATTCTTACCTCAAAGTTAATACCACTTTGTTTCCAGCTTGGAGTAACGATAGCGGCAACGTCACTGATTAACTTGTCGACCCGAATGGATTGTTTATTGGGATCGGGAAGCCGGGTAAGACGACGATAACTTCCGACAAAGTTCATTAAGCCATCACTTCGTCTCGCTACGGTGTGTACTGCATCGGAAGCATCTTCCAAGTCTTCAAAGGCTAATGCTAGGTTATCCTTTTTTGATTTTGCATCTTCGAGAAGATCGGCCGCCGTTTTTGCTAGCGAAGCGACCGGTGTAATGCTGTTCATAATTTCATGGGTTAAAACCCTGACTAGATCCTGCCAAGACTGCAATTGAACGCCATCAAGCTCCGACTGAATATCCTGTAAACTTAATAGTTTTTCTTGGCGACTGGATACGATTATATCGGTTGCCTGAACGACTAGCTGTTGCTCCATGCCATCAACTTCAAACTTAAGCAATCGACGTTCACCACTGACCAATGTCTGTAGCTCCTCAGAAAAACTCTCGCCAAACTGTTTAAAGTCATCGAACTGGGTAACTGAGTTCGCACCAATTAATCGTCTTGCACTATTGTTCCATAGACTAACCTTACCATCCGCGTGCAGACTAACAAGCGGTACAGGAACGTGTTCAATGAGCGCTTTTAAATGCCGATATTCTTCCTCTTGGACTGTCCGGCTTTGTTGAAATTTTTTAAGAATATCGGTAAAGGTTCTTCCAAGGTCACCAAATCCGGCGCCAATCTCGGTAAATTCAAATCGCTGAGAGTAGTCTGCATATCGAGCTGCTTCAAAAAAACGTGTTAGTTCGTTATTGGTTTTGTTCACGAATCGATATAAAAGAAACGACTGTACGACGAGTAACATAGCTACCACAAACGTTGATATGAGGTAGCCTTTCAAGTTAAAAAGAAAAGCGAGCATAACCAAGGTCAACATTATGAAAATGGTTCGAGCCGCTATCATTAGTGAAAAACGTTTAAAGCCCATGTTTTTCCATCCTTCTATAAAGTGTTGCCCGAGTTAAGCCAAGTTCTTTTGCTGCGTGACTAATGTTATAACGATGTTTCTGTAGCGCTTTTGTTATGGTTTGTTTTTCAACTCTATCTAGATTCAACTCTTCGTTATCGGTAGCTACAGGCTGTTCAGAAATAGCTTCTGAGTCAGAGGCTCTACGGTTTGGGATTGAGTCATTGGTTGATAAATTGCCCGCTTGATTAGGGGGAAGATCTAACTGAAAATCTGAGCTCTGCAATTGTTCGCTGGTCGAAAGAATGATTGCTCGCTCAATCGCATGTCGCAGTGCTCGAATATTTCCAGGCCAAGGATAAGCTTGCATGTTAATGAGTGCTTGCTCGCTAATTGACTTAACGGGCTTCGCGTATTTTTGACTATAGTGCATTACATAATGCAGTGCGATGGGTTCAATATCATCGGTTCTTTCCCGGAGCGGCGGTAGGTCTATTTCTACGGTATTTAAACGAAACAATAAATCCTGTCTGAAATTCCGTTCAGAGCTCAGATTGGCTTTACTCACATTCGTTGCGGTTATGATTCGTACGTCAAAGGGTGTCGAGGTATTTGAGCCTATCGGTGTAACTACTCTTTGCTCTAGTACGGTTAAAAGTTTTGCCTGCAAATTGAGCGGTAAGTTTCCAATCTCGTCCAGGAAAAGAGTCCCACCATTCGCCGCTTTAAGTCGTCCAATGCGGTCTTCACGTGCGCCAGTGAATGCGCCTTTCTTGTGGCCAAATAACTCACTTTCAAACAGTGATTCTGAGACAGCTCCTAGGTCAACCGACATAAACACTTTATCGGAACGGTGGCTTTGAGCGTGGACTTCTCGGGCAATTAGTTCTTTACCGGTGCCGTTCTCCCCTAATATCAAAACATTTGCATCCGTAGGAGCAGTTCGCTCAACGAGCGACATCATTTGTTTCATAGCATTGGAATTGCCTATCAGCTTTTGTTGAGAGGCTTGACCACTCACCTCGGCGAGTAATTTATTGGTGTGCTTTAGTTCGTCAACCTCTAACCGGCTTTTACCCAGCTGGACCGCCGATGACAAAGTAGCCACCATTTTTGCATTTTGCCAAGGTTTAGCAATAAAGTCGGTTGCTCCAAGTTTCATAGCCTCAACTGCTACGTCGACTCCACCGTGAGCGGTTATCATGATAACCACTGCTTTCGGATCTATTTCTAGAATTTTTTCTAACCAGGAATAGCCTTGTTTACCACTACTTTCTCCGGGGCCGAAGTTCATATCTAAGAGAACCGCATCGAATTTATTTCGACTAAAAAGTAACGGTATTTGTTCCGGCTGGTGGCACGTGATTACGCTTGAAAAGTATCGCTTTAACAGTAATTTTCCTGCCGTTAGTATGTCTTGGTCGTCATCGACAATTAATATCACGCCATCTTGTTTCATTGTGCTTCCTTAAGAAAATTGAACACTTAACATGGGTGAGCGACAAGAGTCGTAGTCTCTGTAACCTAAAAATCGGAGTTTGGATGACCGCTATTAGGCCGCATATTAAGTGTTCAATATCGTACACTAACTGAACGCTGGCGTACACCTCGACTGTTCAATTATGAACACTTGATAAAATATCCTTTAAAATCAATCATAAAGACTTTGGCACAACCTTTGCTATTTTAGAAATTAATGAAAATTGATGTTAAATGACAAAGGTCAACTGACAAAATGCCAAAAATATCCTCAATGGAAGACTCACGCAAAAACAGAAATACCGCGACTGAGCAAAATCCGCGCAAGTCGAAAGCAGTATCTGGTGCCGGTATGGACAGAAAAATTACTCGAAAGACTAATTGGCTTAAGAAGGTTGGGTTGCCGAGTATCGTTTTGTTTGTCGTTGGTTACATGCTTTATAGCATGCTTAATTCGTCCGGTAGAAAGCTAACGGTCGATCAAGGGAAGATTCAGATTTCTAGCGTAACCAGTGGGACGTTTGAAGATTTCATTCCCGTTCGTGGGCGTGTAACACCAGCAAAAACCTTATATCTGGATGCCATTGAAGGCGGTCGGGTCGAAAGAATCTTAGTTGAAGATGGCGCTAGCTTAAAAAGCGGTGATTTGATTGTTGAGCTTTCTAACGCATCGCTTCAATTGAGTGTGTTAGGTAATGAAGCACGCGTTGCAGAGCAACTAAACAACATGCGCTCAATCGAGTTAAGCCTTGAGCAGAACCGGTTACAACATAAGCGCAACCTGATTGATATCCGCTACCAAATTAAAACCCTTTCTCGTCAACTAAAAAGAGAATCAAATTTAATTACAACTGGCGCTGTTTCGCAAACCCAGCTGGACGAAACAAAGGACACATTGGAGTGGTATCAAAATAGGCTCGCGATAACCTTGGAAAGTCAGGCATCTGACCAAAAAATGCAGGCGGAGCAGCTCAAGTTCTTAACCGAAACAAGTGCTCGACTGGAAAGTAACTTAGCGATCTCTCGACAGAATTTAGACAATATGAATGTGAAAGCCCCGGTTAACGGCAAGTTATCAGGGTTTGATATTGAAGTGGGTCAGAGCATCGGTCGCGGTGAAAGACTAGGTCAAATCGATACACCTAATGACTTCAAGCTAACCGCAACCATTGATGAGTTTTACCTGTCGCGAGTGGATATTGGACAGAAGGCTACTTTTGATAGTTACCAATTGAAAATATCTAAGGTTTATCCAAATGTTCAAAACGGTCAATTTAAGATCGATTTTACTTTTCAGGGTGAACAGCCTAGTAACATTCGCCGGGGGCAAACGGTTCAAACAAAGCTAACCCTTGGTGATGCAACTAAAGCGTTGTTAATACCTAACGGATCGTTTTATCAAGATACCGGTGGAAATTGGATTTTTGTTGTTAACGATGACAGCAGCCAAGCAACTAAACGACCCGTAAAACTAGGTCGGCGCAATAGTCGATACATTGAAGTGCTTGATGGGTTAGCTGAGGGAGAACGGGTTGTAACAAGTCCCTACAACGGATACCAAGATATGCAGGTTTTGAATCTCAACAACTAGAGAATTACGAGAAGCCTAAATAAATCTATAGACGAATAGAATTTTAATAAAACTAAACAGGAAAATAAAATGCTAAAATTACATGACCTTTCTAGAATTTATCAAACTGATGATGTTGAAACTATTGCCCTAAACTCGGTAAATATCGAAATTGAACAGGGCGAGTTTGTTGCCATCATGGGACCATCTGGCTGTGGGAAATCTACCTTACTAAATATCATTGGCATGTTAGATAACCCGTCTGAAGGAAAGTATTTGTTCTTGGATGAGGAAATTTCATGGTACCCAGAAACTAAACTAGCGCAGATCAGAAAGCACAATATTGGATTTATCTTCCAAAGTTTTAATTTAATTGATGAACTTTCCGTTGAAGAAAATATTGAACTTGCATTGCTCTACCACAACGTTCCAGCGTCCGAGCGCAAGAAACGTGTTGCAGAGGTGATGGATAAAGTTGGTATAGCGCATCGAGCTAAACATATGCCTAGCCAATTATCAGGTGGCCAGCAACAACGTGTTGCGGTTGCTAGAGCGATAGTTGGCGATCAAAAAATGATCCTTGCCGATGAGCCGACCGGAAATCTAGATAGTGCACACGGCCAGGAAGTGATGGAAATGTTGCAAACCTTAAATGATGAAGGCACCACCATTGTGATGGTAACCCATAGTCCGGCACATGCAGATTACGCAAAGCGAACGATAAACCTCTTTGATGGTCAGGTCGTTACCGAAAACGTCAGAGCCGCTTAATAAACGCGGTAGATTTGAATTTTCCTAAAACTCAACAAGGGAAACGCTATGTTTCAAAATTATATAAAAATAGCACTTAGAACGTTGGTAAAGAACCGGGTATTTGCTTTCATTAATGTTTTTGGATTAGCCATAGGGCTAACAGTTTATTTGTTCGGCGGCATAATTGCCGATTACGAACGAGAGCATGACATTATGTTCACTAATCACGAACGCACATATACCATAGCATCAAATCTTTCTCCAAAAGCGGGCATTGGCGTTAAATCTCTAGATAATACTTACTCCGCGATGGGGCCACTTATTGGCGCTGGTTTAGAGGAAATTGATGCCTTTGCTAGAACCATTCGTCGTGGTTATTTAGTGACTTCGGGAGACAAACATTTTCACCAACAGATTAGGTTTGCCGACAAGGAGTTATTGGATATCTTTAACTTTGAGTATATCCACGGTGATTCTAGTGCCTTAACCGACCCAAAAGGTTTTGTAGTAACGCGAACAATAGCAATGAAAATATTTGGGAGTCTCGATATCGTAGGTGAGACTGTTTTCCTTAATCATGATCATGATCTTCGTATTACGGCTGTTATTGAAGACCTACCCAATAATAGTCATTTCAATTCTTCCTTGATCAGTGAACCCGTTGAAATATTAGTACCGCTAGTGGCACTTAATCGAATAGACGGCTGGAATCTCGAAGGTAACTGGACGAATATTAGTAGCGGAAATCACGTCTATATTATGACAAAGCAACCAATGGTATTGGACGATTTGAACCAAAAAATAAATACCATCTATGACAATCATGTTGACCCAGAAATGAAAGATGAATTTATGAGCTCAATAAGGGCGGTACCACTAAAAAGTACTCATTCATCATTTTGGGATATGGTTGGAATGCCGGTTTTGGAAAGTATTCAAATCTTAGGGATTTTAGTTTTGATTGTTGCAATCGTAAACTATACCAATTTGGCGACGGCTCAAAGCTTAGGTCGTACTCGTGAAGTGGGTCTTCGTAAAACCTTAGGGGCAAGTAGAAAACAACTCATCGCTCAGTTTTTAACGGAGAGTTTGACCATTGCGTTTGTCGCGATGATATTGGCATTGGTGTTCTTGGAACTAGTTATTCCATCATTCAACGAAGCCACAAGTAAATCTGTATCTCTTGATTACCTTGGTATAGTGCCTTGGCTATTTAGTACGACTTTCGTAGTGGGGCTTGTAGCTGGGGCGTATCCGAGTTTTCTGATTACCCGGACGACACCAATAGAAGCGTTAACTAATTTGAAGACCAAAACTGGCAAAGGAAACCTATTCCGTTCGATTATGATTGGAACACAATTTTTACTGGCCATTTTTATGTTAGCAGTCGTACTCATCGTTTATTTCCAGAATGCTAAGGTCAGAGAATCTAGCGAAATATTTCCGAAGGATGAAGTGCTGGTTCTTAAAAGAACGGCAGTCGAATCTATAAGGGAAAGAGAAGACACTTTAAGAAATGAGTTGCTGCAATTAAGCGATGTTACCCATGTCACTTTTACCGCACAAACACCATTCGAGCAAAGTAACAATCATCGTTCGGTGAGCCTAGCGAAAGGTGACAAGGATAACGAGTTTTCAACAAACTTGAACTTAGTTGATCACGACTTTATCAAAACATTTGATGTACCACTGCTAGCTGGCCGTGATTTCTCCAGAGAGATTAGCGCTGATGCTATGCCAGCGACTGACGCCGAAAGTGCTAATGTTATCGTCAATCAGTTGCTTGTTAAAAACTTGGGATACAGCGATGTTAATGAGGCAGTAGGAACGGTGTTTTGGTCAGATAGAGGTGAAGATGAATCTGCGCTAGAATACAGGATTGTAGGCGTAATGGAGGATCAAAACCTGTTAGGACTGCACAACAAGATAAAGCCTTGGATCTTTGTAAATAGTCCAGAGCCTCATCGTTATGGCGCAGTGCGAATCCGTCAAGGTGCGTCTGCATCGGTTATTTCCGAGGTCGAAGAAGTATGGAAGCGGGTGATACCCGACTACCCCATCGAACACGATTTTTTAGATGGTCTATTCAATGATATCTATGCAATTTATAAAATAATGAATGGCGTACTAGCTGGATTTGCGGCACTAGCTCTATTGCTAGCATTGATTGGATTGTTTGGTTTGGCCGCATTTATGGCTCGCTCTAGAACCAAAGAAATAGGTGTTAGAATTGTTTTAGGGGCGTCGGTTCAGCAAATAATTCGACTACTGTTATGGCAATTTTCTAAGCCAGTAATGTGGGCTGTATTGTTTGCACTCCCTATGGCCTATTTTGCAGCAAACCTCTATCTACAGTTTTTTGCAGAGCGAATTAGCTTCCAAGTACCCATTATTATTCTGTCCGGAATAATTGCGATTGCTCTGGCTTGTCTAATTATAGCGGTTCATGCGATTAAGGTAGCTACGACCAATCCCGTTAAGGCATTGCGTTATGAGTAGGATTGATTTTAGCTCCTAGGAACTAGGAACTAGGAGCTAAGAGCTAAGAGCTAAGAGCTAAGAGCTAAGAGCTAAGAGCTAAGAGCTAAGAGCTAGGAGCTAGGAGCTAGGAGCTAGGAGCTAGGAGTTAGGAGTTAGGGGTTAGGAAATCCTTAAACTAAATTCAACTTTCAGTGTTGTTCACTATTTCTTTCGCAAACGCTCCTAGCTGCTCAATTGCTGCTTCAACGTCATCACCCCAAGGAAGTCCATAACTAACTCTAGCGCATCGTTTGTATTTTCCTGTGGCTGAGAATAACATGCCTGGCGTAATGCTTGTGCCCACCTCTACTGATTTTTGAAAAAGTTCAATAGCATCACATCCTGGAGGTAATTCTAGCCAAATGACGCCACCCCCTTGTGGGTTTGAGAAGCAAGTTTTTTCTGGAAAGTGTTTCGCTAATGACGCTAACATTCTTTCCTTATTGACCCGAAGACATTGGACTAACCGTTTTAGATGACGATCGTAATCGCCGCTACGAACAAACTCATAGATCACCATTTGATTTAGCAATGAGGTAGAGTAGGATAAGGCTCGTTTTAACCCTTTTGCTTTTTCTTCATATTTGTTTGAAAGTAACCAACCGACTCTATAGCTAGGCGCGGCTGTTTTTGAAAAAGAACTACAGGTGATAACTAGCCCTTTTGTTGAATAGGCTTGCATCGGGAGCTCGTCGCTCTGATTAAAATGCAGCTCTCCATAAACGGCATCTTCAATCAGAGGGATATTTCTTGATTCTGTTATTTGAACAATTTGACGCCGTTTGTCCGACGACATTAGCGAGCCGGTTGGGTTATTGATTAGGGATGAAAAAATACAAACTTTAACATCACAACTATCAAGGGATTGTTGTAAGTCGTCTAGACAAATTCCGGATTCAGAGCAGGTTGGAATTTCTAGTGCCATCATTCCCAAATTTTCAATCAGCTCTAAAATGCCAAAGTAAGTGGGAGATTCTACCGCGATAATATCGCCGGGTGCAGCGACACATTGCAACGCGATCGCCAGAGCTTCCTGTGCACCATTGGTAATAATAATGTCGTCCGAGCGAGCGTCTATCCCCTGCTGCAAATATCTTTGAGCTAGTTGTTGCTTTAATGGAAGGTATCCGTCCATTGGACCATACAACATTGCTTTCGGTCCCTGTTGAGCCAACACTCTTCTCATAATTCGAGCAAGGGTCTTATCTGGCGGGCTCGCCATTACTGGGTGAGAAGTGCCTAGTTGAACGTTATTGGGGGCATGAACGGCTTGATAGCATTGTTCCACAAGCGACTGACATCTTACTTCCACAGGGCGTCTTACAAAGCTAGCTCTTTTCGGGCTGTTAAATGAGCTCTCAATAGCCTTTAAGAAATACCCCGACTTAGGCCTGGCTTCAACTTTACCCAGCCGCTCGAGTTCAACGTATGCCTGTTTGACCGTGGGAATGCTAATCTTTAACTGGCGACTGAGTTTTCTGAGTGACGGTAATTTATCGCCACTATTTAAGGAACCCGAAGATTGCATGGTTTGAATCAAATCAACGACTTGCTGGTACAAAAAATCTTGGCTACTTTTATTAATCATTGTTGACATAGTGCTCTTCAACCTTTTATTCTTTTATCTCAATTTTAGCTTTCTAGCTTTCTAGCTATCAAGTAATTTTTCTAACTACCCAGACCGCTCATAGTTCCCGTAGTACTCATAGTATTCTTAGTACTCATAGTGTTCTTAGTACCTATACCATCCATATTTTTTATTTAAAGCACTAGCGAAAGCGTTCTTATAACTTTTATCTGTATAGGTCGCATTTACAGTTTTCAGTATATGTTAAGTATACAGCTTAGGCGTATATTTGTAACCCTGTTTAGTCAATAGTGTTATTGAGGCTTCTAAAAAAGCTGCAACAACTCAAATTTACTGGTCATTAGTTATGAAAAATACATTCTTATACATTACAACGGTTCTCATTTGGGGTAGTACTTGGTTTGCCATTGAATTCCAGCTGGGTCATGTGGCGGTAGAAGTATCTTTGATCTATCGATTCGGGCTGGCCGCAATTCTTATATTGGCAATCAGCAAGCTACGCGGACTTAACTTAAGCTTTACCATTGGTCAGCATGTTTACATTGCGTTGCTTGGCCTGTTGAATTTCTGCTTAAACTATTTTGTGTTATATGAAGCCCAAAACTATCTAACTTCAGCGATGACATCGATTGGTTTTTCAATGCTTCTGCTGGTTAATATCATTAATACTCGTCTATTTTTCGGTAAAAAAATCACAACCAAAACCTATTTGGGAGCGGCGTTAGGGGTATCCGGAATCATCGTATTGTTCTGGCCTGAACTTGTGAACTATCAAAATAGCGCGAGTTCCGTGTACGGTTTAGCGCTAGTAATGCTGGGTGTTATTTTTGCTTCGCTGGGTAATATGATCAGCGTCAGAAACTCCAAAGAGAATTACCCCGTTTTCCAAACAAGTGGCTGGGGAATGCTTTATGGAACGGTATTTTTGGCAATGATCGCTTGGTATAACGGTGCCCAATTTACTATCAGTTTTGAGTCTGACTATCTATTGTCCCTTGCTTACCTTGCAATATTTGGAACGGTAATCGCTTTTTATAGCTATTTTTACCTACTGAAAAGTATCGGGCCAGAAAAGGCTAGTTATTCGATCGTTATGTTTCCAGTGGTTGCGGTGGTTATTAGCAGCGCGTACGAAGGATTTGAATGGACTACTTTTACCATTTACGGCTTTTGTCTAGTCGCAACGGGTAACTTATTGATGCTTATTCCACTCAAGAATCTACGCCGCTTAGGGTTGATCGTAACTAGTCGATTTAGAGTAACTAAGTTAAGCATTAGTCCAGATCGTTGCCCGTCAGATGCGATTACAACGTTAAAGAGTTAGTTAGTCAGCACGCCACAACCACAGTGGTAGAACTTAGAGCTATCCTCCTAAGTTTGTGTGCGTTTTGGCCCGAACCGGTTAGATTTTTCTGGACGGTTCGGGTATTTTTTATCTGACTGTTGTAATATTTAGAAAATTTAGATGGTTTGTTGAATAGGCAAAAATAAATCAGGGCACTGGATTTTACGGTTGAGTAACTAGGTAAATAGGAAAACTAATGAAAATAAAGGTATTAATAGCGGACTACTTAGATCAAAAGCATTCATTGGATATTGGCGACCTTCTCAATGAATATGCTGAAGACCCTATGGGCGGTGGAGAAGCGCTAGCCGAAGATGTTAAACAAAACTTGTCAACTGAGTTATCAAAAGTACCATCGGCATTCAGTGTTATTTGTTATGTTGATGGAAAAGCCGCTGGTCTTACTAACTGTTTTGAAGCGTTCTCAACTTTCAAATGCAAACCTTTGATCAATATTCATGATGTTGTGGTCAAGAAGGAATTTAGAGGGTTAGGAATTAGTCAACTGATGTTGGCTAGAGTTGAAGAGCGGGCTAAGGAGAAAGGTTGTTGTAAAGTTACTTTAGAAGTGCTTGAGGGTAACAAGGTGGCGCAAAATGCCTATATTAAATTCGGATACAGCGATTACCAATTAGACCCTGAAATGGGCAGAGCTTTGTTCTGGCAAAAATCGATTTAGTTCGACTAACCTATATTCAATTTAAAATTTCAGTTTGAAGAAATCCTGAATTGTCATAAATTACGCTTGCTGCCAGATACAAGTTCAACCGGTTAAAATAACAGCTCAGGGAAGCCGTTCAAGACTGTAGAACAAGATTGTAGAACAAGACTGTCGAAAAAAACTGTCGAAAAAAAACTGTCGAGAAAAACGAACCGTGAATTCTTAACTATGAATTGGTAGCGCAATGCGAATTGCCAGTCCGGTAGGTTCTATATTTTCAGCGGATATACTCCCGTCGTGAGCATCTATAACTTTCTTAGCGATAGATAGCCCTAAGCCGACACCACCCGATTGTCGAGAGCGGTCACTTTCGGGTCTATAAAAGGCATCAAATATTCTCTCGAGTTGTTGCTCTTCGACACCACAACCATCATCAATAATCTCTATAAGAGCGCGATTGTTATGAGTATCGAGAAAGCTTCGCATGATAACCTTATTGTCCGCATATCGAATGGCATTTCTTAGAACATTTTCGAAACAGCTCATAAGCATCGAAGGCTTCACAGCGAGTGAAATATTACAATCGAGCTCTGCATTTACGATAACTCCCTTTGCTTGACCTTCGAAAGTAGCGTCATCGGCTATAGATTTAAGAAAACTATCTAGCTCAATTGTTGTTAACTCATTTTGAAAATTGCTGTGTTCGAGTTTTGAGTATTCAAGCAGGCTGGTAATCATAGAGTTCATTCGATCCGCCTCGAGCTTGATTCGGTCTAATTCCGAGGATTGCTCGCTAGATTGCTTTTTGTAGGCGAGACCTAAGGATATCTGTAGTCTCGCTAGCGGTGACTTTAGCTCATGGGATACATCGCTAAGTAGTTGGTCTTTTGAACTTATTGCGGACTCAATATGGGTTGCCATTATCGCAAAATCATTAGCCAAGTCTCCGAATTCATCGGTTCGTTTTGATAGCCGGTTAAGACTGTTTCGGTTACCCAAATCCTCAGTAATGTCGGCAATGGCTTGTTGAAGCTTTTTGATTGGGCGGGTAAAAAACCAAGCGAGTAGGAAGCTTAAGGGAAAACTGACAAAAAAGATCGAGACCAAAAGATTATGAGCAAATTCTCGAACGAAAATACTGAAATATCCTCGGCTTAAAATAGATAGGTTTTGTGAAAGATATAATCGATAGTCTTTATTATCAATCCGCATTTCGATGCCGCCGTAATAAAGAAACTTCTTTTTAAAAGCACTGGCAGGCTCTTTCGTTTTTTTGACCCGTTGATCAAGTAGTTGCAGCATTTCAGGGGTATCCCTGCCAAAAACATCATTTCCTTGCCCATCGATTACGAACGCATTACGCATAAACTTGGTACGATGACGTTTTCGTTTTTGAATAAGTTGGCGCTCTAGTAATGGGTATAACTTATGACGGGTATTGAGCAGTTGTTGATGCAAATGAGGGGGTAGCTTTCTATAGCGGGTATTTTCATTACTTATTTGGGTTAGAAAAAGATTCAAAGAAAAAACAATGACTAATATCAACCAAAACCAAAGGAGTATCTTCCAGAACAAGGTGATTTTTAGTTTTGGTCTCTTCATAAACGCCTCACGCTAGATACTGGTAGCCATTACCGCGGAGGGTTTTGATACGTTCAAGGCCATCGGTTCTAAGTCCTAATTTTTTTCTAAGATTGCTAACGTGCATATCTATGCTGCGGTCAAAACTCTGTAACCGTTTACCTAAAACTTCCTGACTGATTGTTTCACGACTAACCAACTCACCACTATGACGAAGTAATAACTCAAGAAAATCAAACTCTGTGGCAGTTAGCTCAACGGGTCTTTGATTTACAAGTACCTGGCGGTTACTTTTGTTGAGCAGTACATCGTCCTGCTCAATTTTATCGTGTCCGTTTGTTAGATTATTGCTATGGCCATTTTGTTGTTGGTTGGTTCGTCTTGCAATAGCGCGAATTCTAGCGACTAGTTCTCGTGGATCGCAAGGTTTCGGGACATAGTCATCGGCTCCCATTTCTAACCCCACGATTCTATCAATTTTGTCGCCCTTAGCGGTTAGCATAATAACCGGAAGGTCGTTGTTACGACGAATTTCAGATAAGGTATCAAAGCCATTCTTTACCGGCATCATCACATCTAACACCATTAAATCGAAGGTATTCTTTTTAATCGCTTCTATAGCGTCTGCACCGTTATGGCAAATACTGACATGCATTGCTTCTTGCTCCAAGTATTCCTTAAGGAGCTGGCAGAGTTCAATATCGTCGTCGACAAGTAGTAAGTTCATGGGGTAAGTTTAGCATAGCTTACGGGGGGCTAAATCTGTATTTACGGCTCTTTACACAACCTTTACAAAAGCAAAAGCCTACTTTACTTTACACCCTGTAAACTGTTTATCGTGGAAGACGGGTCGTGTTTCTAGCGGAAACAAACCATCTTAAATAGCGCCGGTGCTTAATCCGGTGGTTGAAATTAAACGATGAGGAAATACCATGAAAAAATTAGCAATCATTACCGGTGCAATTTTAGGTTTAGCAGTAGCTGGAGTCAGTCAAACAAGTATTGCAGGGCCTAAACACAAACACCAGGGCGAACACCGAATGCACGGCGAAGGGCATGGCGGTGGCGAGTTTAGAAAGCGTGGAATGCGTCGTATTAACATGAAACGAGCCATGCATCATCTATCCCACCTCGATTTATCAGAGCAGCAAAAGATAGATATTAAAGCGGCAATTAAAGACGGAATGCAAGCGGCTCAAGCAAAAAGAGATAGTATCGCACCGCTTAAGGACCAATTGCGAGAACTGGCTAAAGCGGAAACCGTTGATGCTTCAGCAATAAAGACGTTATCCGCTCAGATCGCGGACGTAAAGAGTGATTTAATGATTATGCATATTGCAAAAAAGCGTGAGATTGGGGAGCTGTTAACCGAAGAGCAACGCCAAGAACTAGCAGAAATGAAGGCTGAGCACAGAAAACATCGAACTTTTGACGGTGATGATGAGTAACGCGTAAATGTCGTTCTGAAGTTACTAAAGGGGGTGATTGTTTTTGCCCCCTACTCTGCTTTCCTTCGATAGTGGTCTATCAACTCAAATCCCCGTCTTTAGGGTCCCGGTTAGTTTCAGATTATCCCTCGCTGCAAGAAAGTTGCTATCCAGCCTAAATTTCCACTTTCGGCGCTGCACAGGCTTACCTATCTTTAAAATTCTAAGTTGATATTGTTAATGTATTTTTAGATTTACCTCGCTTTAGGGTCGATAAACGCCCTGTTATGACAAATGTCATCGGTGATTGGTGACAATCCTCTATTATTTTCTCTTTCTCCATTAGTCATAATATTTTCAAGGTCAGCTAGTCACGTTGACTAGCTTAATGTCGTTCAAACCTAAGGAAAATTATGAAAACCAGTCAAAATGAACCAATAGCCTCTATCCGCGGGGTGACCAAACGCTTCGATGACAAGCTCGTATTGAATAATGTTGATCTTGACCTTTTTGAAGGGGAAGTCCTTTCGGTGTTAGGACCTAATGGAGCGGGCAAAACCACTCTAATTAGCACAATGTTAGGCCGACTGAGCTTAGATAGTGGTGATATTAGCTTGTTCGGTAATAGGCCCGGAGCGCTCGAAGTAAAGCGACAGTGCGGTGCCATGCTGCAAGTATCAGGGTTACCGGATATGTCCACAATCAAAGAGCACATCACACTATTCCAGAGCTATTACGTCAACCCAATGGACTATGACCTGGTGATGGCTTTTTCCGGACTAAAGGATATTGAAAATCAATATAGCAAGACTCTGTCCGGTGGTCAGAAGCAACGGTTACTATTCGCTTTAGCCATTTGTGGAAATCCTAAGTTGCTATTTCTAGATGAGCCGACGGTCGGTATGGATATAACCGCCAGAAAGTCTTTATGGGAAGCTATAGAGAAATTGAAATCACAAGGTACCAGCATTCTTTTGACCACACACTATTTGGAAGAAGCGGACCAACTATCTGACCGAGTAATCATGCTTAACCGAGGAAATATTGTTCGAGAAGGTTCTCCCGAACAAATTAAGTCTCAAATTAATACGAAGAAAATACGATTTAACTCGACCGAAACAATCGCTGCATTTTCGCAATTAGAAACCGTAGCTAAAGTTAGTCAGGTAGCTAGAAATAACCCCAATGAAGATGGTTCTTGTTATTTTGAGTTGGAATCAGCTTGTGCTGAGAAAACGATGGCGGAGATATTTGATAAACAGCTCAAACTAAGAGACTTAACCATAATCGGTGCAGCGCTTGAAGATGCCTTTGAGCTAATAAATAACGAAGATAGCCTACAACATAACAGATTAAGCGAGTAAATTATGAAATCACTAGTTAACGATAAACCAAACTTGTTCAATATCTTTTATTTGGAAGCTAAGACCGAAACGCTTCGTTTGTTTAGAACTCCAGGGTTTAGCATTCCAACGTTACTTTTTCCTATCATGTTTTATACATTTTTCGGAATTGTATTCTCAATGAATCCAGCGACCATGCCTACCTATCTAATGATTACGTATGCGGTATTTGGTGTCATTGGCCCGGCATTATTTTCGTTCGGCGTAGGCATTGCGATTGAACGAGGGCAAGGGTGGTTCGATTTAAAGGAGGTCTCGCCAATGCCTGCTTCTGCGTATATCGTATCTCGAGTTAGTTTGACCTTTATTTTTGCGTCTCTAATTATCCTATTATTATTTGCCATAGGAGCAATGTTTGGTGACGTTCGTTTGATGCGCTGGCAGTGGATTGCCTTGGCACTAATCTTTGTACTGGGTTCTTTGCCATTTTGCGCCATCGGCATGACATTGGGGTTATATCTAAAATCAAATAGTGCCCCGGCAACCGTTAATTTAATTTATTTGCCTATGGGATTTTTGTCAGGACTTTGGCTGCCAATAAATTTTCTACCGGAGATCATGCAACAATTTGCTAATCTACTTCCGCCATACCATTTAGCCCAATTGGCTCTTAAAATTACCGATATGGACTTAGGGTTTCCTGTTGCCCTGCATGTATCGGTATTAGCGGCCTATACGCTGCTATTTATGTTCCTAGCGACTAAGGCCTACCATAAGAAGGACAAACAATAATGAAAATTAAGATACTAGCAATCATAATTTGTATTGTTTTATTCTTTATGTTCTTACCGGAACCAACGCTAGAGAAAACAAAGACAAAAAGTGGTTCGACGGAGCTACAGAAAAACGGACCTAGTCAGAACTTTATTATTCGAAACGTCCGTTTCTATGATGGAAACAGATTGTTTAATGAGGTAGATGTTTCAATTGTAGACTTCAAGGTTGCAGAAATTTCTAATCAGCTACCAGCGCAAAAAGAATTTGCCGAAATTGATGGTGCGGGAAAAACGTTGTTACCAGGTTTAATTGACTCTCATACTCATGCCTTTCAGAGCGCCTTAGAGGAGGCAATAAACTTTGGTGTGACCACAGAGTTAGACATGTTTACCATGCCAGAATTTGCCAATGATCAGCAAGCTTTACGAGACAGAAGAAGCAATACTCAAAGTGCTGACCTATTTTCGGCCACTATTCTCGCAACAGCGCCAGGTGGCCACGGAACTGAGTATGGTTTTGATATTCCCGTATTAAGTACGGTTGAACAAGTTTCGGATTTTGTCGATCAAAGAGTCGAACAAGGGGCTGATTATATTAAGGCTGTTTATAGCTCGGATAAAAGTAAAATAAAATACTCACCGTCAATTAGTAGAGAAATTCTAGCAGCGTTGATTGAATCTTCTCATCGAAGGGACCGAATGTTAGTGGTTCATGTCGATGATTTGGTATCTGCAACAGAGGCCATTGAACTTGGGGCCGACGGAATCATTCATAGTTTTATGGATAAAGTTGCAGATCAGTCGTTTGTTGAATTGATGGTTAGTAGAAAGGCCTTTATTATTCCTACTCTATCAGTACAAGCCTCCGTTGCCGGTTTGACTAACGGTACAAAACTATTGTCATCGCTTGCTAATACGGACTACCTTACGCGACAGCAAAGAAGCCAACTAACCGCAAGTTTTCCAAACTTTGGTATTCCTGCCCAAGGCTTTAACAACGCGCTTGAAAGCGTTAGTCGCTTGGCAAAAGCCAAGGTGGTCGTTTTAGCCGGTAGCGACGCTCCTAATCCAGGAACGACTCACGGATTAAGTTTGCACGGCGAGCTAGCTCTTTTATCTCTTGCTGGTCTCACCAATGAACAAGTCATTCACAGTGCTACAGGGGCGGTCAGTAAAGTCTTTCCGGTTGGCCGCCGTGGCAGAATTGAGAGCGGCGACTTAGCGACTATGGTCTTAGTTAATGGCAACCCATTCCAAAATATTGAAGCAACTAAAGATATCTTGCAGATATGGAAAAATGGAGTAGCCTACGTTCGTAAAACCTATGACGATGCTGTAAACCCTTTGCAGAAAATTGAAAATGGACTAATTACGGATTTTGACCAGCAAGAGGGTAGTGTTTTTAATCGAGTAAAAATAGGAAAAGGTTTAGCGGAAACCACCGATCAATTTGCCGGAGGAAAGTCCACCGTAGCCATTTCTTTGAAAGATAAGATTGGTTCGGGGCAGGCTGCAACAAATCACTATCTTCATATTTCTGGGGAATTACGTTCAGGATTCATGTTTCCTTGGTCGGGAGTTGCCTATATGCTTGGTGAAAGTATGCAACAAGGCGTTGAACTAACGGATGTGAAGTACTTGGTTTTAGATGCTAAAGGTGGTTCTCAAACAGAACAAATATCTGTACTATTATTTCAAGCTGGTAGTCTTAGCCCAATTCAAGTTGATGTGAAGATATCTTCCCAATGGAAAAACTACCGAATTGATTTAGATGAAATCAGCAATTTAGATCGCAAAAATCTCACCAATATTTCAATCGTTAGAGCGCAGCAGCTTGGTAAGTTCGAGTTTATGATTGATAGCTTGAAGTTTGAGTAATAGCTTTAATTTTGAATGATGGATGTAAGCGTGAATGATAATTTGAAATTTGACTGATAATGTGAAATTTGAATGTGCATGTTAGAAGCATTATTACATCGACAAAAATACAAGCTATCTACCAAAACTCGGCGGATAGCTAATATAAACAAATAAAAATGTGAAATTAATGAAAGAGTTTTTTCTCACAATACATAGAAAGCTTTTACCGCAGGATATGGAGCAACAAATTGCGCCGTACATTTGGCTTGTGTATCTGTTTATTTTCTTTGTTAGTTTAGCCCTGTATCACCCGGTTGAGTATTCTTATGTTTACGCAACCATAGGTACATTGTTGTTCCTGTTCTTCTATTTTAATGGCTACTGGTCAAGCGCAAGACGCATAAAGTGGAATATTTTGGCAATCTTGATTATTGGTTCTTTTATGAGTTTTCTGAGCTCGGGAGCTAGTGTTTTCTTTGTATATGCAGGTGCTTTTTGTTGTATTTTAGGTAACGCTAAGAAAGCTTTCTTAGGATTGTTATTTATTGTTGGATGGATTTCGCTATTGTCTTGGTTACTAAGCTATAACGCATTTTTCTATTTACCGGCAGTCTTGTTTACTTTTATGATAGGTGGCGTCAATATTTATCAGCATGATATTGGGCTCAAACGAAAAGAGCTAATCTTGTCTCAACAAGAGGTTAGAGATTTAGCTCGTACCTCAGAAAGAGAACGAATCGCTAGGGACCTACATGATCTGATAGGGCATACTTTTTCGGTAATTACATTAAAAGCAGAGCTGGCTAAAAAGTTAATTGATAAAGATATCGACCGAGCAAAGGCGGAGATTTCTTCTCTAGAGGAATTGTCCAGATCCGCTCTTTCGCAGGTTAGGGAAGTTGTCACGGGATATCGAACGAGTGATTTAAATACGGAACTAGCACATGCTAAATACGTCCTGGAGAGTAATGATATCAGTTTCAATTATGATTATGGTGAGCTTGATCTTGAAGAGTCTACTAACAAAGAACTAGCCATCATTTTAAAGGAGTTGGTTACCAATATCTTAAAACACTCAGAATCTAGCCGTGTAGACGCGTCCGTTTACCAAAAGTCTGGTTCAACTTACCTGAGCGTTAGTGATGACGGAGTGGGTTTTAAGCAGGGGCAACCAAATGGATTTGGACTTAAAGGAATTTCAGAGCGTGTCGCTAATCTAAAAGGAAAGTTATCAATTCAATCAAATGATGGAACTCAGATCCAAATCGAAATTCCAAACAGACCTTGAGTAAGGATAAGAATACAGATTGTATGATTAATTTATTAATAGCAGAAGATCAGGCGATGTTATTGACTACCTTAGCAACAATTTTGGAGCTAGAGGAGGATATCAATGTCGTTCATCAATCGGGTGATGGCCAAGACGCGCTAGAATTTATATCTAACTCCGATAATGGTCCGATAGATATTGTCATTACAGATATCGAAATGCCTAGAATGACGGGCATAGAATTGATTCAAAATATACAGTCAAAAAAATCATCGATTAAATCAATAATTCTTACCACTTTTTCTCGCTCCGGTTATTTAAGACGTGCAATGGATGCAGGGGTAAAAGGCTATCTTCTGAAAGACTCTCCTTCAGATGAGTTGATATCTGCGATTAGAAAAATAGCGAATGGCGGAAAGGTGATTGCTCCAGAATTATTGCAAGATGCGTGGATGGAGACCGATCCTTTAACAACCAATGAGAGAAAAGCATTGCAGTTAGCTAAAACAGGTGCCAGCACCGAAGAGATCGCTGCAAGCCTAAATTTGTCGGCGGGTACCGTCCGCAACTACCTTTCTTCTGCCTGTAGTAAGTTAGATGCCAAGAATCGAATCGAAGCTGCGCGAATTGCGCATCAAAATGGATGGTTGTAGACAGGATTAACTTTTGTCCCCCAAAATACCAGAGGTCTATATCCATTCTCCTCAATATTGTGTTTTTAGACAAAGCTTATTGAAAACGGTTTGTTAATTTTTTATTACTAAGTTCGTCTTATTCAGTTCGTCGCATTAAAGTCTCTGCTTCAAGCTTTTTGCATCAAGTTTTACATCAAGTTTTTTACATCAGCCCCATGTCATTAAACCTATAATTCCAAATGACCAAAAATATAAGACCACAATTAAATGGGTAATTGAGGAGATGCTGGAGTACCAGTAATTAACTCTATTCATAGCTGTGTTTCTTTCTTTGACTGCGGTATAGACTCCGAGCAAAGCAAATAATGCAAAGAAAAGAGTGGATAACATAATACCAACGGAAACAAATGATGGCACGCCTAATGACTCAAACGGGTCGCTTGAGCCTTGAATAAAGAAGACGATAAAGAATATTATTGAAATGGCTGATAACAATGGCCACAATCTAATTCTGATGGTCGCCCCGCCCGGAACCTTACCATCGAGTTTTCTTATTGCCCAAACAAATAGATAGATTAGTGAGCTAATGATACTAATGATCCAAATAGATAGGATAGCAAGCTGAACAAAAACGATAAGCGCTGAGGTCGGTTGCAAAACGAGGTTGTTTGCGTGAATGACTTGGCCCACTAAAGGATCATTAGCAACCGAAAGAGAGACTAAGCCTGTTTTCTCTGATTGGTAGAGGTTGTTGGACAAGGGTATATATCTAATTGGTGAGCCACCTAACAATCCCTGTCGTACCATCCTATTTTCACTAAATTCTACTTTTTGAATGCCTGTAATTCTATCGAGAAATGCGGTTAAATTCTGTCGTGGATTTATTGGAAAATAGAGTCCTTCCAATTCTTTATGTTGTTCATTTATTTCGCTGTTACTTTCGATCTGTTTTTCTTCTAATAGGCGTGTTTCGTAGTCCCTAATAAGATCAGATATTTCGCCAAAAGCAGCGGAGTTACCTGAATTAGTCATTATTACATGCCCAAGATTTTCCGAAGGCAGGTAAGCCAGTTCCGTTAAACCGCCATTAACCCCGCCATTGTGTTCGCGATAAACCCAGCTCTTGTGCGGCGATGAATAATTACTAAGGCCATACCCATATTGTTGACCAACCTTTGCGGCATTTGTGGATTTAGCAATTTCCATTCGCTCAAGAGACTGCTGGGAAACTAGTTGATTATTATTAACAGCACCTCGATTTATGTAAAACTGAAGAAACTTAGACATATCAACAGCGGAGGCGTTAATTGAGCCGGACGGCCGCATAATGATATGCCAATAGTCTTGAGGTTTATTGGCAGGGTCATAAAGAGTGACTCCATGTTTAACGACATCTTCAGATAGAAAATAGCTAGCGGTTTGCATGCCCATTGGGTCGAAAAAATTCTCTTGGACGTAGTCTTCAAAGCTTTTACCGGTGATCTTTTCAACGATAAAAGCCGCGACCGGCGGACCGGAGTTACAATAAGACATCCGTGAACCGGGTATCCATCGTGATACTCGCGAGTCTGGGTGATAGTCTAGGCCTTGTCTTAAAGTTGCGGGTGTCGGGTCGTTGTGTGCATATTCGGCTAAATGGATATCGTCCCATCCTGTGGTGTGTTCCAATAGATGAACGACTCTGACAGGGTCGGAATCCCGCCACTGGTTTTCAAACTTAATCTCAGGAATCAAGTCGATAATGCGGTCCTCTAGAGACAATTTACCTTGTTCCACTAGCTTTAATATTGACAATGAAACGAACATTTTTGATGTGGAACCAATGCGAAATAGACTGTTTTCATTCGCCTTAGTTTGATTCTCTAAATTAGCTAAACCAAGCGCGCCAATCCATACTGGACCAGTAGCATCAATCATAGCTATTCCAACGGCAGGTACGTTCCGCTTCTTTATAATGTCAGCAATTCGGCGTTTTAGTTGGTCGATATTTTCGGGCGTTTTTTCAGTCTCTTCGGCTGCTGTTTGGTTTTCTTCTAGTGCCGCTGTTTCGGAATTATCATTGGTTTGGTCGATATCGGCGGATTCATTTTGTGACAATGAGGGAGTACAAAACAATAACAAGGAAAAGGCTAGCCAAATAACGATATGATACTGACGTATGTTCATGATCAAACTCACTCTTATTGCTAGGGAATTGGTGTTAGCTTACCTAGAGTACATTATTTAGCGATAGACAACAAAAATGACAGGCAGAATCAGTTTTTCAGAGGATAAGAATATGGGTACAAGGTATAAAATTTATCCGTTCGCGACTAGCTAATTAGCCTATCGCGTTTTCAATAGGTTCTATATTTTCAATCCCTATGCCTTTTTCAACCAGTAACGAGAAATCATCGGCCATCTTTTCACTTTCCTTCAAAACAGTCTGCCAATACTCTATTCGTTGTTCGGTTTCTAACTGACTAAAGTCATTTCTATCGGATATTTTTGCAAAAGGCAGTTGTGATACATGCTGGTGAGAAGGAGTAATAACCACTGCTCGGTCAAAATTCATTGGATTTGCCCGTCGATAACTTAAACTTTTATCAAACCAACCGGGTTTGATGGTGGGAAAGAAATGAGGGTAAAGAATTAGTCCTTGATCGCCAAAGTTAATATCCAAGTGGTAGTCGATGATTCCTCCGTCCCGATATATTCCTTGGTCGCCTTCTGGAATATCCTTTACTCCCCTTAAAACCATTGGAATTGCGCCGGAAGCCATTAGCACTTGGTGAACATTATCTTTGGTCAACGCCCGATATTGAGTTGCTTTGTCGGCGTAGTCAAAATAACTATTGGCATCGTTATTTAAACGGCTGCAAAAAATGAATCGCTGAAATGACCAATCGAGTAATCGACGCGACAACGCATTACTGCTAGCGGCCCCAATAAGTCCTAGCATTTGTAATACCCGATTTTCTGATGTGGCTAAACCTTTTGCTCTTGCGACAATAAAATGGCTTTGAATTATTGGATTTTCCGCGATTTCTTTAGCGCCATTATCCGCTAAGACTTTCTTTAGTAGGTCGTCTGCTTTATCACTGATTTCATGAACGGTTGGCTTATCGGTATATCGTTCATTTGAGTACAGCTCGGCTAACCGTTTAATTGCGGAAACCGGATCTTTTTGCGCTAAGCACGAGAGACGCCAAGAACCGGCGGAAGAGCCGATAGTGTGCAAGGTTTGTTGTCTGTTTTTAAAAAATTCGCCGAATATATACTTGTCTAAACCAAATAAAGTAAACCATTTAGGGCCACCAGAGGCGCCGGCCATGACTTTGACTTGTTGGCTAGAAAGGCCATTAGATTTGATTTCGGCCATCGCCGTTTTACCGGCATAAACCGAAATTGAAGAAGTCATAATTTGTTTTTATTGCGCCATATAGTTAGCTGTTTCTTTATAGCTAGAATCGATAGGTTAAATGACCACTAAAACTACTGGCATCTATTAACTCATCGCAGTTAGTTGCGCAGTCCACATTAAACTGAGTACCCACACCACCAACATAGTCACCAACTGTTACGTCGTTAAAATCGTAGCTAATATCAGTATAACGGATACCTAAGGTTGTATTCTTGCTGACTAGATAGTCATATTGGATTGATGCGCCTAGTGCACTAGAGAACCGGTAAACGCTGTGAGCTAAAAAGCCAGCCCCTTGTTCTTTGTAGTCAAATTTTGGTTCGTAGTGAAATGATCCGCCTATCCCAAAACGATGCCTGTCTAGCATGTAAAACCCAAGAAAATCGACAACGGTTGTTTTAAAAGTCGCATAACCTTGACCACCGGAACCATCATTTAGGTCACCGGTGATTTGGTCATATAGGAATCCGACGGATGCAGAAAAGGCGATATTTTCTGCGACTGGAAATTCAGCGCCAAAAGACCCTCTAAAATAACCGCCCGCCTGAATTTCATCTCGGTAAAACTCGCCAGCAGCACTGCCATTATAATTGCCAACTACGGCTACTTCACGGCCGCTATAAAACACGTCGAATTGTCGACTATAGAAGGGGATGTTTTCAGTTGTATCGGAGCCCTTATGAAGTGCACCTTCAATAAAAAATCGAAATTCGTTTTCAAACGTCACTGGTTTCTTCTTGAAATAGTCTTGAGCCCCTAACGAGCTACAAAAAAGACAACTCAAAACCAGCAAATATTTCTTAGGATTTAGTTGAAATATCATGTCTATCCCTTTGGTTCTACTAAATTTATTAGATAACACTATATTCTAGTCGTGATGTTTGAATTTGTCATGATAATTACTCGTTAATTGTGATGATTAACTCAGCCGCGGACACAAAAGTGGCTCATTCCTGGTCAAATACTAGTTAATACGGGATTATTGAGCGCTTACGGCAAACTTTTTCAAGTCATCCAGCCTAAGCGCGGTTAGCTCGCCTCCCCAAACACAGCCTGTGTCGAGGGCAAAGTGCTTTGGTCTATCGCATTGGCCGTTTAGTGCGGCCCAGTGACCAAATAATATATGGCCGTTATATCGACTATTGTTCAACTGAAACCAAGCGACTAATTGCGATGGTTTTTGATTAAGTGGGCTCTTATTGGTCAATTGTAATCGTCCATCTTGGCGACAGTAACGCATTCTGGTTAACGCATTGGTGATATATCGTAAACGGTCCATACCTAGCAAAGAATCGCACCATCGGTCTGGTTGGTTGCCATACATGGAGACATAATATTGATATCGAGTAGGGGATTGCAGTACCTTTGAAACCTCTTTGGAGTAGCCAATAGCCTCGTCAAGGGACCAGAAAGCTGGTAAACCTGCGTGTACCATTAGCGCATCGAAATCACTATTATATAAAGCGAGCGGTTGGCGAGAAAGCCAACAACAAATAGCGTCATTGTCGTTTGAGTTTAATATATCTTGAAATGTGTCAGATCTGCCAATAGGCTGGCAATGGTTAGCAACCGCTAGATAATGTAAATCGTGATTGCCAAGAACGCACTGAATTGAATCTTGGTGTTGGATAATAAACCGCATGGTTTCCAAGGATTGTGGGCCTCGGTTTATCAGGTCGCCAGCTAATAGCAATTGGTCTCGATTAGGATTAAATTTAATTTTCTTGAGTAGCTTTTTAAAACTCTGGTAACATCCTTGAATATCACCAATGGCAAAGGTTGCCATAGTATTAGTCTCCACCTAAATAAACGAGGTCGCTCATGCCGTCATCTGATCGTAAACTAGTTGTTATCACCGGCGCAAGCTCTGGATTTGGAATGGCAAGCGCCAAAAAATTCGTTGAGCAAGGTTGGCTAGTTTTGGCAACGGCAAGAAGAGAGTCTCGTTTAGAGGAGTTACAAAAGGAGTTAGGAGCGGAAAACTGTTATATAAAAAGACTTGATGTAACTAACGATGAATCTATTAGTGATCTAGTCGGCTTTATTTCAGGGATGCAAGTAGAGATCGACTTACTGCTAAATAATGCAGGCTTAGCTTTAGGGCTTTCTCCGGCGCACCAGGCTGACTTAAACGACTGGCAAACAATGATTGAAACCAATGTAATCGGTCTTGCCAAAATGACCCGGGCAATATTGCCCATGATGGTCGAGCAGCAAAGAGGTCATATTATTAATATCGGGTCTATAGCAGGTACTTATCCTTATCCTGGAGCCAACGTATATGGCGCGACTAAGGCGTTTGTTGAGCAGTTTAGTTTAAATCTTCGAGCTGATTTGGCTGGCACAGGTGTTAGAGTTACTAATATTGAACCTGGTTTAGCTCAAACCGAATTTTCTGAGGTTAGGTTTCATGGAGACAAGGAAAAAGCAGCTTCTATCTATGAGCAAGTTGAACCTCTGGTTGCTGAGGATATCGCTGAGAGTGTTTATTGGTGCGCTAGCCAGCCTAAACACGTGAATATAAACCGCCTTGAATTGATGCCAACTTGTCAGTCGTTTTCACCGCTAGCGATTACCAGTTAAATTATATGCACTGGCTATTAACTTAGCTCTAGTGATGGATTAGCGGAAATTCAGCCTTCTAGCCTTTGGATTAAGTCGAGAGTTGTTGAGGTTCTGATAAAAAATACCCAGATGAACTTTACTTCATCGAGGGCGTCTATTAAGCATTGTCGAATCTTTGAATGTCGTCGGCGATTAAGTATAGGTTCAGGTGGGGCGTGGATAATGTCTCCTTTATATTGAATAGTTAAGGAAAGGTTTAACAATGCTAGCTAGGATAATTCAAGGTATATTAATTTTGGCGTTAAGCGCTAATGCTTACGCGAAGAAAAAGCCACAATACTTTAAGCAAACAGAGTTTGAAACGGCTATAGAGATAACTCACCCAATTATGACTGCCAACTTTGTCGGCGATCAACAGCAAGAAATATTGCTTATAGGTCTAAACGAGAAGGCTGAAAAAGTGATGGAAATCTATGGTTTAAACAGCGAAACCGCCAAGTTCGACTTAATTACTCAGGTTGAAATTCCAAGTTCAACGATCGCATTTGACTTGTTAGCTAATCAAAAAGGGAATACGCGCGCACTGCTTTTAAGTAATTCTGAGCTTTCGCTGGTAAATTTTGAAACAACCATGGTTACATCATTGGCTGAATTAGATTCTATTTATCTGGTCGATGAGCCACAATTTGTAACGCGCAAGAGGTTAGTGAAAGATCTTAATGATGATGGTTTGGACGATATTCATGTCACCGACTTTAAGAAACTAAAGGTATTAGTTCAACAGAGTAATGGTGAATTTTTAGCAAATGATTTGCCAGTCGGTGCGCGTGTGGACATGGAGCGTAATGAAATTTCTTTCAGTGAGGAGCAGTTTTATTTAGCAGATACTAATTTTGATCAGTTAACCGACATGATAGTTATCGAAGATGGAAAAATGATGGTTTACGAGCAGCTTAAAGATGGCAAATTTAGCGAGTTACGTAATGCTATCCTATTACCCGAAAATGTTTCCGGAATGCCATGGTGGATGCTAAAGGGAGCGGACGGAGAGTCTCGTGACCAAAGTGATTTGAAGCACAAAAAGGTTGAAAAAATTCAAGATTTTAATGGTGACAACATAACTGACTTGATGGTTCTTAATACACAGAGCAACGGTGTTCTCGACAGAGAGAATAGGTATGAAATATTTTACGGACAGAACGAAAACGGGTTACTTAGCTTTCCGAAAGAGATGAATACCCAAATTAGCGCAGAAGGCACTTTATCGGGTTTGCAGGTGATAGATAGCAATAAAGACGGCCGTCAGGAAATCTTAGTTTCTTCGTTTGATATTGGCGTTTCGCAAATTATTGGCGCGCTAATGTCAGGAAGTATTGACCAGGATGTATATTTGTTTAGTTTGGATAGTGACGATAACTATCAAGAAGAGCCCTTGTTTGAAGAAGAGGTTGACCTTAATTTTAGCCTGTCTTCAGGCCGCGCTGGCCAGCCCGTTATTCTTGCGGCCGATTTTAACGGTGACGGTTTTAAGGAAATCATGCTATCGGCAAGTGAGAAACGACTTTCAATTCATACCGGTGATGACAGCGAAGATATGTTTAAATCCCGTACCAAAACCCACCGTTTAGTGCTACCTCAAGATGGTTCAATGCTCTCTTCTGCGGATTTAAATAATGATGAAAAGAGTGAAGTGATTGTTCGTTACGGTAAACAAGATGATGAAGAATTAAGGAAAAAAATCATCGTACTTTCAGCAAAATAAACCCCTGTTACAATTTTAGACTCACAAGTGGTCATTTTATGCGGTTTTTCGCCGCATTTAGCGACTATTTTTAAAAATCGTTGCTATACTGAAAAGGGTCTTGAGTTAGATTTCAAAATTCCAGACTATTTTGACCATTCAGTGGAGCGAGCAAGTCGGTTAATGTCTCAAAATATCATCCGCGAGAAAATTAGAGTAGGCCAACTAAAAGTTGGCATGTACGTTTGTGATCTCGATAGGCCATGGCTAGAAACGCCTTACCCTCTGCAAGGTTTTATTCTTCAGTCAGAAGACGAAATCCAAGATTTGATGAATTTATGCGAATTTGTCTATATCGATATTAATCAAGAGATTGAAAGTGAGATACCATCTTTTAGTCAGCATCAAGAATATACCTTTTCTGATTCGGATAAACATCATGTTCATAAGGTGAAATATACCGACTCTGCGCCGATGAAAAAAGAGCTGAAAGCAGTTAAGGCTCAGTTTGAAGACTTTTCGTTAAACACAGAAGCTTTGGTTAGGAACTTAAAGAAAGGACAGAAGCTTGATCTGAGTAAGTTTAGAGAGTCCACCAAGCAAATGGTGGAAAGTGTTGTGCGTAACCCAGACGCTGTATTGTGGCTTGTTAGGCTTAAGAAGAGTGACGATTATATGTATCAGCACTCTTTAAGGTGTTCGGTATTGGCTGTGGCATTCGGCCGCCAACTTGGGCTCACTAAACGTCAACTCAATAATTTGGCCGTTGGCGCCGCGTTATTAGATATCGGTAAACTGCAACTTCCTAAAAGCCTGCTTAATAAACCTGGGAAACTTAGCGAGTCTGAATTTGAACTAGTTAGGGATCATGTGCGAATGAGTATTGAAATGATCAAGGAAAGCGGCAAAGATTCTAAAGAAGTGATTGATATGGTAGCAAGTCACCATGAGCGCATGAACGGAAAAGGTTATCCCGAGAAACTAAAGGGTAACGATATACCACTATTTGGCAGAATTGCTGCAATTGTTGATTGTTACGATGCTATTTCAACCACACGCGCGTACGCGCCTGCCATGTCACCAGCTGATGCGGTTAGAAAACTTTATGAGTGGCGTAACGTTGATTTTCACCCGGCGTTAGTAGAAGTTTTTATTCAAGCACTTGGGATTTATCCCGCAGGGTCCTTAGTAGAGTTATCTACGGGCGAAGTTGGTGTGGTGATGTCAGAGTATCGTACTAGGCGTTTAAGACCAACTATCATGCTTATTTTGGATCAAAATAAGCACCTTTATGATGAGTTTCCGACCATTGACCTTTACGAAACGGAAATGACTGAAGATGGCAGAAATATTAATATAAGCCAGAGTCTTGAGCCAGGTTCTTATGGCATTGACCCTAGTGCTCTGTTATTAGGTTAAATAAGGTTGAATCTGTTAATCGAAACTAATGCGTTAAGAAGTCAACTGTATGGCTATTTACAAACTCGACTCGATGATGCTGCAACGGAAAATCGTAATATTGCGATTGTTTTGATTAAGATCTTTGAATTAAACCACATGGAAATCAATATTGGATTTTCAGCACTTGAGTTAGTTTCCAAAAGAATACAAAGCCGCCTTTTGGCCTGTACGCCTCACCATGAAGATGTCATTCAAACCGCAATTGATGGGTTTCTAGTAGTTATTCCTAGCGTGTTAAATCAAGGGCACTTAAAGATCGTTGCGGAAAGGCTTTCACGGGAAATTAGAACGGCCATAAGAATAGAGCAAGAAACTATCGAACTTGAACCCTCGATAGGTATTGCTTGTAGTTTTGATAGTGATAATAGCGGTCAGCAGTTTTATAAAAATGCCTTGCTTGCAATGGAGAATGGTCGTATATCGAACCGAAACAATGTGATTTATGACTCTCAGTTTAAAGCGCATATGAAGAAGGTGTGGGATCTAAAAAAAGATATTGATCTAGCTATTCATGATAATCAGTTCGAATTGTATTTTCAGCCCAAAATTGCTCTTAGGCAGATGGCTGTGGATGGTGCCGAAGCTTTAATACGTTGGAACCATCCAGAGTATGGATTAATAAGACCCGATGATTTTATTCCGATTGCCGAACAATCGGGGCAGATACATGCAATCACAGAATGGGTAATTAAATCTGCCTGCCAACATCTTTCAGTGATCACCAAAAAGTGTCCAGATTTTAAATTATCTATAAATATGACAGCCAGCAATTTGAGCTCACCTGATCTTATGCTTTTGCTTGAAGATTCCATTTCTATTTGGAATGTGTCAGCAAGAAATCTAATTATTGAAGTTACTGAAACCACTCTTATGGGTGACATTGACGCATCGATAAATAAACTAACCAGACTCAGAGAGGTAGGTTTTGGTGTATCAATTGACGATTTTGGCACAGGGTATTCATCCCTATCTTATTTTAAGCAAATACCGGCAACAGAGCTAAAAATTGATAAATCATTTATCGATAGTTTGCTGGTTGAGTCAAATGACAAAAAGGTCGTGTCTTTAATCATTTTCTTAGCCAAGCAGTTTGATTTGCAGGTGGTTGCTGAAGGAGTTGAAAGTAAACTAGCGCTTGATAGTTTGGTTCAACTTAGGTGTGATTTTGCTCAAGGTTATTACTTCGCAAAGCCATTACCATTAGAAGAGTTCTTGAAATGGATGCTGCACAATCAATGAGCACGCTTTATATTACCGGCGCAGGCGTTAGTGCGGAGAGTGGAATTCCAACCTTTAGAGGAAGTGATGGCTATTGGACGGTAGGAAGTGTCAATTATACTCCACAACAAATGGCGACACGCCGGATGTACCTAGAAAACCCTCGGGAGTTTTTAAAGTGGTATTATCATCGTTTTGTCACCTATAGAAACCATGGTCCAAATGATGTTCACTATTGGCTGGCTGATAAGAGCTTAATTACTCAAAATATCGATGGGCTTGATGGTAAGGCCGGTAATAAAAATTATATCGCAATTCATGGCAGGCTCGACCAAATGACGCTATTTCATGAACAAGGGCCGCTGGTTGACAAGATTATAGCGCCTTGGAGTGATGTAGATTCTTCTAATCTTGAGCAATCGCTTATGCATATTTTTCGAATTAATAATGAGCCGCAAATAGATTACTCTTATAAACCTTTTGTTTTACTTTTCGATGAATTTTATACCGAACTCTACCAAATTAGCGAAGCGCAACAAAGGATGGAGGAGGCTGAAAAAATTATATTTATGGGGACATCATTTAGCGTCAATATCACTCAGATGGCTCTCGATATCGCTATTTCTAGAGAGATTCCCATAGAAGTGGTTGATCCTTCCCCTGTAAAACTCAGCTATCACAATGTCATCTATCACCCAATTACCGCACTAGAATACATTAATCGCTAGAAACCTCCCTTCAATAAATGCTCAGATTACTTTCTTTTTGTTTTACAACTAGGTATTGTGACTAGAATGCTTTCAAATTTTTCGGCTAAATAAAGCTTTAAGAGTACACACTTATCCGTTTATTTGTCCGAAGCATTTATAAAAATAAGTCTAAAATGCTATCTTTAAAAGGAATCTAATTATGTACGGAAACAGAAAAATATCTAATCTTGTTTGTCTTTGGAAAAGCGCTGCTTTACTTATCTCCGCTATATTTTTTTTATCATCGACTAACCTTAAAGCGGAAAGCGCCGCTAAAGCTTCAGAGGTAATGAATCCTGAATCACTTTATCAGGTGATTCAACAGTACGCTGAGAATGTTAGCGTAAAAAATAACGTGATTAGTTTCACTTATCAGTCAGTTAATGTGTATTGCATTTGGGATGTTAATGCTGACAGGATGAGAATGGTTACCCCAATAGCTGAGGCCTCTAAACTAACTGATGAGCTGATACTATTGGCCCTTAAAGCGAATTATCATACAGCTTTAGACGCGCGCTATGCTATTGGTGATGAAATCCTCTACTCGGTGTTTATTCACCCACTTTCGCCTTTAAGTACTGATGAAATCCAATCCGCAATCAGACAAGTATCAACAGCCGCATTAACCTTTGGTTCTTCATTCTCTAGCGGGGAATTAGTTTTTCCCGAGAATGATAACAAGGAGAATAAACAGCCGAAATCGCTGTAGGAGATTTTTTCTCTGCAAATCATATGGAGTTTTAGTATTTGTTTTGTTTGAGTTCTTCAGGGCCAGAATATATTATAGTACAAGGTAAAATCTTTGATTTATGTCAACCTTAGGTAACAATCAATTAGTTACAATAGGGAATAGGTGATGATTTTCCATGAAATAATATTTAGTATTGATTTCTGTTGCAACGGAAAAACTACTCACGATTAGTTTACACTTTTAGGAGATACTGATATGACTTCAATAAAAAAAATCCTTGTCGATCTTGATCCAACCAAAGACAAGCAACCTGCCTTGGAAAGGGGCATATACCTGGCAAAGAAATATGATGCGTCACTGACACTATTCTTAGCGGTTTATAATCGTGGGTTGGTTACTAGTTTATTCTTTGACTCCGAACAGTTAGATGCTGCTAAGAAAGGTTTTGTTAATACCAAAAAGCGCTGGCTAAAGAGCTATTTACAAGTTGCAGAAGACAGCGGTGTTAGTAGCGATATGAAAATTGTTTGGGCTAAACCTATTTATGAGGCTATAAACAAGCAAGCCAATGATGGTAATTACGATTTAGTTATTAAATCGACTCATAAACACCCAACGATTAATAAGATTCTCTTTACACCTAATGATTGGCAACTGCTAAAAACTAGTAAGGTTCCAATTATATTAACGAAAGCAGACACCAGTTCTGAATATACGAATGTTATGGCGGCTATTGATCCTAGTAATCGCCATGATCACTCTTTAGAACTTGATCCAAAAATTTTAAGGGTTTCACGAGAAGTTGCGGCGGGAGTTGATGCAAAAACTCATGTTGCTCATTGTTATGACCCAATCGCGTATCAATTATGGACTGATATTGGGGTAGGCATGGGCACTGGAATGGGGCCAGCGGACTTTACAATGGGGCAGGATAATTATGACCGTTATATCGATCAGCTTAAGGCGGATAATGAGAAGCACTTTAATGATTCCATTGACTCAGTTAATTTTCCCAAAGAGAATTTGCATCTGGAAGAAGGCTATCCTGAGCAAGTACTTCCGAGCTTAGTAGAAGCGAATGATATTGACCTATTGGTTATGGGAACTAGTTACCATTCGGGTCTTATAGGAAGCACTATTGAGAAAATTTTGGATGACATTAATTGTGATGTGATGGCTGTTCAAGTTTAACTGAGCAGCCAAAACAGTAGCAACGTAAGTTGCTGAATAATCATCAGTTTAAAGCACCACTATCTTTCATGTTAGCGGTGCTTTTTTAGACCTGCCGAATTACTGCTTAAGGCTTTTGTAGACTTGCCGGGTCATTTTTTCAGTGGTAATAAATCCCCAATTCCAATCTTTATGATATTTCTGCAAAGGGTTTTCATCGATAACTTGCTGCTCTGTTTTGCCTTGTTTAATAAGTTTAGCAATTATCGCTCTGCTATCTTTTAACATAGCCAGCGAGGTTTTAAGTTCAGCAACGTTTGATAGTGGTCCGTGTCCCGGAATAATTTTCGTATCAGCATTTGCGACACTAATCATTTTAGCTTGAGCCGCTATATAACCATCTACGTTTCCGCCGTTATTAATGTCGATGTAGGGAAACATACCATTGAAAAAAGTATCTCCAGTATGAATAACGTTGGCATTTTTATAATGGATTACCGCATCGCCATCGGTATGCGCGTTAGCAACATGAAAAATACGAGCATCTTCACCATTAAGGTGAAAACTCATCGCATGAGAAAAGGTAATAACCGGAAGAGCTGCTTTGGGCATTGGCTTTTTGCCTTCCGCCGTTTGTAGTCCTTTTACTAACATATTGATACGTAAGTTATCATGGGCAACAATGCGTGTGCCATCTTCGCCCATGCTCTTATTGTTACCCGTATGGTCACCATGTACGTGAGTATTAATGAGAAAATCAACCGGCTTATTTGTTATGCTTTTGACCGCGGCTTTCATTTTGTCCAAGAGTGGTGGCATAGAGTCGTCAATCATAACAACGCCGTCATCACCAATTGACAAACCTATGTTACCGCCTGTGAAACCACCTACGCCAGAGAGCATATAGATACCAGGGGCAACCTCGGTCGTTGCGAAACCTAATTCAGGCTTTTTAGCCTCCTCCGCCGTAGCTAATAAAGATAGACTTAAGCACGATAATAAAATACCGAGCTGTTTGATTGTTTTCATGTCCGCTTCTCCAATTTGTTTATTTTGCTGATTCGTATTTGCTCCAACTTCAACCGTATCATTGAAGGCCTTTGAACTCAATGCCACTATGTGGGGCTTCTGCTATATCTGATTGGTGGCTCCAATTTTAAAATAGAGGCTTAGAAAATAACCTTGACATAATATGTCGTGATTGATATTCTGTATGACATATTATGTCTAAACGGCAAGTTATTCATCCAACGGAGAGGATTTTCAGTGACATCAATTCAACAACTTACTAATCAAATTACTGGCTTTCAGTTTAAAGGACATACCTTTAGCTGTTTGAGGATTCAAGGCGAGCAAGATGTTCTAAGAGTAGAAGTTTCGCAATTGGAAGAAATGCCGATATTCATAACTGTTACAGATACTCAAATACTCTGTATATCTTATCTATTTCGTAAAGATGAAATTCATACCGATAAAGAGAATCAAATGAATCAGTATCTTTTGGAACTAAATGTGCCAATGCCGTTAAGCGCTTTTGCTGTTATAGAGGATTATTACGTTATTTTTGGCGCTCTATCCCGAGGTTCGACGTTAGAAAGTATTTCCGATGAACTAGTGACCCTGGCACAGAATTCAATTGATAGCTTACAGGCATTAGAAGAGTTTATTAAATAGAAAGGCCTTATATAAGGCAAAATGGATAATCAAAAGGAGAGCATGAATGAATATTATCACTAAATTATTAACCGCAATTAGAGGCAGCGCAAGGGAAATAGGTGAGGCAGTGGTTGATACACAGTCGTTACGTATTTTTGAACAGGAAATCCATGAATCTAAAGAAAATTTGGCGGAAGCTAAAAGCGGTTTGACTGAAATCGTTGCTAAAAAGATGGCTGCAGAGAGGCGTCTAGATTCAGTCAAATCAGAAATATCTGAAAATGAGGGGTATGCGGTTGAAGCGTTAGGACAAGACAATGAAAGCTTAGCGCTAGAAGTGGCGGAGAAAATTGCTAAGCTGGAAGCTAAAGCCGAGTCGCAGGCTGAGGAGTTAGCCAACTACGAGAAAAATGTTGAGATTCTAAAGTCACAAATTCAAGAAGCTGAAAAAATTATTGCCGAGCACGAAAGAGAGTTGGCTATGGTCAAAACTCGAGAATCGGTTCAACAGGCGACTAAGTCGGTGACACAAACGGTCACCAATAACGACTCAGCAATTGGATCAGCGCGTGAATCCCTTGAAAGGATTAAACAAAAACAGCAAAGTGAGCAAGATCGACTGGAAGCTGGTATGGAACTTAAAAAGGAACTTGAAGGCGATGATCTTGATGGGAAGCTTAAAGCTTCTGGAATTATTAAGGACAAACACTCCGCTGAAAGCGTATTAGCTAGATTGAAGAAAAAATAGGTTTTTCTGAGGCGCTAGTATCATTAGCGCCTCAAAAAGAGCTTTGTCAGTTACCAGCATTTTGTGAATTAAATCATTGAGTTCTTCCATGAAAGCAAAACAGCCACAACGTTGGCAAAACGAAAAAAAGGCGATTAGGGCTACCCAAGTTGCTTTTGATATTTCGACCGAAGCCCAAAAACGTTTGAAGATGACAGCTATCCAAAACGATTTGTCACCATCAGACCAAATGAGAAAGATTTTGGGCCTGCCGAGCAAAAAGCCAGTGAGGCCGCGATTGACCATTTCGCTGACAGAAGACGACTATCAGATTCTTGCTAAGCACTACGAGCTAGATGTTGTCGACAAATTATCTATAAAAGAAAAAGCGGCAAAGGAAATCATCGATTTTGTCATGAACAAAGAAGAATAGTGTATAAATATTCACTGATGTGACAATCGTTATTGATTTACCTCGCTATCTTCGCTATTTTAATCGACTATTTGTCCAAAATGTCATTATCAGGGAATGGTGTAGGAGTTATAAGTTTGACTCCATTTGTTAACCAAATACTAATAATTAAACAAAGGAAGCAGTTATGGACGCATTCTTACTCAATGTAAGCTCTTTTCCTACCGCCATTTTTTCTACGGGCTTGGTAGTAGTTTCAGGTTTTTGGCTCCTTACTCTTATTGGCCTTTTCGACATCGATGCATTTGACATTGGAGTCGACCTGGAAATTGATGTTGATGTCTCGCAAGTAGGAGGCATAGCAGGTCTGTTAACGACGCTTGGGCTTACTGGTGTACCGATATCAGTGGTGATCAGTCTTATCGTGTTAAATAGTTGGTTTGTTTGTTACTTTGCGACTATTTATATGCCAACCTTTCCCGACATTATTTCTATACTGCAGTTCGCCATAAACGTCGCAATCGCAGTATGTAGCTTGCTAGCGGCAATACCTATAACAGCAACTATGATACGGCCATTAAAGGGGCTTTTTAAAAGAATTCATCAAGAGCCGTTACGGCGTTCATTGTTGGGTACCGGTTGCCGAATTAGAACCAGCAGAGCAGATAGTGGTTTCGGTGAGGCCGACTGCAGCCATTACGGCGCAAGTCTAATTATCAAGGTACGGACACATGGCGATTTGACCTTAAGCAAGGGCGATAATGCATTTATTATAGAACACAATGAAAGCGACGATAGTTACTTAGTTGTAACTGAAGAAGAGTTTCGTAGGCAAAATAAAAGCGAATAAAATTCATTGTATTTCGTAATATTCTGATACAAAAGTATTCAAAGACAAGAACAACATAAAATTTAGACAATAAAAATTTACTTTCGGAGAGCAAAAAAATGGAAACTTTAATGCCAATCTTAACCTACGGCGGATTTATTCTCATGGGAATATTTGCGCTAGCCTTTATGTTCAGCGCATTTTATAAAAAAGTACCTCAAGGTTATGCGTTAATCGTAAACGATATGTCGTCCAAACCGAAGGTTCATTTTACCGGTGGTATGGTGCTACCGGTTATTCATAAAATGGAGGTTATGAAGATATCGCTGATAACCTTAGAAATCGACCGTCGCGCGAATGACGGATTGATCTGTAAGGATAACCTTAGAGCGGATATTACCGTTGCATTTTATCTCAGAGTAAATGAAACAAGAGACGATGTCCTTAGGGTTGCAAAATCGATAGGCGTAGATCGTGCCTCAGATAAAGAAGCCGTTAATGAACTCTTTAATGCTAAATTCTCAGAAGCATTAAAAACAGTAGGTAAGAACATGATGTTCTTGGACTTATTTGAAAATAGAATTCAATTCCGCGAAAAAATAATCGAAGTTATTGGCGACGATATGAATGGTTACGTTCTTGAAGATGTAGCGATTGATTATTTAGAACAAACACCAAAAGCTAAACTTGATCCTACCAATATACTTGACTCTCAAGGCATCAAGAAAATCACTGAAATTACCGCTACCCAAAATGTTGAAACAAATCGATTAGAAAAAGACGAAGAGCTGGCTATTACCAAAAAGAATGTAGAAACGCGCGAATCGATGCTTGCCCTTGAACGTCAACAAATCGATGCAGAGTCAAAACAAAAACGTGAAGTTGAAACAGTAAGAGCAAGGGAGCAAGCAGAGACACAGAAAGTGCAAGAGGAAGAAAGGCTCAAGGCCGAGCAAGCCGCAATTGAAACTAATGAGCAGCTAGCGATCAGAGAGCAAGTCAAGATGCGTCAGATTGAAGTTGCTGAGCAAAACAGAGAAAAGGCTGTTGTCATTGAGAAAGAGCGAGTTATTAGAGCTCAACAAATGGAATCGGTTAATCGTGAAAGAGAAGTAGAGCTTTCCGTTATCGATAAAGACAAGGCGCTTGAGGAGCAAAAGAAAATAATTTCTCAGACTATTAGTGAAAGGATTGCGGTCGAGAAAAAAGTCGCTGAAGAAGAAGAGCGTATTAAAGAAGTTCAGGAAGTTTCAGAAGCCGATCGTTCGAAGCAAGTGAAAATTCTGGCGGCGGAAGCAACTGCACAGGAAAGCCTTGTTCAAATGGTTAAGCAGGCGGAAGCGGAAGAACAAAAAGCGGTTCATAAATCTCGTGAAATCAATTTGATTGCGCAAGCTGAATTAGAAGCGTCTGCTAAACGTGCAGAATCAGACAAGAAACTGGCCGAAGGAAATCAGGCAACTCAGGCTGCTAGTGGTTTGGCTGAAGCGCATGTTATGGAAGCGAAAGCTGATGCCTTTGAGAAAGAAGGTTTTGCACAAGCTAGAGTTCAAGAAGCCAAGGCTGCTTCGTTACAGAAAGAAGGTGTTGCAGAAGCGAATGTGTTGGAAGAAAAGCTAACAGCTGAAGCGCGAGGAAACGAGGAACTTGGTAAAGCCGAAGCGGTTGCAACTAAGGAAATTGGTATCAGTTCGGCGGATGTTGTTCGAGAAAAAGGTAAAGCTGAAGCTGACGCGTTGGTAGAGAAATTTGCTGCGATGAACAACATGGATACCGCTTCAAGAGAGTTTGAAGAGTTTAGACTGAATCTTGAGTACCAATTGAAAGAAGTATTAGCTTCGATTGACGCTAACAAAGAGATTTCTAGCGACCAAGCATCCGTTCTTGCATCAGCGCTTAAGAACGCAAATATCGATATTGTTGGTGGTCAGGGCGACTACTTTGATAAGTTAGCTAAAGGAATGGGCGCCGGAAATGCGGTTAATGGATTTATTGAAAAGAGCCCAATCATCCAAGCGTTAATGGAAAAGCTACTTGGTGGTGCAAACGTCCCTCAGCTGGATCAATCCTCTAAAAGCGTCAAAAACGAAAACTCTCTTGATAGTTAAGTAACAAGCCAAGCCTAGGGACGGAGCGTTCCGCCCCTTGGTGTTGGTTAAGTGCGACGACCTCGAATCATTTCTTTGCCCTTGCTAAGAGCATTCAGCATATGAAATAGAACGGTCGAGAGAATATCACCAGCATAGGGTTACTAATGCCCTACTGTCTGACTTAAAACAGGGAATTCAAAGTGGTTGAGAAGACTTCAATTGTTGAACAGGCCGTTACTGAAGGCGGAGCCTATGACGTCATTCGTCAACGTCTTTCTGAGCAAGGGCGAAACATCGATGGACTCATTAGTAAGATAAATAGCGAACGTCAGAGCGAGTTTGGTACGACCGAAATGAAGGTTCTTGGTCGAATGCGGCTTCGAACTGAAAATAACTGCCAAGCGAAAGATTTGGTCATTGTTAATGACAAAGTTCTGTTTGGTTATAATGTATTTATCGGGCTAAAAAAAGAGACAAAAATCGAAGATGTTTTGTCACTGTATCAGCTTTCAGATAACGATGGACAGTATGATCTAAAACGAATTCCTATCGATAATTCATTTCTAGCGGATTCCCGTTTTCAAGAGGAGTTCAACGAGCTTTATACCTATTATAAGGATGCATCTCTATCTCAGTTGGTGGTCAAAAACGGACGTTTGTTAGCGGCATTTAGTATTGGACAAAAACTATCTGACATTCGAGTTTTCCGGTGGCAGATATCGAGTGATGGCAAGCAGCTTGATTATATCGATAATCGTGGCGAAAGGGATATTCAATTACCGGCAAGTCAGGATTTTGTATGGACTACCTGTAGCAGAGACGATGTTGTCGATGGTAGAAATCCACATATAAACATTTTAGATACATTATTTGTCGATTGCTCGCGCGGCGACATTACGATAAAAGTCGAAGACAATACAAATAGCGGGCTAGGTATTTACTCTGAAGCCGTTGAAGACGGAAATCAATCTTTAGATGATGCGGAGTTCCATTTTTGCGACTTAGGGCAAATGATATTGCTCAAGATTAAACCCTACCAAGAAGAAAACTTTCGTTACCTAGTTTTTAATAAGAGTAGTCAGTCGATTTTAAGAATTGATGAGATTGGTGATGCCTGTATTTCTTTACCTGAAGATCACGGTATTATCTTTCCAGGGGGTTACTATCTAACTAATGGTGAACACAAACGATTTGACGATAACATAAGCGGTTTAGTTTATAAGAGAACACTTCGTTCGCCTAATGGTGAAGACGTGATGTATGTTTTCTATCAGCCTGAAACTAATGTGATTGCCCTGTATGCGTACAACCTGATTAATCGAACCCTGCAAAATCCGCAATTTGGTCATGGCTATGGTATTTACGAAGATGGAAAAATGATCATTTTCTACGCGGAAGATGAGCCTAATCGAGTGCATCCAATTCAAATTTGGCAAACACCTTACTTTTCCGATGTGTTTGCGAGCAACCAACCCACCTCCCAAAGCTTCTATGGAAAAATTGGCAATGCGGAACTCGTTAGAGGTATTTCTGATCTCTATGGGATTGCAAAGTCGATAGCTGCAGAGGACGTTTCCGCGGCTCACTACAATGAGCTTGGACGTCAATGTGAAAAGATTTTTGATACTTATTTCTGGCTAGATTCTGAAGAGTTGGCAAGTATATCGAGCTTGATCAGGCAAATTGGCGAGACAGCCGAATCGGTTATTGATGAATATGAAAAAGTCGAAAGTATTCGAAAGCAGTCCGATATTGCCCTTAATGATGCTGAAGCAACACTCAAGGAGTTAGTGCGCAGTATTGAGCCTCAAAGCTGGCACAGTCCACAAGAGTTTGTTGACGGTCTGAGTTCGATACGGGGTTATCGAGGCCATCTAATGACGATAAAGGAATATCGTTATATTGATATCGCCGTTATTGAAGAGTTAGATCAAGAAATTGAATCGGTTGAACAATCTTTGTCAGAACAAACGGTTGAGTTTTTGTCTTCGGAGGATGCCTTAGCCAGCTACTATAAGACCTTAGAAACCGCGACAAAAGATGCCGAAAAATCAAAGTCTAATGCTGAACTTCAACCTCACTTAGAGAAGGTCGAAGCACTCGCAGAAGGGTTAGATTTAATTTCGGAATTAATGGCGACACTGAAAGTCGATGATGCGACGGTACAGACTCGTATCGTCGATTCAGTATCTGAATTATACGGCAAGCTCAATCAACAAAAAGCCGAGCTCGAACACTTAAGAAAAAACATGGGAAGCGCCGAAGCAACGGCACAGTTTGGCGCTCGATTAAAGTTACTTAACCAAAGTATTCATAACGCTTTAAACTTATCTAGTACACCGGAAAAATGTGACCAGCAATCGGCTAGACTGCTTATTCAACTTGAAGAGTTAGAAGGAGAGTTCAGCGACTTTGATGATTTTGTGACTGACATCCTCGCTAAGAGAGAAGAGATTTTTGAGACCTTTGAGGAACATAAACAAGGATTGGTGGAGCAACGTCAACGAAAGGCTCAGTCTTTGGCCACTTCTGGAGAGCGAATATTACAAAGCGTCCAACGTCGCACAAAGCGATTTTCGGAGCCGGATGAGTTAAATGCATTTTTTGCGGCTGACGGTCTCGTCGTTAAGATTCGTGAAATCATCGAACAACTCCATCACTATGATGATAGTGTAAAAGCGGAGGATTTAGACTCTCAATTAAAAGCGGCAAAGCAACAAGCAATTCGCTCGTTAAGGGACAAAAATGACCTTTATGAAGAAGGTGGCCAGGTTATTAAACTTGGACCGAGACATAAGTTTGCAGTAAACAAACAAGATTTAGATATAACCATATTACCGAAAGATAACGAGCTTTATATTAAGCTGACGGGAACCGACTACTTCGAACCCTTAGCCGATAAAAAGCTTGAAGAGTTATCAGATTGTTGGGCCATGACAGTCCCTTCTGAGACCGAGTTGTTATATCGAGCGGAATACCTTGCTTACAATATTTTGCTTGCAGCTGAACGCGCCGCCGAGGGACTTACTTGGTCGGTTCTATCATCTACCTGTGCCGATCTGGATAAGTTGACAAATTTGGTGAGTGAATACGCGTCCCCTCGTTTTAAAGAGGGATATGAGAAAGGTATTCATGACCGTGATACGGCGCGTATTTTGAACCAACTTGTCCCGGTTTATGAGACCGCTGGAGTTTTCAAGTACTCACCGCTTGCTCGAGGTCTTGGTTGTATATATTGGGCTAACTGCCAAACCGGAAAACAGCAAATGCTTTGGCCGCAAAGGGCTAAAACCGCTGACTCGATGCAAAAATTATTTTCTAACGCTACAGAAAAAAAACTCCTAAGTAACGATATTCAAAAACAAGTGAGTGATTTTATTGACCAGCAAGGCTTAGAGTTCGAGCCACATCTTATCGCTAGTACGAGTCAATACCTTGTAGAGGAATTATCCCAAGACAGGGTTAGTTTTGCGACGAGTAAGTACGCGAGACTACTTTGCAATGATTTTATTGCTCACCTAAAAACTAACAATATATGGAATGATTATCTTAAGGTATTAAAAGACATTTCCGGTGTTGTAGGTAAGCGCTGGCAGATTACGGAAGCTTGGTTAAATGCGTATGTGGAATCCCAAGCCAAGTCTGAGCTGAAAAATTTCGTTGGTGAGGCGGTTGGTATCCTCAATGCCGAGCAACGAATTGACCGTACAGATAAACAAGTCGATATTCAAATGACTATCGATAAGCTGCTCGGTACCCACGAGAGAATAGAAGAACGTCGATTGATGATTCAGCTCGATGACTTTATTGAACGAAATCTACATCACGAAAAAATTATGTTGCCAAAGTATAAGCTTTATCATGAACTGCGGACCTCGACCATTGTTGACCAAAGAGAGCTTTTGAGGCTTGATGAATTTAAGGCAAAGCCACTGTCTTCCTTTGTCAGAAATAAGCTAATTAACGAAGTTTACCTTTCGTTTATTGGTGACAATCTAGCAAAACAAATTGGAACCGTCGGCGATAAGAAGCGAACGGATTTAATGGGGCTTCTGTTGATGATCTCACCACCCGGTTACGGAAAGACGACTCTTATGGAGTATGTCGCAGACCGTTTGGGTTTGATTTTTATGAAAATTAATTGTCCTGTAATTGGTCATAATGTTACCTCGGTTGATCCCGAGCAAGCTGATAATAGTGCGGCTCGCCAAGAGCTTGAAAAACTAAATCTTGCTCTAGAAATGGGCAACAATGTCATGCTCTATCTAGATGATATTCAGCATACCAATAGTGAATTCTTACAGAAGTTTATTTCTCTCTGTGATGGAACTAGACGGATTGAAGGTGTTTGGCAGAACAAGGCTAAAACCTACGATATGCGAGGAAAGAAATTTGCCGTAGTGATGGCCGGAAATCCTTACACGGAAACCGGAGAGGCGTTTCAAATTCCTGACATGCTTGCCAATCGAGCTGACATTTACAACTTGGGTGACGTACTCGGCGGAAAAGAAGACGTCTTTGAGTTGAGCTATATTGAAAACTCCCTAACCTCAAATCCAATTCTAGCCCCATTAGCTACACGGGAGATGAGCGATGTTTATAAATTTATTGATATGGCTAATGGTAAAAATGTGGCAACCACGGACTTTTCTCATCAATACGGCGGCGCAGAAATAAAAGAAATCGTTTCTGTTCTACAAAAAATGAAGGCTATTCAGAAAGTGGTTTGGAGAGTAAATAAAGCCTATATCGCTGCAAGCGCTCAAGATGATAACTATAGAACCGAGCCTGCTTTCAAGTTGCAAGGCTCCTATAGAAATATGAATAAGATGTGCGAAAAGATATCCGCAATTATGACCGATGAAGAAATTGATAGGATTATCGATGACCACTATTTGGGTGAGTCCCAGTTGCTGACAAGTGGAACTGAAGCCAACCTACTGAAACTGGCTGAACTTCGCGAGAAAATGGATGAACAAGATTCAACTCGTTGGGAAAAAATTAAGAGTGACTTTGTCCGTAATAAATCTATGGGTGGTGATGACGCTGACGCGCAACAGAAAATCGTTTTGCAGTTAAATGACCTAGTAACCGGTATAGAGCGTTGGCGGCAGGATGCAGATAGCGCGCGCAAAATCGAATCGGCAGATAAAAATGCCAGTGTCACTAATGAGCATCAATCTGACGAGAAAAGTAGCCGAGCAATTGTCGAAGCGATTAACCAGTTAGGGTCCTCGATAAAATCGTCTACAACACTAGCCGAAGCGGATAATGGTGATGTTAATGTTGGTAAAGAATTGGCGAAAGTTCTTGAAAAAACGCTGTATCCTTTAATTAAATTAATGGGTGGCAAGTTGGATTTGGATTTGGGAACTCATGAAAAAATGACGGAAATTAGCGACAAGTTGAAGACAATCGAAAAGCTTACCAAGCCCAATGCTCAAAGGCGATCTAGAGCTAAAAGCGCTTCACAAGATACTAAGGAATGATATGGCGCAGATTAATATTATTCGTAGCCACAAATTGCAGAGTGATGACTTAAAGCTGAAGATCGACCAGCTAATGACAGAATTAGCGAGTGATCTCGAATTTAGGTCTGAGTGGGAGTCATCAACTGAGTTTAGCTTTAGAAGAAGGGGAGCTAACGGTTCAATAACCCTGTCTGAAAACCAGCTTGAGTTAACTTTGAACCTCGGCATTATGTATCGAGCGCTTAAGAATTCAATAGAGAGAAAAATACTGGAGGTATTAGGTAAATATTTGTCTTAAAAACTCTAATGTTTAAGAAAGGGAGGTTTAATGAAGCTATATGGTTTTAAATATCGACGTTTTGTTCCTGAACCGTCTTTACACAATGAAAATGTTGGCACCTGGATTGGAATTTGTGGCACTTTTTTATTCTTGCTAGTATCCGCAGAAGCCGGAGGATTTAGAGGCTCCATAAATGGCTATTTCTTTTTTATACTCTGTTTCTTAGCTTGTTTTTGGTTTATTAACTTACTCGCTAATGAACACCGATGGGCTCGCTACTTGCTCATTTATAGCTCTCTCTTGTGCTCAGTGATTAGTTTAGTATTTATCGTATTTCTTGCTCTGAAGGGGAGTCTGATAGCTTCACTTTTTGGGTTTTTTATTCTTAATAGCGGGGTTTTTTATTTGGCACGAAGAAAGAAAACGGTGCTTTAACTAAAGACGATGGAGCCTAAGTACTCAGGCTCCAACTGATAACCTTTAGTTTCCGTTTTTCTTCTCAAATTCATACTGCTTTTCTTTTGCCTGTTTTCTAATCGATTTTGTTAGCGCATCGCTTATGGTTGGCGCGGCAGCAACGGCTTGCACTTTCTGCTCAGCAATGTATTTGTCTCGCGATTGACTCAGCGATTCTATCTCTTCTTTTAGCTCTTTACGTTGTTTTGTTTTTTCGGCGATGTAATCCTTTTTTTGTTTGTCGTTCATATTTCGCATTGGTTCAGGTAACTCTGATTCTTTCAATTCAACTAACTGCTCTTCATTGATGGTGCCTTTTTCAAGCGCATCCACTAAGTCCCACTGGTCGTTGCTATAATATGAAGATGACTTGGCTCTCGCTCTCTTAGCTAACAGTGCAGAAGATATTTTCTCGCTCCGTTTATCTTGCTCTAGTTGCCTTCTCGCTTTACGAGAACCAGTAATACCGTAAGGAATATAGGTTTTATTGAGTTGTTGGTTCAGTTCGCTAATACGTTTGTCCTGTGGACTAATAATATGCACGGTGCGACGATTTGCGTCGATAGACATATAGTCACCGCCTGCTAACTGTGCGCCTGCTTGCCAGCCCGTTTCAATGCCTACCTTGTGGTCGCCTGCATGGATTGTATTTACAGCTATTCCATTCCTTGAAGCCAATTGCAAAGCTTCTCTGTAGTTGACTGGTCCCTGGGTAAACGGCTCATTGCCTGCAATAAAGATGGTTTTAATGTCATTATTTGATTGGCTCCAGTTTAGGCTGTGTACGGCGGTTTTAATGGCAAATCCACAATATTCGCTACCACCATTAGTGGTAAGGGAGAATAACCCTTCTGATACTTTGTCTAGTTCACCGGTAAAATTGTTTAGCATTCTAACGAACCCGGTATCTCGGGAGTTTCCATCGTTTCCATATTCAAACAGTGCAACTTCTAATGTCGGGGTAACACCATTGCGTTTAGCTGAGGAAAATTCATTAACTACTTGCCATAGCTGATTTCTTGTTTGATCAATCAGTCCGTCCATACTACCGCTGGTGTCTAATAGTATTGCTAGTTGAATTTTTGGTGCCGCCTGAGGTTGAGGCGCGATAATGTGCCTCTTGGCATCACTAGGACTGTTGTTATGGGCAAAACTAGCGGTTGTAACTAAAACGCTGGAGATGAGGATGGCTCTAATGGCGGAACGAATTGGTGAATTTTTCATGTCTATTTCCTTTACTTGTAGTGGCTAGAGTAAAGGTTACTCATTTGTCCCCAATTTTATTAGCAGCAGTTATGTAAACAAAATGAAGAGTGGTTTACCAAATCAATACATTTACATCCTGTATCTATATAACTCACTGTTTTTATTGATATTATTTGTTCTTAAAAAGGCGGATTTTGTGTTAACCAATAGCTGCTTAGTTGAGCCGGTTATTACAAGTGGGACTAAAATAACTGGTAACCCATAGAAAGAGCCAGTTTTTCAGTTCTATCTTCTCGGAGGTTAGAGGGCTGTGCGGCAAGTTTAAGCAATTTATTGATAAATATCCTATACTTACCTGACTTATTTAATAGATGGTCTAGCTTTTGTCGAATCAAGTTTTAATTGTTGCAGAAATATTTGTAGTGCTAATAGGAGTTAGTGCTTACTTATTTTTCAAGCTTTTTAATATCAACAATACCCTCAAAGAACAAAATGAGGAGCTAACGTTCAAACTGAAAGACGCTATTAGTCGTAATAAGGGTCTTCGTGTTCAAATCCAGGAGTTAAAACAAAAAATAGAGGACATAGATAAAGAAAGGAGTTCCGATAGAGAGGACGACCAAGCAACCATTGAAGCCCTCGAAAAGAAAAATAAGAAAATGAACAAGCAAAAGGATACTGCTCAAGAAGCTGCCAATTTTGCTGTAAAACAACGTGCAGAAATGAAAGAGCATGTTGATGAAGTTAAAAAAGAATTACAGGCTCTCAAAAATCAGCAATCTTCTCAAACCGCCCAGGAACAAGGAGAGAAAAATGAAGAAGATAACTATAAGGAAATGTATCATGATCTTAAAAACTCCATTGCTTACACCATGTCTGGCGGTGAGCAAGCGCTAGAAGAGTTAAAGAACCGACTGGCCGAGAATGGTAATCATAGCGCCAGCGAAGATCTTGATAGCTTTAAGGAGCGCTATAGCTCACTAGGAGAAATGGTAGGTTTAGTGGTAGACGTTGAGTTGTTTGACGAGGACGAAAAGGAAACAGAGAATGAGTTAAGGGAACTTGAGAATGCAGAGAATATTATTGGAAACGTTGAAGAGTCGCTATTAAACGCTCAATCCTACTCAAATTTTGATCCATCCTCTTTGCAGTTTACTAAAGAAGAAATGGACCGTGTCATCAAAGAGCTCGATGAAGTTTCAAAAATGAAGGACCGCTTGGCTGGTGATCTAGAAAAAACATCAACACAGCTTAGAGCGTTTATTGCAAAGGCTCAAATGTTTCAAGCTCAAAAAGAACAAATGCGAATGCATAAAAATTCCGAGCAGCAATTACACAGAAATATTTCTAAGTTAAGCAGTGATCATCGACAACTTGCCCGTAAATATAAAACGTTAGAAACCCGTAATGAAATTCTCACCACTCAAATAAAAAATTCGGGTCAAAATCAAGACCAAATCGAGAAACTGAGTGAGTTAAGAGGACAGCTCGAGAAAAGCGAAGCCGCAATGGATCGTTTGATTTTGGAAAAGGAAATGCTCGAACAGCAGTTTATGCTGATATCTGAAGATGCCGATATTGAGATGACTTCCTCTAAAGCTCTGGAAAGGCTAAAAGATGAACACCAGTTGTTAGAGACTCAGTTTTTTAGCCTACTAGAGGAGTTTGATTCTAGCGAAGAAGGTAAGGTTGCTGAGGGCGATTCTAAACAAGAAAATAATTCATTGCTGGTTGAGAAGCCGGATACAGAAATGGACGTCGAGCAACAAGCGACCAGAGAAAAACAAGAAAGCGTATCGGAAACAAGCGGGGAATAAATTGAGAGCGTTAGTCGATAACTATTAAGTTAAGCGTTATCCGAGGTATTTTCAATGTAGAAAATAGCGTGACCAGAATCACCATCGGAAAATGTGAATTTTAGATCTAAACGATCGTCACCACTTAGTTCATTCAGTTTTACTACCTTATCAATAAGTTTAGGCATTGCGTAGGTTTTGAATAGACTTAGCTCTCTATTGTGCTTTAAGTCATGACAAGTTGCGCCAAATACGGTTAAAGATCTTAAAAAGGATTTTGTTAGAAGCTTGTCGTCAAATGCTTGACCGCGATAAACACTTGAAGCAAATAGCTCCGATAATCGTTCGGTCAAATTAGAGTCTAGGACTTGTACCGCTCTAATTTGCTTGTCGTTGTTACCATAAAGGGCTATTTTGCAAGGATAAAGCAGTTTTGTCACATCGTGCGATTTCACTTGTTCCACTTTGACACGTTCCCCCGTAATCGTGCTAATAAACATGCTAAGTGCCGTCGGTGACGGAAATATGATTTCCTTAGTGCTTATCGCTTTGTTTGACGGCGTGCTTACACCTGCAAGTGCAGGAATCAGGCTTTCTTGAAGATCTTTATTGGTAAAAGGTTTATGGATAACAAAAACCGCCCCTGCCTGCTTTGCTTGTTCGATTGAGCTGGCATTTTTTTCAGCGGTAATTAAACCTATTTTGGTCTTAATTTCTAACTCTCGAATTTTTCTTAATACTTGCAGTCCGGAAATGCCAGGCATGTGCCAATCTAGCAAGACCATATCTGGTTTCCATTGAACAATTTCTCTAATCGCTCCTTCACCATCGTCGGAAAACCGAAAATCATGATCCGCGTAACCCGCATTGGTTAGAATACGTTTAACAATAGTTTGCATTGCCTTACTATCGTCGACTATCAGAAATTTTAATGCCATTATATTTTTTAGTTCCTGCCGCTTATGCTAAAGCGGTCTTTTGTGCTTCTATGATTTCTTTAATTCCTTGATGACCTAAACTCATCATCTGCATAAGTTCTTCTTGGCTAAAAGTTGCGCCTTCCGCAGTGCCTTGGACTTCGATAATTCCGTTCTCTTCATTCATCACAATATTCATATCGGTTTCGGCGTCAGAGTCCTCTGGATAATCCAAGTCGAGTACCGGTTCGCCTTTGTAGATACCTACAGATACGGCTGCAATCATATGTCTGATCGGGTTTGTTTTGATTTTTTTCTTACGAATCAGCTCATTTATTGCTTCAACTAGAGCAATACAACCTCCCGATATTGAAGCGGTTCTTGTACCGCCATCAGCTTGTAATACGTCACAGTCAATTGTAATGGTATATTCACCGAGCAAATTTAAGTCAATTGCTGCTCGTAACGAGCGTCCAATTAAACGCTGAATTTCTTGAGTACGCCCACTTTGCTTGCCGCGGGCCGCCTCACGATTATTACGGGTGTGGGTTGCTCGTGGAAGCATGCCGTATTCCGCTGTTAGCCAACCTTGTTTTTTTCCTTTCAAAAACCTTGGAACGCCTTCTTCAACCGAAGCGGTGCAAAGTACCCTTGTTTCCCCCATTTCAATCAAAACCGAGCCTTCGGCGTGATTAGTAAACTGCCGGGTTATCTGAATTGGTCTCAATTGATTACTGGTTCTACCGCTAGGTCGCATCTTATTCTCCGATAAATAGGCGTAAACTGTTTCAATTCTAACTAAAATACTACAAATATTGTAGATATCGAGCTATTTAATGTAAAAATTCTCGCAACTCGAGGTACAATTTAACCCATATGTTTAAATAATAGTCGTATTTGGCTGATTTTTAACCATTTTTTAAGTTTTTTGTGACGTTTATCTTAGTAATTACCGGAGTAAGCAATGTTAAAGAGTATGACCGCATTTTCTAGACAGCCTATTGAGCAAAATTGGGGAAATGGTGCTTGGGAGCTTCGTTCGGTTAATAGTCGATTTTTAGAAACCAATTTTCGGTTGCCGGAATCTTTTAGATACATAGAATTTAAGTTGCGAGAAAAGCTTAGAAAAAAACTGAATCGCGGTAAGGTGGATTGCAGTCTTAAATTAGAGTTTAATCAAGCTGACAACGATGGTCTTTCAATTAATGAAGATTTAGCCGGCTCGTTAGTGGCTTCCCACAGAAAGCTTCAGTCAATTGCAGAAATTGAACAATCACCAGATTTAACGCGACTGCTCAGTTGGCCTGGCATTATCAAAAAGAATGAGCTCAACGCTGAAGACGTAGAAAAAGAGCTATTTGCGACTCTAGATAACGCGATTGAGCAATTAATAACGATGCGCGCACGAGAAGGTGCAAGTATTGCCGATATGATTGAAAAACGTGCCGATGGTATCTCGGAGCAGGTTGCTTTAGTACGCGAAGAAATGCCGAAAATTGTCGAGTGGCAGAAGTCAAAAATTATGAACCGGTTTGAGGAAGTAAAATTAGAGTTTGAAGAGTCACGTTTAGAGCAAGAAATGGTTATGATTGCACAAAAAATCGATGTTGATGAAGAACTCGATCGATTAGACACTCATATTGCTGAAATTACTCGCTTGGTTAAGCGCGGTGGTGTTGCAGGAAGAAGGCTTGATTTTCTTATGCAGGAACTTAATCGTGAGGCGAATACGCTGGGTTCTAAATCCATAAGCAGTAAAACTACAGCGGCGTCGGTTGAATTGAAGGTATTAATTGAACAAATGCGTGAACAAATCCAAAATATTGAATAAATAGAGTCTAATTACGGAGTTGAGAATATTTAATCAAAGGCCTGCAGAAATAATACAATCCATTTTTCTGTAGGCTAGCGTAAAACATTTGCCCTTGTTAAACTATTCCACAGCATAAACCAACTCTACGATCCGAGAATTCCGAAAGAAAATGACAGTCTCCAGTAGCAACAAAGCCAATTTATTTGTGGTTTCAGCGCCCTCAGGTGCTGGCAAGACTAGCTTATTGAAGCAATTAATGAGCGATCTGAGTAACGTTCAAACCAGTATATCCCATACAACTCGTAAACGCAGAGATGCAGAGGTTGACGGAGTTGACTATCACTTTGTATCGGTAGAAAAATTTAAAGAGCTGGTTGAGGAGGAAGCGTTTTACGAGCATGCAGAGGTTTTTGGTAATTATTATGGAACGAGTAAAGCGTCAATTTCAGAGCAGTTAACCAAAGGAATTGACGTAATACTTGAAATTGACTGGCAGGGAGCGCGACAAATACGAAAGCAAATAAGCAGTAGTCTTTCGATTTTTATTCTACCTCCTAGCAAGCAAGAGCTTGAAAAGCGATTGACCGGCAGAGGGCAGGATGACTCTGAGATAATTCAGGGGCGTATGAATTCTGCAATTGATGAAATGTCTCACTATAATGAATATGATTACTTGGTGATTAATGACAACTTTGCGCTAGCGGTGGATGAAATTAAAACCATAATTGTTGGCGAAAGGCAGAAATCTCCAGCAGAACAGCAAAAATTAGAGAAACAGTCCGAAAAACATGCTCAATTGTTGTGCAATCTTTTGGAGTAATCCGTAAACTAGGGTAAACTATGCGACCTTTTTGAGTCTGGTCGATTTTGCCAAAATAGACTCTGAACACCAAATTTTTAAGATAAAGGCTGGATTAGAATGGCTAGAGTAACAGTAGAAGATGCAGTAGATGCAATTGGTAACCGATTTGACCTAATTATGGTTGCGTCTAAACGTGCTAGGCAACTTGCTACCGGTGGTAAAGATGCAATGGTTGATTGGGACGATGACAAGCCAACGGTTGTAGCCTTAAGAGAAATTGAAGAAAATCTAGTATCTGTAGAAAATATTGACAAACTGGGTGCAACATCATCCGAAGCTATTATCGAAGAAGTTACCGAAGAATAGCTTACCACCTGTCGGCTGATTCTGTTTTAGGAGGCTAATTTGTATCTTTTTAGTGGTCTTAAAGAACAGCTACAGAGCTACCTTGATGAAGGTCAGGTAGAAACAATTCAACAAGCTTTCGTTTTTGCCCGTGATGCTCATGACGGGCAGCTTCGCTCAAGCGGCGATCCATATATTACCCATCCCGTTGCGGTTGCCAAGATCCTTGCAACGCTCCATTTAGATTCGCAGACGATTATGGCGGCGTTATTACACGACGTCATTGAAGACTGTGAAGTTACTCGCGAGCAGTTGGCCGAGAGTTTTGGTGAAAGAGTTGCTGCGCTCGTTGAAGGGGTCAGTAAACTTACCCAAATTAAATTCCGTTCCCGCAAAGAAGCTCAAGCTGAAAATTTCCGTAAAATGATGATGGCAATGGTCGAAGACTTACGGGTTGTTCTCATTAAACTTGCTGATCGTTTGCACAATATGAGAACCCTCGGTGCACTTAATTCGGAAAAGCGTTCCAGAATAGCTAAAGAAACCATGGAAATATACGCACCAATTGCTAATCGGTTGGGAATGTATGCTATTCGCGAAGAGTTAGAAGATCTTGGTTTTGCCGCAAAATATCCGATGCGATGTCGAGTCCTAAAAGAGTCTGTTCGACGGGCCAGAGGAAACCGCAAAGAGATAATTAATAGTATATCTAATAACATCCATCAACGACTTAACGCCGAAGGGATTAACTCTGAAATTTCTGGTCGAGAAAAGTCGGTATTTAGTATCTATAAAAAGATGCTTAATAAAGTTGGTGTTTTTAATGAGGTTATGGACGTTTATGGCTTCAGAGTTATAACGGATACCGAAGATTCTTGCTATCGAGTGCTTGGTCAATTACACAATCTATACCGGCCTGTTCCTGGGCGATTTAAAGACTATATTGCGATACCTAAAACGAATGGGTATCAGTCATTGCATACCACTCTTAAGGGGCCGCACGGACTTCATATTGAAGTGCAAATACGAACCACTGAAATGCATCAAATGGCTGAGAATGGTGTTGCCGCACACTGGCTCTACAAAAGTCCAAATGATGTTAATAGAGCAGAGGTAAAAGCCAGAGAGTGGATGAGTAACTTAATGGAGTTACAAAAAAATAGCGGCGACTCATTAGAGTTTATTGAAAACGTTAAAGTGGATTTATTTCCTGACGAAGTTTACATATTCACTCCAAATGGCAATATTATCGAGTTGCCTAAGAATGCGACCCCTGTTGATTTTGCCTATGCAATACATACCGACGTTGGCAACAGTTGTATCGCGTGTAAAGTGGATGGCACTATCGTGTCACTCTCACGTACACTCATAAATGGTCAAACCGTTGAAATTATCACCGCACCTGGCGCAAAACCAAACCCGGGATGGTTAAGCTTTGTTATAACGAGTAAAGCACGAACAAATATTCGTCATTTCATTAAAAATTTACGACGAGATGATTCGATTAACCTCGGTAGACGATTGCTGGAAAAATCACTAGGAAACCAATCTTTAGATACCATTGATGACGCGGTATTTGAGCGAGTTGTTAAAGAAACGCGTAAGGACAGTTTTGACGATATTCTGGCGGAAATAGGATTAGGTCAAACGGCTAGCGTTATTATCGCTCATCGCTTATCACCTAGCGCTGAAGACGCCATTAAGAAACATGAAGATACCAATCGGCCGCTTGCGATAAAAGGCACCGAAGGGATGATGATCGAATATGCGAAATGCTGTCATCCTATTCCTGGTGATTCTATTGTAGGAACTATTAGTAGTCACGGTGGTTTTATTTTGCATCGCCAAGACTGCAGGAATATTGCCGATCACTCCACAAAGCTCGACAAATATGTCCCTGTTCAATGGGAAAAAAATGTCGAAGGGCTATTCCGAGTAGAACTAAAAGTTGAAGTCATGAATCGTCATGGAGTTCTTGCAAAGGTCACTAATTTAATCGCTGAAGATGGCGTTAATATCGTTAATGTTGCCATTGATGCAATGGATGGCTCTACGAATATGTTAGCTTTTGCGCTGGACCTTAAAGGTCGTTTGCAGTTAGCCAACTTAATTCGCAAGATTCGTCTTTTTGACTTTGTAATAAAAGTTTCTCGTAAACGTTAGTCGTTAAAATTACATTGATCAAACTTAGCTAATTAGGTGCATGTTAGATTAAATCAACCGTGTTTACATTAGTTATTTTTTTATCACTAATAACTGCGAGTTCGCCATATAGGAAAATAAACAATGCGTAAGATAATCAATACAGAAAATGCACCCGCGGCAATTGGTACCTATTCGCAGGCTGTTCAAACTGGAAATACTGTTTATATTTCGGGACAGATCCCGCTCGACCCTGAAACCATGGAATTTGTATCTCAGGAAATTGAACCACAAATTCATCAAGTTTTCAAAAATCTAACCGCTATCACCAATGCCGCTGGCGGAGACTTAAGCAATATCGATAAGTTGAATATTTTCCTAACGGAACTCAGCTGTTTTCCGATAGTCAACCAGGTAATGGCAGAGTATTTCAACGAGCCCTATCCAGCTCGTGCCGCTGTTGGAGTTCGCGAGCTACCTAAAGGTGCTCAAGTGGAAATGGATGCGATTATGTCGCTAAACCAATGATTTTTTCCTCAATAGGCTCAATAGAAACAGACCAGGCATAGCTGTGAGTAATCCTAGAAATCAAAAAATCATTGAGTTACTGAATCGACGCCAAACAAACCTTACGGTATTTATGGATGAAGTTCATAAGCCTCATAATCTAGCGGCAATCGTGCGTACCTGTGACGCTATTGGTATCGGTGACGTTCATGCGGTTTACCCAAAGAGCGTTTTAAGAGAGTGTCATGGAACGGCTATGGGAAGTAACCGGTGGGTGACCACCCATACGCATAATGAGTTAGATACTGGCTTAGCGCAAATGAAGAGTGAGGGAAAGCAGATTCTCGCAGCCCATTTTTCGGATAGAGCGGTAGATTTCAGAAGTATTGATTATACTAAACCAACCTGTGTATTAGTTGGGTCAGAAAAGTTTGGTGTCAGTGATAGGGCTGCCGAGTTGGCGGACCAACACATTCTTGTACCAATGTTGGGTATGGTTCAATCGCTAAATGTATCTGTAGCGACCGCTATCATTTTATATGAAGCGCAAAGACAGCGTGAACAAGCCGGCCTTTATGATAAACGCCAACTTGATGACAAAGTTTGCGAAAAACTAAGGTTTGAGTGGTTGCATCCAGAGGTTAAAAAATTCTGTGATAAATATCAGATAAGATATCCGATGATTAATGAAGATGGTGATATTGATGATGATGAGTGGCATCAAATGAGACACTCTATGCTAAATGCCTAATATGGACTTTCAACAATTTTTATTGAGCCCCACTGTCGATATCCGCTCAGAGAAAGATTACGCAAATCTTCATCTTAATGGCGCAGCAAATTTTCCTTTGCAAGATTTAGCATCTCGTTTACATGAATTACCCAGTAATCAAACGTCAATTAATTTGTTTGGAAATTCTCAATCCTTAGCCGTTGCGACAGAATTCCTAGAATCTAAGAACTATCGTATAGAAAATGTGATGACGGATTCCGTTGCCAATTTAGAGGAAATCGTCGCACTGGGTATCGGTCAACGAGGTAGTCAATCAAACACCCTTTGGCAACCTGCTAGCGTCGTGGATTGGTTCGTCGAGCATGTTGATACAAAAAACAAACAGGTATCGGGGTTGGATATAGGCTGCGGTGCTGGACGAGATAGTTTGTTTATGGCCAAGTTTGGTTGGGATATTACAGCGGTTGACCACAGTGCGAGCGCATTAGAGAAAGTAGACGGTTTGCGTTTAAGAGAGCCTTCGTTACAGGGAAGTGTTGAGACAAAGTTGTTAGATATCGAAAAAAATGTTGAGCAACTTGATTCGATGCTCGGACGTTTTGATGCCATCATCGTTGTTAGATACTTGCATAGACCTTTATTAAGCAAACTAGAAAAAATGCTAAATAGAGGGGGATATATAATTTACCAGACTTTTATGCAAGGCTGTGAGCAATGGGGTAGTCCGAAGAATCCAAGATATTTACTCAAAGAGGGTGAGTTGAAGCGTCAGTTTGGCAGCTTTACCGTTCTTTTAGATGATATTGCTTTGTTGCCCGATGGACGACCAACTAACCGCTTTGTTGCTAGAAAAAATTAGCGTTAGGTGATATTTCAGGCGCTGATATAATATTTGTCGATTGATGGTCTTTTAACATAGGCCAGGGAGATAAGGATATGATACTGACAAAAGAGAAACAAAAAGCGATTATGTTTGCTGACATATCCGGTAGTTCCGCTTTATATAAGACCAAAGGGAATAGCTTAGCAAAAACGGTAATCGACTACCTTCTTACTCAAATACAAGTTCAAACAGCGCAAAGAAAAGGACGAGTGATAAAAACCATAGGTGATGAGGTTATGGTGAGTTTTTCCTCGGCGGAAAATTGTGTTGCGGCTGCCATAGCGATTCAAGAAGAGTTTGCCAAGAGCTTTTTGCAACATCGTTTATTGGTTAGTATCGGCATATCCTTTGGTGAGGTGCTGTTAGAAAAAGGTGATTTGTTTGGTGAAGCGGTTAATGACGCAGCGCACTTAACCAAACTTGCTCAAGGCAGCCAAATTATTTTCTCCGAAGCAATGTACATGAGTTTAGCTGAAAATCACCGCTCGAAAGCACGAGAATTTGATCGAATAAAATTGAAAGGAGCAACAAGCGCTTCTACTATTTATCGACTTTACTGGCAAGATGAGCAAGGCTTTCATAATGAGACACGTTTTCTGTCTACTGATGTTGAGTTGGACAATATTAATAAACAGATCTTGGCACTTGAATTTGCAGGCCAAGAAATAGTGATAGAAGCTAACATGACACCCTTTATGATTGGCCGAGACTCAATGTCTTGCCAATTAACCATTGAAGATAGTCAGATTTCAAGAGAACATTGTCATATTAGCTATAATAGAGGTAAGTTTGTATTGGTTGATCATTCGACCAACGGGTGTTACTTGAAACCGGCGAACGGATTAGAGTTTTATCTGCGGAGAGAAGAGTTTCCTTTATTAGAGAGCAGTGAGCTGTCGCTTGGCGTACCCACGCATAAGTCAACGAAACATCTTATTCAAATTAACATTCAAAGCTAATATTAGTTTTTAGGAAGTACCTGTATGAGACGTATAGCATTCTGGTCACCAAAAGGAGGGGTAGGTAAAACAACCTTAGCACTGAACTTTGCTGCGGCTGCCTATTATGCCGGTTATAAAGTGTTAGTGTGTGATTTAGATCCACAACAGTCGGCTTCCGATGTTTTTTCTGAAAATCAACTGCCTTTCAGTGTCGTTCCCAATTTACCTGTTGTTCCACCCAATGTTGATTTCATTATTAGTGACTATGCACCTTCTGTGAAAAATTTACCGACTGAGGAAACAATCATCTTACCAATGCGTGCAAGCATACTCGACTTGAAAGCGGTATCTAAAGCACAACGTCATGTTAGAGATAAACGGATTATTAAATGCGTGAATGCGGTTGATACAAGAAGACATGAAGAGAGAATAATGGCCATGAAGCTATATGCTGATGGTTGCCAGTTAATTAAGGATCGTTCCATATACGTTAAAAGCTTAGCATCTGGAAAAACCGTGTTCCAGCAAACATCTTATGGTGCGCGGGAAGCAAAAAACGAGCTGAATCGCTTATTAGAGAGAGTGCTTAAGCCTTAATGGTCAGAACTGAAATTTCACACAATAAAAAAGGAAGCCTAAGCTTCCTTTTTTGTTTAACCTAACGAAACGTTAGCTTATTTTTTTGCAGGAGCCTTTTTCTTAGCTTTTTTCTTAGCTTTCTTAGGCTTAGAAGCAACTTTGATTAGTTTTGCTTCTAAAGATGCTGCCGCTTTAGCTTGTTTAGCTTGTAAACGAGCAACTGTTGCTGCGTCTTTCTTAGCTGCGCTAGCCATTTTAGCTTTAACACCTTGCATTGCTTTAAGCATAGCGTTAGCTGCTTTAAGTGCATCGTTAGCTGCTTTAGCTTTTTCTTTATGAGCTTTAACTTTTGCAGAAGCGTTAGCTTTAGCTTTCATTGCAGATTGAACAGCTTTTTTAGTTGCCGCTGTTTTCTTCTTAGCTGCTGCAGCTTTTTTAGTGGCTACCGCTTTAGTTGCTGCTGCAACTTTAGCTACTAGACCCTTCATAGTTGCATCAGACTTCTTAACACCTGCAGTTGCTTTTTCGCAAGCTTTAGAAGCTGTAGCAATTACTTTGTCAATTCCCATTGCCTTAGGAGCTGCTTTTTTAGCTGCTGCCTTTTTAGGAGCTGCTTTTTTAGCTGCTACCTTTTTAGGAGCTGCTTTCTTCGCTGCTACCTTTTTAGGAGCTGCTTTTTTAGCTGCTACTTTTTTAGGAGCTGCTTTCTTAGCTGCTACCTTAGCTGTCTTTTTCTTTACGCCGCCTTTGGCCATGATTATCTCCACTGTTTTGAATGTAGTTAGTTCATTGCGAAGTTTATATTGTGTTATAAAAAAATTCAAAAAAAAATGCGTTATTTGTTCGAAAAATAGTCTTTTTTTTTACTTTTCACCGTCTATGAGTCGATTTCAAACAAATAATAAACTTTTTAAGCAATTTCAATACGCTAAGTGAGTTTAGCTTAGAAACAAATGAAACGCCTTTTTTGTGATCTATTTTGTTTTTCTTTGCTTTTCAATCCAACCAGTTATTAGTTTTGCTAACACATTATTTTCTTCAGAAAGGTTGCCGGTTGGAAATAAATAGGTTCTTAACTGTTGGTTATTTCCGCCCCATTTTTTTGATTTGATCAAGCGGTAGAGAGAATCATTGTCATCTTCACTGGAATAAATGCTATAAAGGGGAACAGACTGTTGTTTAAATGATGCTTCGATCTGATTAATATCAGATAACGGCGATTGGGGGTTAAGCATAACGATCGGTGAAGCCGTGCTACTCAATTTAATACAAGGAATTGACCATATGCTGTAATTTTGGTGTGTAATAAAAAATGTCGGTAATTGATCGATGTCGGTATCGTTTGCAACTGATTGACAGATTTCTTCAATATACTGCTGATAATCTGCTTCATTTTCAAAAAAGAACAATTCTTCCTGTGGTTCCAAAACAAGGTTGTCATCTTGTTCTGTAGAAGCCGTCTCATTATTATCATTTGCTGACGTCTGCTCATTGTTATCGGGCTGTTTAGTTTCGTCGGTTTGTTGTTCGCTATTTTCGTCGTTTGCTGGTTCTTCATCCTCTGAAGAGGGAAACTTGCGAGGAAAATCTTCATTTGCAATGTGCGGTACGAATACATTCCAACCTAGTTTGCTAAGTTGAAGTACAAGCGGTCTAACGAGTTTGGGATGGTTGGGGTTTTCTCCCTGCGCGTGAAAAAATAAAATATTACCTCGTTCTATTTTTCCTTGCTGCTCAACCGTTAATAATAAGTGCTGAGTTTCTCTAACCATTAACCATTGTGTTTTAAACCTATCCAGAGCGCGGTGGAGTAAGTTTGGCTCTACATTAAAAGATAAGGTCGCTTTAGGAGTATCTACTTCGGCAGCGGGTAAATTCTCTTCTGTTAAGTCTTCTTCTGCGAAAGCGTCGTTAAAACCGGTAACAAAAACTACAGTCAACAAGTAACAAATGTAAATGTAAGGTTTCCGCATATCAAGTTTGCCTATCGGTTGTGTGCCTATCTGTTGTATACCTATCTGTTCGAATGATGATTAGCTTTAGCTGAGGGCCAGTCTCTCATAGGCGCCTTTAAAGGGATATAAGAACCGCCGAGCCTATTGTTTATTATGGCACACTAAATAACAGACATAATTTCTTTTGTTAGACGCTTTTTGACCCCTTTTCTATTTTGAGTACGTTATTAGAGGATGTGACAAAATATCAGCTGCAAAGTAGAACCACCTCAGACTCTACCGATGGTTGTTTTTGTGTTTTATAGTTTTTCCGAAAAGCTAAAAGTTAAAAGATTACTTAATTGATATGAATGCTATCGCTCTAAAACCTATTGAAGGAATCAAATTTGCAAATTCTTTGGATTTGAAGTTCACTAGAGCCATGATAAATGATTTAAATGATGAACAACTAATTCTTCAGTACGCAAAAGGTAATTCTGAAGCTTTTGAAGTTCTTTACCAAAGACACCGGGCCGGATTGTTTCGTTATTGTCTAAGGCAGTTTTCTAATCGAGCGATTGCTGAGGAGTGTTTTCAAGAAGTTTGGATGAAAATTATTAACAACCGCACGCGATATCAGCCAAAGGCGCTTTTTACAACTTATCTATACCGCATTGCAACAAATCACGTGATTGACGTTTATAGAAAAGAAAAAAAGCGACTAGCAGATTGTGAATATCAAGAGGAGCAAGTCGCTGATGAAGTTAGTCTTAATGATTCATTTGAAGGCGACGATTATGAATCTAAACAAAGGGCTGCAGAACTGCGAAAAATGATTGAGTTGTTGCCGAATGAGCAAAAAAATACCTTGCTGTTGAAATTAAACACGGGGCTGTCTTTGGACGATATTGCTGTGATCTTGGACTGCGGAAAAGAGACGGTCAAGAGCCGTTTACGGTATGCAACCTACAAACTGAGGGACCTTATGCAAGCTCCTCTCGGAGAGTCAAAATAATGAATGCTAATATGAATGATCCAAAAGACTCGGAAATAAAGGACATAGAAGCAGATTTAGTTCAAATTGAGAATGCTCTTTGTGCTGATGAAGCGGAACCCTCGTTATTCCTTGATAAACAAATTATCGCAGCGTCAGTGCGTGAATCGAAGCGTCGTCCCAACACTAATCAATATCGTTTCAGCTGGTGGAGAAAGCTCTCTTTACCTTTGTACGTCGCAACTGCGTTTAGTTTTAGCGTTATCGCTATCAATTCGTTATGGCAAGCCCCCGACCAATTTGTTGAAAGTGAATTTACGGCTGATTCCGCGAAAAGTTCGAAAGAAATAAGTATAAAGTTGGAAGAAAATAGTGAGCCAAATGATAAAAGCGGTCGACAACTGCCGAGTCTAGTATTACCCCCTGAATCTGTTGGTAAGACGGAACTAGAGGTTGTTGAGCTACAACCGCTAGACACTGAGCTCGGAGACTCCCAAAATGACGATGCCCTCTATACCGGTAATCAGCAACAAAAAGTAGACTATCCAGAGCAAGATGCTTGGGCGAGAACCATAATAGAACTACTTAAGAAAGGACGTGTTAGTGACGCTAAGACTGAATTAGAGCGGTTCAAGCAGGTTTACCCTAACTATCCGATTGATGAACAAATAAAGCTCTTCAACCGCTGATCTGCTAGCGGTTCATACTCAAAAGCGAGTAAATGCTTGTCCTAGATCATGCCTGTGGCAATTTGTCCCTTGGCAAAAAGGCATTATTTTGCTTGATTCCTAGGTTTTGTGCCTTATAATTCCACCATAATAAGGAGGGGTATGTAGGTTGTTAAGCAAATTGGTGGAATTTGCTACCTCTTGTCGTGTCATAAATTCCTTATTTTCATACTAATCCCAGTAAACGGCAGTGCCGTTTTTTTACAATAATAAATGGAGATCTCTCAATGGCCATTCGACGCAAGTTGATTGCTGGCATTGCTTCTTTGTTAAGCGTTTTGCTTAGTGGCGGAGTACAGGCGGCATCTGACCTGAATATGCGGCCCGGAGTGACGGAAACCAGTATTGGAGCTTTTGATTTACACATGATGGTTGTGTGGGTCATGGTTGCTATATCGGTTGTCGTATTCGGTGCAATGATTTATTCGTTCATTTTTCATCGCAAGTCTAAAAATCCAACACCTGCAACCTTTTCTCACAGTACTTCTGTAGAATTTGTGTGGACAATTATTCCTATCATTATCCTTGTTTATTTGACATGGCCTGCAGTTAAATTGCTTGTGAAAATGGAAGATGCTTCTGAATCTGAAATGAGTATTCAGGTAACGGGCTCACAATGGAAATGGCATTATAAGTACTTAGAAAATGATATTAACTTCTTTAGTAACTTAGACAGAACACTAGCGGTTGATGATCCTAACTATTTACTCGAAGTTGATAACATGCTTGTTATCCCTGTTGACACTAAAGTAAGGTTTCTAGTAACTGCTGATGACGTTATTCATTCTTGGTGGGTTCCTGATTTAGCGGTTAAGAAAGACGCTATCCCTGGATTTATTAATGAAACATGGACCAATATCCCTGCAGAGCATGCTGGCAAGATATTTAGAGGTCAATGTACCGAGCTATGTGGTAAAGACCATGGCTTTATGCCAGTTGTTGTCAAAGTTTTAAGCAAAGACGACTATAAAGCTTGGGTTGCTACTAAGAATGACGAAAGAATAGCGGCGGAAAAAGCGGCAGCAGAGGCTGCGGCGGCAAGTTGGGACATGGACAAATTAATGGCGCTTGGTAAAACTACCTACGACGCCAAGTGTGGTATGTGTCATATGCCTAACGGTTTAGGCATGCCACCTACATTCCCAGCGCTAAAAGATAGCCGGATTGCTAAAGGACCAGCTGAAGGACATATCGACATAGTTGTTAATGGTAAAACAGGTACTTCAATGGCGGCTTATGGGGCGCAATTGACCGACGCGGAAATGGCTGCTGTTATCACCTATGAGCGAAATGCTTGGGGTAACAACACTGGCGATACCGTTCAACCCGCTGACATTCAGGCTTTTAAAGCCGGTAACTAATAGGAGACGATCAATATGAGCGATCATCATCCAACCGGCTTTACTCGCTGGTTATACACAACAAATCACAAGGACATCGGTTCGATGTACCTTTGGTTCTCTTTTGTTATGTTCTTGATTGGTGGTGCGATGGCAATGGTCATTCGTGCCGAGTTATACCAACCAGGACTACAATTTGTAGAGCCTAACTTCTTTAACCAAATGACAACCATGCATGGTTTGATTATGGTTTTTGGTGCGGTTATGCCAAGTATGGTTGGTTTAGCTAACTGGTTAATTCCAATGCAAGTTGGAGCGCCAGATATGGCTTTACCTAGAATGAACAATTGGAGCTTTTGGATTCTTCCTTTTGCTTTCACATTGTTATTGTCGTCATTATTTATGGATGGCGGTGCTCCAAACTTTGGTTGGACATTCTATGCACCATTATCAACAACGTATGGACCACCAAGCACCGACTTCTTCATCTTAGGTGTTCACATGATGGGGATATCGTCAATTATGGGAGCGATTAACGTTATTGTTACCGTTTTCAATATGCGCGCACCTGGCATGACTTTAATGAAAATGCCTTTGTTTGTATGGACATGGTTAATTACTGCTTTCCTTCTAATCATGGTAATGCCTGTATTAGCTGGAACGGTAACTATGATGCTAACAGACCGTCATTTCGGAACAGCGTTCTTTGATGCTGCCGGTGGTGGTGACCCAGTTATGTTCCAGCATATATTCTGGTTCTTTGGTCATCCTGAAGTTTACATCATGATATTGCCAGCATTTGGTGTTGTATCTGAAATCATCCCTGCATTTTCTCGTAAGAAACTGTTTGGTTATTCATCAATGGTTTACGCAACAGCGTCTATTGCATTACTTTCTTTCATTGTTTGGGCTCATCATATGTTTGCTGTTGGTATGCCTTTAGCGGGTGAGTTGTTCTTTATGATCGCCACTATGCTAATTGCGGTTCCAACCGGTGTTAAAGTCTTTAACTGGGTTGCAACAATGTGGCAAGGGTCTTTGACTTTTGAAACGCCAATGCTTTTCTCTATCGCTTTTGTAATCTTATTTACAATCGGTGGATTCTCAGGCGTTATGTTGGCAATGGCTCCGGTAGATTTCCAATACCATGACACTTACTTCGTAGTTGCTCATTTCCACTACGTATTATTCCCTGGTGCTATTTTCGGTACAACGGCGGCGGTTTATTACTGGTTGCCTAAGTGGACTGGAAAAATGTACAACGAAACCAGCGGTAAGATTCATTTTTGGTTATCGATGATTTTTGTTAACTTAACATTCTTCCCAATGCACTTTAGTGGTTTAGCGGGTATGCCTCGTCGTATTCCAGACTACAATATGATGTTTGCTGACTTTAATATGTGGGCAAGTATTGGTGCTTTCGGTTTAGGTTTAACTCAGATTTACTTCTTAATTACTTTGGTTATTGCAATTCGAAGTGGTAAGAAAGCCGAAGACAAGCAGTGGGAAGGTGCTACTGGTTTAGAGTGGGATGCGTTGCCATCACCAGCTCCGTACCATACATTTAGTACACCGCCTAAAGTTGACTAAGATAGAATATTAAAATGACAGAACCAACGCAAAATTCAGACAATAAGAAACTAGTCTATCGGCTGGTTGGAATTATTGGCGGCATGTTTTTATTTGCCTTTGCGTTGGTGCCACTTTATAACGTTTTTTGTGACATTACCGGTATTAACGGTAAGACTCGTGGACAGGCTCTGTACCAAGATGTTGAAATTGACAAAAAGCGTCAAGTGACCATTGAATTCTTGACTAATGTTAATCGAGGCATGCCTTGGGACTTTGGTTCAAAGGTTAAGTCTATGGTGGTTTACCCGGGTGAGCTAAACGAAGTTCGTTTTTTCGCAAAAAATCGTTCAAAGAATGATATTGTCGGACAAACGGTACCTAGCGTGTCTCCAGGGGAAGCAGCATTGTACTTAAATAAAACCGAGTGTTTTTGCTTTGACCAGCAAGTATTAGCCGCCGGTGAAGAAGTTGAAATGCCAATGAAGTTTTATATTGATGCTGACATTCCGGAAGATGTCACTCGATTAACCCTGTCATACCAATTATTTAATGTTACGGATTCGGTGAAGACAGAATCTGCAGCAACCAAATAGAGCGAAACGTTCGCTCAAGTGGAGAAAGTAAATGAGCAATGAAGCAGAAGAAAAGTACGAAAATTATTACGTACCAGAACAAAGCCCATGGCCAATAGTTGGCGCAATTGGACTGTTTTTGTTAGCTTTTGGCGGAGCAAATTTTATCCAGAATACAACGGGTAAATATGCGCCAGCGGCAACTGAAGGTTTTAGCTTTCAGGTTTTATTTAGTGACTTAGGCGGAATTATCTTTGCGTTAGGATTAACGATTATCGTCTATATGCTGTGGTCTTGGTGGCGTGATGCTATTAGAGAATCAAAGCAAGGGTTATACAGCGCTCAAATGGACCGCTCTTTTAAGCAAGGTATGCTTTGGTTTATCTTATCAGAAGTGATGTTCTTTGCCGCATTCTTTGGTGCTTTATTATATGTTCGCCAATTAATCATTCCTTGGTTAGGTGGTGAAGGTAATAATGTTATGACTCACGCATTATTGTGGCCTAACTTTATACCTGAGTGGCCGTTGACAACGACACCAGATGGAACGACTACCACTGCAATGGGCGCCATGGGTTTACCGGCTATCAATACAGCCATACTATTAACTAGTTCATGGACGTTAACTATCGCGCATCACGCACTAAAAGATAATAACCGACAAGCACTGATTAACTACACGTCTATTACGGCGTTCTTAGGTATTATATTCCTATGTTTACAGGTATATGAGTATTACCACGCTTACAATGACTTAGGATTAACACTAGGAAGCGGAATCTATGGTTCTACATTCTTTATGTTAACTGGTTTTCATGGATTTCACGTAACGATAGGAACTATTTTCTTAATTGTCTTGTCGATTCGTTGTGCTAAAGGTGATTTCACCGAGAAGCAGCACTTTGCCTATGAAGCTGGAGCTTGGTACTGGCACTTTGTTGACGTAGTATGGTTATTCCTATTTATATTTGTTTACCTAATCTAGTTGGTAAACCCAACTTTCGCTAGAAGCTTTCTAGAGGAAATAAAAAAACCGAAGCCTTGGCTTCGGTTTTTTTTGTTCTCTTTCTGCGTTTAATCGCTAGTTTTATGGTTTATTTACAATAGGTAAACCATGTGGTTCGAGCCATCCCATATAAATACTGAGCACAATAAGCAAAAACAATCCGATTGAAAGGCCAATTCTCCAGCTTAGACCCCGCACTGTCTTTTTAGATTCTGATTTTTCTGTGGCAAGAAAATACAGACTACGAAATAAGCTAACCATAATTGCTAGCATGGCCAAAATAATCAAGATTTTAATAATCATTGAAACGTGTTTCCCTAGGTTGAATATGCGTAATAATGATAGAATACGCGCCCTAAGCTATTTTTGCTAGTGACCTAGAAACTTTTGCGACATTCAATAGATTACAAAATCGGTCAGTACCGGATTACCATTAATTTTTGGTTCTTGATCATATTCTTATTGATTCAAACCGGACTCAATGAGTTGGGCTATTGGCAGTTGTCTAGGGCACAGGAAAAGCAGCAACGTTTAAATATCTTAAATCAACCGAGCAAGCAAGCCATTACCAGTATTGACCCTATTTCTAATGAGGCTATTAGAAATTTTGAACGGGTGGCGTTACCCGTTGAACTGGCGGTAGATATTAATTTGTTGTTGGAAAACAAAATACAAAACGGTGAACTGGGCTATCACGTATTAAATTTGGTGGAAGAGCCTAATAGCGGAAAATTGTTCCTTGTTAATAGAGGTTGGATTGCTGGGCGTGCCCATAGAGATGATTTACCATCAATTGATTTACCGCTGCACCAATGGCAAATAGAAGGCCGCTTGTATCCAATAAATCCGCAGGTGCTCTCGGAAGATGCTGCCATTGAAAGTCACGGTAATTTATTGCGATTGCCTGTTTTAGATTCTTTTATCGTCTCTAAACTAGAGCGAAAATTGGGGAAAGAAATTGAACCTTATCTCGTGCGATTAGACAGTGACGTTAATGGTACTTTTTCGATTGATTGGGCGTGGGTAAGTATGCCGCCTGAAAAACACTTGGCATACGCTTTCCAGTGGTTCGGTTTAGCTTTTACATTCCTAATTGTCAGTTTAGTGGTGTTAATCAAGAAAGAAAAAGAGGCATAAAAGGAGTAAGCCAAGAATCTGGTGATCCGAAGCCTTTGTTTTTAAGTAAATGAGTATGGTTAGAAAATTTTTTAGAGGAAGATATTGTGGATTTTGATGAAAACCAAGATCAATCAAAAGCAGAAAATGTAGCTAAGAACCGTAAGACACTGGTTGTCTTGTTTGTTATGTTTATAACGCCAGTTGCTCTAGCTTACGCCGCCTATTTTGGACAGTGGTTTTCCGGGGCGGGTGGCGCTCAAGGAATTCTCATTGAGTCAGATAGTGTCGTTGATATTGAAGACTTTGATATTTTTCATGCTAACGGCGAAAAAGTGACCGGTAAAGAGTTTGAAACTTTGTACTGGTGGCTGGTACCAATTCAGCCAGAGCAATGTGACCAAGATTGCTTGAATCTAAACTTAAATACCGTTAACCAAACGTATGTCGGTTTAGGGAAGGAGTCTTTAAGGATCAGCCAAATGGTGGTATTGCCGAGTTCCTCCACACTTGACCCCGGTGAGTTTCCAACCGGTTTTAGTGCTTTTACTAATTCTGGACTAAAACCTAAAGCTAAAACTCAAAGCGGAAAAAACTTAGAACTGCCGGCAAACGCTATCTATCTCGTTGATCCACTAGGAAATATATTTATGAAGTATCCTTTGGTGAAAGACGAAAAGGAAGCGCCACTTCGCAGTCGTGAAATGCGTAGGGACATACTTCATTTATTCAAATATTCGCGTTTGGGTTAACACTAGAATTAGAAAGCTGGAAAATAGAAAGCTATTAAGAGAACAAGGTAACAAAGAGAAAGACAATGAATCAGCAATTTGTAAGAAAACTAGCAATAGCAGCAACTGCTTTTGCTTTTGTCGTAGTATTGCTCGGGGCGTTTACGCGCCTTTCACATGCGGGACTTGGGTGTCCAGATTGGCCAGGATGTTATGGCTTTTCACACATCCCTACTCAACAAGATGATATAAGCGTAGCTAATGAAGCTTTTCCCGAAAGACCCTACGAGTTTGAAAAAGCGTGGCCAGAAATGGTTCATCGTTATTTCGCAGGTACTTTGGGGTTAATGGTATTGGCGCTCGCGTTATTGAGTTTAAAAAGTGAAAACAGAATTACCAGACCACATTCAATTGGGCTGCTTGTCTTGATTATTTTTCAGGCTGCGCTTGGTATGTGGACGGTCACTATGAAACTCCACCCGGGTATTGTTATGACCCACCTTATGGGGGGAATGACCACCTTCATGTTGCTTGGTTCTTTGAGCTTACGTTATAGCTATCAGTTTACTAATCCACAGCCGTTGTTTGAAAGAGCAAAGTTCAAGCTAATATCACTGATCGCTTTTGTTGTACTCATTATTCAAGTTGCCTTAGGCGGTTGGACATCGGCTAATTACGCAGCGACCATTTGTTATGAGCTTCCAATTTGCCAAGGAGACTGGTGGTCGGCTAGCGATTTTGTGATGGGCTTTACTATTTGGGGGCATGGCGCAGAGGATTATGAGTTCGGCATATTAGATAATACGGCGCGAATAGCTATTCATGCTACTCACCGGATCGGCGCAATTGTTACCACCCTTATTATGTCGTTTTTATGCTTTAAATTGATCAGTCAACAGACCTCTACCACGCTGAAGAAGTTTGGTGTGTTACTGGCCGGTTTGTTGGTTATTCAAGTAATGCTTGGTGTTTTCAATATCATCTTTGATTTACCACTATACAATGCCGTTGCTCACAATGGTGTTGGAGCGTTGTTATTGATAACGATGGCTATGTTGCTAACTTATCTAGTAATGCCGGAAAAAGCTCAACTGAAGGTGGGTGATAAAAATGACGGATAATACAATGCCCGAATCAGTGCCAACAACTTGGCGTGATTACTTAGAGCTTACCAAGCCCAAAGTTGTGTTGCTAATATTGATAACTGCAGTTGTTGGTATGTTTTTAGCTACGCCAGGAATGGTACCCTGGGATATATTAATTGTTGCCACAGTGGGTATTGGTTTTGCGTCAGGGGGAGCGGCCGTTGTAAATCATGTCGTCGATCAAAAAATAGATACGATTATGGCTAGAACCTCAAAGCGTCCGGTTGCCACCGGAAAAATCGACCAGAAAAATGCCATCCTATTTGCAACGCTACTGTCTGTGTCTTCATTATTGATGTTGTACTTTTATATTAACCCACTAACGGCTCTGTTAACATTTTTTGGACTTGTTGGTTATGCGTTCGTTTACACGATGTATTTAAAACGCGCCACCCCACAAAATATTGTTATTGGCGGTTTAAGCGGCGCAATACCACCTCTTTTAGGTTGGACAGCCGTTGATGGTTATGCCGGTGATATTCATCCACATGCATTACTTCTTGTATTGATTATCTTTGTTTGGACACCGCCTCACTTTTGGGCGCTGGCGATATTTAGGCGTGATGAATATGCAAAAGCCGACATTCCAATGTTACCCGTTACCCACGGTATTGATTTTACAAAAACTAGTATTATTCTTTATACCGTTTTATTGATATTTGCAGGGCTTTTGCCTTACCTCACCCATATGTCGGGACTCATTTATCTGGTTAGTTCGACAGTACTAGGGTTAATTTTCCTGTGGTATACCATTAAGCTAAAACTTTCAGAAGAAAGAAAAATTGCGATGGATACTTTTAAGTATTCGATTAACTATTTATTGCTTATGTTTGTCGCACTGCTTGTGGACCATTACTTTAAATACTAGATTTATAACGCACCGTTTAGAGAGCACTAACAATGAGTAAATTTGCCCCTTATATATTGATAGCAATCGCACTGGTTGCCGGCTTTATTCTTAAAGATTCAATGTTTTCGGCGTTAGATGACAATCGTGCAGAAAAAGAAACTAAACAAGCCGATCAACGGAGTAAGATTGTTGAACAATACTCGACTATGTTGATTTATCCAAAAAAGAACTTGCTACCGGATTTTAATCTCATCGATCATAGTGAGACTCAATTTACTAACAATGACTTCAAAGGTTATTGGAATTTTATCTTTAGCGGTTATACAAACTGTCCTGACATCTGTCCAAATACACTGTCTCAAATGACTCAAATATATAATCAGTTAGAACCGAGTATCAGACGCAAAACTCAATTCGTATTTTTCTCGGTTGATCCTAAAAGGGATACCCCTGAACATCTCACAAAATATTTAGATTATTTCCATCAGGACTTTGTTGGTATTAGTGGAGAGACTGCTGAGATCGATCGCTTGATTAAATCCCTTGGCGGTATCTATTCGCTTAATACCGAAGAAGGCGAGTATTACAGCGTCGATCATTCAGGTCGTATTTTTATAGTCGGTCCAAACGCTGAACGTTATGGAATTCTTCAAGGTGACGTCATTAATAGCGCCGATAAAACTCAGCTGATCGCCGATATTTCTGATCTCGTTAAATAATCGTTACCACTAGCGTCTGCTGGGGCTTGTTTTACCCATGATTACAAAAGCGTTATGATAGGGTAACGCTGATTGTTATAGAGAAACCTACATTGAGTTTTCACATCCTCCCAAGAAGCTTCTTCGGTAGAAATAGCCTAATGATTGGCGTTCTGTTGATTATTAGTCAATTGATCTCATTCATTACCGTAGAGCATTTTGTTGTCGAACAAAAAAATCGCACCATTATGTATTTGGTGACAAACCAAATTAAACTTCAATACATCAGCGCAGAAACAGAAATCCCACGAAACCTGTCTATAGGGCTAAGCGAAACAACCGAAATGGAATTGTTCTGGTTAAATGGAGCGGAACCACCGCAGGGATTAGAAAATTCGGTAGAGCATGAAGCGTTTACCAGCGTTGCTCAGGAGTTCTTAGGCGAGGGAACCTTAGTTAAAGTAGAAATCTCTGATCGTGTTTACGTATGGGTCAATGAGCCGTCTCATCCGGAATACTGGGTAAGAATGCCAATTGGCGAGTATGACGGCAGTATGCCTATTTCGTTTATCATTTTTTCAGGCATGTTACTTTTTCTTAGTCTGACAGGTGCGGGGTTACTGGTGCACCAACTTCATCGACCATTAAAACGTCTAGCGTTTGCAGCCAGGGAAATTGGCCGTGGAGACTATCCCGGTAAACTCAAAGAAACAGGGCCTCAGGAGTTAGTCGCTGTAACCTCGGCGTTTAACCAAATGGCGGCGGATGTACATCAGTTAGAAGAAGACAGAACGCTGCTCCTGGCCGGTATATCCCATGATTTAAGAACCCCTATTACCAGAATTAGATTATCGGTAGAGTTTATGTCCGATGAAGATGAAGAGCTAAAACAGGGGCTCATTGCGGACACCCAAGATATGGACGATATTATCGACCAGTTTATTGGTTATGTTCGCTACGGAAGTGAAGAACAAAAGGCCGCTGGTAATCTTAATGAACTTATAGAACAGGTGGTCGAAGCAGCCAGTAAACAACATTCAGGTTTAGAAATGCATTTAGCCCCCCTTAAGGATTTAAGGTTTAAACCAATGGCGATGAAACGACTATTTAGCAACCTCATTGAAAATGCATTTCGATACGGAAGTGCGCCGGTATTGGTCAATAGCAAGGTAAAGAAAAATCAGCTTTTGGTTACTATTAGAGATCACGGAAAGGGGATTGCCGATCTGGATAAAGCGCGACTCTTCCAGCCTTTTGCCCGTGGTGACAAAGCGCGAGGTGGTAAAGGTTCTGGATTAGGCCTGTCCATTGTTCAGCGAATAGCGGAAATGCATGGCGGTGACATTCGATTACACAATCATCCTGACGGTGGATTAGAAGCAACCTTCGAAATGCCAATTTCAGATCGTGACTAACAATTATTCAACGGCTATTTACCGCTTAAATCGAGCATGTTGGGTTTATCCTTTAGTCTCAAAGTCAGTTAGTTCTGGTTTTTGCCAGGGAGAGCACAATTGATAATTGTGGTTATTATATTATTGGTTGTTTTGTTGGTACTAGCGCCACAGTGGTGGGTTAAGTATGTGTTGCGTAAGCACTCCGATGAGCTCGACATGATGCCAGGAACCGGTAAGGAACTAGCACGACACCTATTAGATAAGTTTGATTTACAACAAGTCGAAGTTGAAACCTCTGAACCTGGCGCCGATCATTATGACCCCCAAGATAATAAAGTCAGACTAAGCCCTGAGTATTATAACGGCAAATCATTAACCGCCGTCGCCGTTGCGGCTCACGAAGTAGGGCACGCTATCCAATTCAACCGAGATGAACCGGTTAGTCACTTGAGAAAAAAATACCTGTCTGGGGCACACCGATTACAAAAGATAGGTGTTGGTTGCTTAATGGCCATCCCGCTAATCGGAATTATCATAAAGATTCCGCACGTCGCAGGCCTTATGATGGTCATTGGACTTGTCACCATGCTTTCCTCAGTTTTCATGTACCTCGCCATATTGCCAGAAGAGTGGGATGCTAGCTTTAACAAGGCTTTACCCATTTTAGGTAACGGCGGTTATGTTCCAGAAGCTTACATGCCTGCTATACGGCAAATATTGCGAGCATGCGCATTAACCTACGTGGCTGCAGCATTAGCGGATATTTTGAGACTATGGCGCTGGTTAGCCTTGTTCCGCGCCATAAGATAATTACAACCTTTTAACAGATTAAGTTCTTGTTTCGTTAAGCTTCTGATTTTGCTTGCCGACTTTGCTCGCCGACTTTGCTTATTGGCTCGGCTTGCTTGTATGATCACTGTATTCAGTTAGTTTGTATAATTTACCTTATACAAATTACCTTATCCAATTTACCTTATACAGTTAGCTGACCTAATTAGTGTTTAGGGTCTTAAATTGCTATTAAATAGATGTAACCCTTTTCAGCTCCTGCTTGTCTTACCTTATATAACACAATAAAAAACGATATTTTGCCGAGTTCTATGAATAAAAATGGATTTTCACAAGAATTATCTAGCGCGCTAATTAAGCGGGCGAAGGCAAATGATATTAAAGCATTTGAAGATATCTATAGGACCTACTCAAGCGCGGCTTATACTCTCGCTCTTCGAATATGTCGGGATTCTATGTTAGCGCAGGACGTGGTCCAAAATGCATTTATTAGAATTATGAAAGTCATTAAACAATATCGTGGTGAAGGATCATTTGCAGGTTGGATTAGGCGAATTATTGTTAATGAAACGATTAACGCCGTTAGGCAGAAGAAAAAAGTCCAACTAGTAACAACCGAGGAAGTTGGCGAATTAGAAAGTAGGGATCTATTTGATGACAACTGGCTTAATAGTTGCCGAGATCTCGAGTACTTACTAGCCAAATTAAGTGATGAGCAGAGGGCAGTTTTATTACTGCATGAGCTTGAAGGATATAATCATCGAGAAATCGGCAAGTTATATGAGAAATCAGAGAGTTTTTCCAAGGTCACTTTGTGTAGAGCCTATAAAAAGTTAAAAGAGATAGCCAAGAGGCAAGAGGTGGAATATGCACTTAACCGATGAACAGCTTTTATCAGCGTCACAAGATAATGTTTCTTCTGAACTCAAGTTACATCTATCTTTGTGCGAAACCTGTCAAGCTAGGGCGCGAACACATCAGTCACTACAAGAAAAGCTGGCAACTTTTGATTCACTCGATATGCCAAGCGATCGTTGGGCTGAAATTGCTGCGACTCATCAGGTTGAGTCAGAAGAAAGCTCTGTAGTGGAAAAAAAGAGTAACTCCAAATTCTGGCAAATTAGTAGTTTTGCTTTGGCGGCTTCGCTTGCTGCGGTATTAGTCTCTGGTATTTTCTTAGAGTCTAAAACCGAATTGGGTGAAGCTATAAATTCACCTACTTTAGCTGAACTTATTGAAGAAAATAACCAATTACAAAAAACATTAAAGAACTTAAACGAATCCAGTCAATTAGTGTTAAGTGCCAGTCAACCACTTAACAATAAACTTGCCAGTATCGATGATGAGTTACAAAGAGCCTATATCAATGGTTTAAGTAAAACGGAAAAAATGACGCTTTGGCAGCAAAGAATTTTTACCATTAGATTGATGATTGATGAACAAACAAAAAAAACAATAAAGACCCCCATTTTTATTTAAAAGAGGAATCTATTATGAACAAATCAAGTATATTTAAACTGCTTGGAGTATCTTTAATAAGCTTTCAGCTAGCCGCGGCTCCGCAGCTAACCGCCGAATCTGAGGCGCTGGTAGAGCAGTTGAAAACACAAATTAAAGGAACGCTTTTAGCAATAGGAAAGAACGAAGCAAAAGTCGGCAAAACTGCTGAAGATATAAACCTAACGATTGAGCTTCCCGCACAAAAAGAAGCAAATCTTGGACTCTTGCTTGACGTAGATGAACCAAGTAAAGGGTTTAAAATTCTATCTGTTACACCAGGAAGTACCGCAGAGTCTTTAGATTTGGAAATAGGCGCTAACCTAGTTAGCTTTAATAATACAAAAATACAGAGTTCAAATAGCATTGATATTTTGAATCAAATACAGATGTTGAGCGCCGGAGATAGCATCCAGTTTTCAGTTGATAACGGCAATAATGTTAGCAGCTATAACACTACTTTAGAGGGGCGTTTTACACCAACAATTAGGCTACAAGTTGGCACGCCAGGTGCAAAAGTTGCTGCTAACATGTTAGAGGCCGATAGTAGTGCGTGCGGGTATGTTTCAGTGCTTTTTGGGCCGCCACGTTCAAGAGATTTATACGCCTCATACATTAACAAAATTGATGATAATGCAACTATACGAAGCCGTCACTCGTTTAAATTGTCCGCAGGCAAACATCAAATCTATGTTCACGAACTCATTGATGACCCATCGCTAAAACGACGTCGTGGTGGCATGAAAAGTTCTAAATTAATTGAAGTGAATATAGAACCTAATAAAACATATCATATAGCGGCAAAATTCGATCGGAAAAAGCGAACACGAAAAAGCAGGGAAGAGTACTGGAACCCAGTCGTTTGGAAAACTTCAGATAGTGAGTGTGAGTTATAACGCCTTAGTATTTAAAGTGGCTAGTGAACCTTACGATACTATGTCTTACGATGCTATGTCTTACGATAATATACATTACAACAATATGCCTTAGGAAAAGTAACAAGCGTTCCCCTGTTAAGCTAATAGATTGAACACTATTGGCTATCAATGTAGCTTAGCGGGGATACGCCAAATTGCGCTTTAAAACACTTACCGAAATAACTTTGGGATGAAAAACCAACTTCAAAGGCGACAAAGTTACTGCTGTGTCTATCAGCTAAAACATTTTTAGCCTTTTAAAATTTAAACCTTCTTATCCTGCTATGTCGCGCTAAACTGTAGGTTGGTGGTTCGAACCCCAACAAAAAATCTCAAAAGTGTATGAGGCGAGACGCTTCCTGTAATTAAACTTAAACAAACCTGCAATATTTTTGAAACATCAGCTCCTTAGACTTTAATGGCAGTTAAATTTCTATTCTAATAAAAAACACTAAAGTAAAACACAGGAGCATGAACACAATGAAAAAATCAGCAATGCTAATCGCTGGCGTACTAGCGACTTCGAGCATCGCCTTTACGGCTAGCGCGGAGTCACGCGGCTCAAAATCAATTATTCCCGACTACCAGAAAAGCAACCAATGGTACATGGATGCCAAGAGCGTGGTTAAGCGTAAAGGTACCTCTGGAATAAAAGCTAAGAATGTTATCTTGTTTGTTGGCGACGGTATGGGAGTTTCTACTGTAACAGCTGCCCGTATTCTTGAAGGTCAATTAAAAGGCATGATGGGTGAAGAAAACGATCTAGCGATGGACCTTTTTCCCTACACTGGTTTAGCAAAAACTTATAACGTTGATGCACAAACTCCAGATTCAGCGGGAACAATGACGGCGATGATGTCAGGTGTTAAAACTGACGTTGGTGTTATCGGTGTTGACGAAGATATCGTTCGTGGAGATTGTTCTACTGTTGCTGGTAACGAGTTAGTAACGGCGTTAGAACTGGCTGAAATTGCAGGAAAATCGACGGGTATACTATCTACAGCTCGAATTACTCATGCAACACCTGCTGCAACTTACGCTAAGTCAGCTGATAGAAACTGGGAAGATATCTCTGATATGCCTGCCGACGCTATCGACGGTGGCTGTGAAGATATAGCCTCTCAGCTAGTGAATTTTGAAAGTAACCTACGTCAACGTTTTCCTAATGCTAGAAATGTTGATGGAATTGAAGTGGTAATGGGCGGTGGACGTCGTCACTTCCTACCTAAAGATGCAGACTACAACAGCCCTGACGCTTCAAGTTCTGTGGAAGGTGATCGTACCGACGGACGTGATTTAGTGTCGGAATGGCAAAATGCATACCCTTATGGCGAGTACGTTTATGACCAAGCTGGTTTCGATTCGATTGATGCTAACACAACAAGCAAAATCTTTGCTCTTTTCAATGAGTCTCATATGCAATACGAAGCTGATAGAGGAAACGATATCGCAGGTGAGCCATCAATCGTAGAAATGACCACTAAAGCCATTGATGTATTAGATAACAATCCGAATGGCTACTTCTTATCAGTAGAGTCAGGACGAATTGACCATGGTCATCATGCGGGAAGTGCTTTTAACGCGTTGACTGATACAATCGCGTTTTCTGACGCTGTAAAAGCAGCGGTTGAAGCATCTGATATGAGCGAAACATTAATCATTGTTACCGCTGACCATAGTCATGTATTCACAATTGCAGGCTACCCAAAACGCGGTAATCCGATTTTAGGAAAAGTTGTTTCTCCTGGAAACGAAGAACCATCTTTAGCGTCTGATGGCCTACCCTACACAACATTAGGTTACTCCAATGGTCGTGGTTTTAGAGACTTAGGTGACGAAACAAATGCTGATGCAACTTACGGCTATTCAGCGGACGCTGGTCGTAAAGACTTAGTTGGTGTAGATACTCAATCGAGTGGTTATCACCAAGAAGCATTAGTACCACTTTCCTCTGAAACTCATGCTGGTGAAGATGTTGCCATTTATGGACAAGGACCTGGTGCTAAATTAATTAGCGGAACTAACGAGCAAAGCATTATATTTCATGCGATGAACGAAGCCGCTAAGCTAGAGAAAAAAGCAGTATCGGCGATGAAAAGACGATAGGTTGGTAGAACGATAATCGATAAGTTTTTTTAGCATGGCAAAACCTTGGGTTATCTCAAGGTTTTGCATATTGTTTCAGAATAGTTATCGCCTCTTACAAAAGACAATAACATCACTTAAGTTTACTGCAACCTAATAACCACACTGCCAATTCGATTCTCCGTTTCCACTCGATGGTGGGCTTCAGCAGCTTGTTCCGGTTGATATACCTTATCAATAATTGAACGAATTTGTTCTTTTTCGACCATGTCTTTCAACTCAAGTAACTCTTCTTTTTTTTCTCCCGCAAAAGCGAACAGCACGGTTTTATTAGAGAACCTTGTAGTTAATACTGAACGTAACATCAGTAAGAATCGTGGGTTTGCCATTAGGTATCGACCACCGCTTTTTAAACGTCTTATACAGCCTGAGTACGAATTACTAGCGACCATGCTAAAAATGACGTCGTAGCTTTCTGAGCTTTTAGTAAAATCAGTTTTTGTATAGTCGATAAAATGGTCGATGCCGATGGATTCCAACATTTGCTGTTTAGCTCCGCTATCAACGGCGGTTATTTCAGCGCCTAGCTGCTTGGCAATTTGTACTGCAAACAAACCAATACTTCCTCCGGCACCATTGATCAACACTTTTTCTCCAGGCTGGATATTGGCCCGTTTCAGATAATGTAGCGCATTAAAGCCTCCAAGTGGCAGCGCAGCAGCTTCCACCGGGCTCATATTGGTTGGTTTAGAGATCACCGAAGCATCGCTAGATAGGCAAAGGTACTCGCCATATGCACCCATATGAAAACCAGCGGACCCAAAAACGGTTTGTCCTACTTGCAATTGCTCAGCTTCATGTGCCGCTTTATCATCAGCTATATCACCTATCTCATCAACAACACCGCAAAAGTATCCACCGAGTATTTGATTCCTAGGTTTTGTAATGCCGAGTGCTATTCGTAGTGGAAGCCAGAACCACTTTACAGGGAATTTAAAGCTACGCATTTCACAGTCAGCTTTAGTTACCTCGGCGGCTAATACCTTAATAAGTATTTGGCCTTCTTTTACTTCCGGTTTTTTAACTTCCGCGACATTAAGTACTTCGGGAGCACCATAGTTTTGATAGATGATTGCTTTCATGAAAATCTCATTCTTTCAGGTATATTACTTTCCGGTATATTAGTAATGAATAAACGGGAGTGTTAAAAACCTTTGTATTGATGCTATTTATATAACCATAGCTAAGAATTACGCTCAACTTGAAAACCGTAAGTAAATAAGTCGAATGTATAAAGGATGGGCATTAATTCGCTTGGTCTATAAAAAATATATCTAGGTTAGATATTAATTCTATTCAGGATAATATTTCTGAAGTGACAAGCCGCCAAAGAAACTATCGGGGCGAGTTTTGCGATACAGATGAAAAGCTATATTTTTGAACCAATCAACGACAATTCAAGTTTGATTGTCGCTGAATCGGCGAGTCGTATTATTTTTAAGTGGTGGTTTTTTCCCAGTATTTCTTGGCCCACGATGCTGTTTTTTGCATAATGTGTTTAGAAGAAATATTTATATTATCCAGTACCTGCTGATTCAGTAGTGCTAACTTAGGGTCGATATCAAAAGAATTATCTTCAGCAACCCTGATTAAATCGGCGTCTTTTAAAACGCTAATGGTTGTTTTGAAAAGGTTCTTATCAAATGATTCAGGAGCATTAAGACTATATAAAGCAGCTAGTCGTTGTGCGACCTGCTGGCTATGTTTTTCCAGCTCTTTACGACTTGTTCGACCAAGCCCTGCTTGGCTAGATAATAATGTTAGCAGAATGCCATAGCGAAGTAATGTTGGTCTAACAATCTGTGCGAGAGACATTAACTGCTCAAATTTCTTACTAGTTTCATCGCAGCGCTCTAACTGTTTATCGTTGTCTACAATTAGACCTTCTTTGATGAACAAATCAATGACTAAATTAAGATTTTTGTCGAGCATCTCATCGTCCCACTGAATATAAAGCTCTTGTTTAATAAACGGGAAAATAGAACGGCATTTTTTGAGTAAGGTAGAACGAGCAATTTTTTTCACATTAATGAAACAGCTGGCAACCAAAGAATAACTAATAAAAACATGTAAAATGTTATTCCTATAATAGGTCAAAAGTACCGCGGTCTGTTCATCAGTTGTTATAATTTCTCCCATTGGGTTAGCTATGGAATAAATGGTACCCAGCGCTTCAGCTTGTTTAATAATTGATTCGCCATCTTCACTTGGAATATGGGTTAACGAACTATAAGGAGCAGAGCAGAGCAGAGATAATAAAACATTTAGCTGCTCAACTAATTCTTTTCTGCCAATTGCATTTCTTTCTGTCGACAGTAAAACTAGGGCGACCAAGCTAATAGCATTTACGGTACTAGAGGCATTGATTTTTTGCATGACCAGTTCAGCTAACTCAGAAACCTGTGGCGATAGCCATGCTGGCTTTGCTCCAACCTGACCACGGTAATCGTGCCAATCCGGTTGATTCTTATCAAGATAGTCATTCAAGTGGATAGGCTCAGCAAAGTTCAAATAGACTTTACCAAAATTTTGTTTTAGGGTTTTTCTAATACCTAATAGTTGTCCAATTGATTCCTTCTTTTTCTCTGCGCCACGCAGTTCATTTAAATAGCTCTTGCCTTCAAAAATTCGCTCATAACCAATATAAACGGGCACAATAACAACCGGCCGGCGGGTGCCTCTTAATAGGGCTTGAAGCGTCATAGCTAACAGGCCTGTTTTAGGGGGTAATAATCTTCCTGTTCTACTACGTCCGCCTTCTGGGAAAAATTCCAATGGAATACCCCGGTCCATTAGTTGAAAAATATATTCGTTAAAAACCGCTGTATATAACTTATTTCCGCCAAAACTACGACGCAAAAAGAACGCCCCACCCCTACGTAATAACGGTCCGGCAGGCCAAAAGTTAAGGTTAATGCCAGCAGCTATATGTGGAGGAACAAGACCTTCATGATAGAGGGTGTAAGATAGTAACAAATAATCAATATGGCTACGGTGACTGGGTACATAAATGATTTCATGGGTTGATGCTAAGTCTCTCACCATTTCGGAGTTTTTAACAACAACGCCGTCATAGATCCTATTCCATAGGTGGGTTAAGGTAGACTCCATAAAGCGTACGGCTTTGTATGAATAGGCGGACGCTATTTCTTTCGCATATTTTTCCGCAAGTTTAGTCGATTTTTTAAGACTTATTTTCTTGGTTTTACTTTCTTTTTGAATAGCGCCTTTCACATTGTCGCTAACAATAATGTTAGTGATAACCTGACTTCTATTAGTAATTAACGGACCCATTGCTGCACGTCGTAATCGATGGAAGTGAACTCGTAATGTGCGCGTTAATTTCGTTACCTGAGAGCTTTCACCAGAGTCGGGATGAATTATTTTTCTTAAGTCCACCGGTTGTGCAATTCGTACAAAGGTATTCCTTCCTTGAAATAAAAAAAGGAAAAATTTACGCAGGGGGTTGGCACTTTCTGAATCGGTAAACATTAGTCTAAAAAAAGAATTTTCTCGGCCGGGATTTCGTCCCCAATAAATCGAGAATGGAATTAACTGGTGATGAGTTTCTGGTGATTCTTTTTGAGTTTGTAAAAGTGTCGCAAGCAACTGCTGATATTTTTTAACCGGTTTTCCCCCCAGGTTAAAAAAGGATTTTGATTGTAGAAAAAATACCGCACCATTCTCTATTTCTTTTGAGCCTTGTTTAATAAGCTTTGGCGCTGGCAGACCTAATAGCTTCGCTTTATCTCTAAGCATAATAAAGCTACTTGTTGAACGCCGTTGAAACACATAATAGATAGGTGCATCCGGTTCTATATCTAAATCTTTCAAAGGATTTTCTGGAACTAGCTTGCTACTTACCAGCAGTTTTAACGGTAGAGCAACAATATTTTGATATAAGCGGCTAAAAACCATATGGAAAAATAATCCTAATTAGATAGTTGGTACTTGATTCTTTGTTTCAGTTATCGATTCGTTGAGGCACTAAGGTTTAATATAGCATCCCTATCGGTGACTGTATATGAACGAACATTACTCACCAATAGACATCTGACTATACCAGCATTTCAACGGGTTGCGGGTGACTAAGGAAATCCCTAGGGCTCGCGGTAAAACCATAAGCGCCCGATTGGTATATAACAACCAGATCGCCTATGTCTGTATCAGGTAAATCGTATTTGTTGGCCATTATATCCAATGGTGTGCATAGCGGGCCAACGATTTGAAGGGGGCCGGCGTTTGGTTTATCCATTTTATTACCAATGGCAACAGGGTAGTTCTTGCGAATGACTTGACCAAAGTTTCCCGAAGCCGAAAGGTGATGGTGTAACCCGCCGTTAACAATGGCGAACCGGGTACCTCTTGACTCTTTTATATCGGTGACTTCGCAAACATAAATACCGGCGTTTCCAACAAGATATCGACCTAACTCCATTGCAATGTGGGTATCCCCAAACTCTTGGTAGAAACTATCCAGATGAAGCTCCAAAGCATCGGCTATTTCGTTAAGTTGCAGCGGTTTTTCTCCCGGGAAATAAGGAATGCCTAAACCTCCACCAATGTTTAAACATTGTATCGGCATTTGAGCGTCGCGTTGTAAGCGTACTGCTAGTGCAAAGATATTCTCATGGGCAACTTTAATTGAATCGGCATTTAAGTTTTGAGAGCCGGTAAATATATGCAGCCCTTTATAGTAATGCTCTGAAGATTTGATGGCGTTTAACACGTCTGGAACCTGTTCAGCGTCGATACCAAATTGCTGCGAACCTCCACCCATTTTCATTCCCGAGGACTTTAATTCGAAATCGGGATTGACTCGCACCGCAATGTTGGCTGGTTTGCCGATTGTTTCAGATAGTTGATTGAGCCTTTCAAGCTCAGTGGTTGACTCGATATTGATTGTGGCACCAGTGGCTACAGCCATCTCTAGCTCTGATAGGTTTTTTCCGGGACCTGCAAAACTAATAGCGCTGGCCGATTTGCCACTGTTAAGCGCCACATTTAGCTCAAGTCCGCTGGCAACATCGAGACCATCTACGAGCGGTGAAATAAAATCGACTAGAGCAGGCATTGGGTTGGCCTTAATGGCATAGTGCAACCCTAAACGGCTAGGCATGCTGCTTCTAAAATGATTGATATTGTTTTCGATAATCGACCTATCGTAGGCATAAAAAGGGGTTTTACCGGCACGAGATTTCAGCTCTCGCAACTGTTTACCATTAACCAATAATTGTTGCCCATCACTCTTAAATTGAGACATTGGGGTATGTTCAACTGGTTTTTTGTTAGAGTGAGATTGCGGCATCAATAGCCTCCAAGAATAACGTGAGTACTAGCAAACAGTTTGAATTGCCGCTATTTAGCGGTATATTTTTGAGCAAGTAATTGACGGTTGATTTTACCATTGGGGTTACGCGGAAGCGAATTTATTAGTTCTATGTGCTTCGGCTGCATAAAGTTAGGCAGTTGTTGACGACAATACTGACGTAACGTCTTTTCATCAAAACCGGCTTCTGGATTAGTTTTTTGTGGAACCAGTACTAATAAAATAGCTTGGCCAAGTTTGGGATCCGGCACGCCGATTGCCGAGACCTCTTTGATACTGGGGTGCTGGTAAATGACTTCTTCTATTTCTGCGGGGCTAATACGGTAGCCCGAGCATTTAATCATATCGTCATTTCTGCCAATAAAATACAAATAACCTTGCTCGTCTTTTCTCACCCGGTCACCGGACCATACCGCCTTTTCACTTCCGTATTGAGCGTGCATTGTGTCTGGAAGAGGACGAAACTTTTGTTGGGTTTTTGCTTCATTTTGCCAATATCCCAATGAAACATGAACACCCAAATGAACCAGCTCACCTTCTTCGTTTGCTTTAGCGTGCTCGCCTTGGTCGTTAATAACCAGAATGGTGGCGTTTGGGATGGCTTGGCCCATTGATTCTGGACGCTCAGCTAATTGCTCCGGTTCAAGATAGGTACTTCTAAAGGCTTCTGTTAGGCCATACATTAAATAGAAGTCAGACTTCGGAAGTTGCTTTTTCAGTAAGGTTAAGGCAGCAGTTGGCATAGCACCGCCACTATTGGTCATGTATCGAAGTGAGGTTTGAGCAGCTTCTGGCCACTCCAAATCTGCTAATTGCAGCCAAAGTGGGGGAACCGCCGCCAACCCACTGATTTGATACTTTTCAACTGCATTTATCACATCCCGTGGTAATAAGTATTCCAAAAGGACAACGCTGGCTCTACTAAGAAATGCCGTCGTTAGTTGGCTTAGTCCATAATCAAAACTAAAAGGGAGTACTGCTAATAAACGATCGGAAGAAACGTTGTTAAGGTATGCGGAAACACTTTTGGCGCCTTCAACCAAATTTTGATGTGAAAGAACCACGCCTTTAGGTTGGCCGGTACTGCCTGAGGTATATAGTATTGCCGCAATCCTGGTTGAGGAGTCCTGCTCTGCGCTTGTCTCTATCTCGACATCTATAGGCGCATTGCTATCGGTTATCGAGCTATTTTCCTGGGTATCTTCAAGTTGTTGCCGAGCTATCGTTAGCTCCTTTTCCCATTTTAGGCAACCTTCTGGTAGCTCTTGGTCATTGCTGTCTGTCAAAATAATGCGCTTAAGGGATGGCAGTTGCGCCAGTGTATCCTTGAGCTGTTTATACCTGGCTAATGACGTAATTAACGTCGAAACCTGACAGTTTTCCATGATATAGCCAACTTGTGCGGCTTTAAGTAGCGGATTTATAGGCACAAATACTTGATTCGCTAGGCTTATGGCGAATAAGCTCGCGACACTTTCGAACTGTTTGGGCAAATAGACTGCCACGCGCTCACCGCAATGAGGCTCATTAGTTATTGGGCTTTCTTTATCCGTAGAAAGCCTAACCGCTAGCTGTTCAACCATCTGCCATAAATCGATATAGCTAAGAGTGGCGTTCTTTTTGAAGAGCGCTACTTGCTGAGGCGAAGCTTCCATACCTTGTTTTAATATTTGGTCAAAAGTCGATGGCATAATAGATATTGAAATTTGGGGTTTAGGCGTCAAATCGCATTTTACCCTAACATATAGCCAAATGGTTGTGGTTACAGCGATAATTTTAAGTAATTATGCTTAGGATGGGCTTTAATTCTAAGGTAAAATCCCCACTTTAAGATGAAATGAAAAACAACCAGTTGTTTTCTCAACGATCTGATACTTATCTGATTTAAGGCAAGCGACTTTTAATTAAGTGCACCAAGCGAAGGTTAACCATGAGCGATTCAAATACAGCTGATGCAGAAGCATCTAATGTTAAGCCAACAAACTTTATCCGTAACATTATTGACAACGATCTAGAGTCTGGAAAAAGAACTAACGTTCAAACTCGTTTTCCTCCTGAGCCAAATGGCTTTCTGCATATCGGCCATGCTAAGTCTATCTGTATCAATTTTGGTATTGCTAAAGATTATAACGGCGAGTGTAATTTGCGTTTTGATGATACTAACCCAGCTAAGGAAGAGGCGGCTTACGCAGAAGCAATTGCAAATGATGTGGAATGGTTAGGTTTTAAGTGGGCCGGAGAAATAAAACATTCGGCGGACTACTTTGATCGATTATTCGATTATGCCGTAGAGCTAATTGAGAAAGGTGTCGCTTACGTTTGTGAGCTGAGCATGGAAGAAATGCGCGATTACCGCGGTACATTAACGGAGCCAGGCAAAAATAGTCCTTATCGTGATAGAGCTGTAGCGGAAAATTTGGACCTGTTTAATCGAATGAAAGCCGGAGAGTTTGAGGATGGTTCTATCGCTCTAAGGGCTAAAATTGATATGTCTTCGCCTAATATCAACTTACGAGATCCGGTTATTTATCGAATCAAGAAAGCACACCACATTAGAACTGGAGATAAGTGGTGTATTTATCCAACATACGATTTTACCCACGGGATTTCAGACGCCATTGAAGGTATCACTCATTCACTTTGTACCTTAGAGTTTGAAGATCACAGACCTTTGTACGATTGGTTTTTGGAAAATATTACAATTGACTGTCATCCGCAACAAATAGAGTTTTCAAGACTGAACCTAGAACATACCATTACAAGTAAGCGTAAATTAAATCTATTGGTAAATGAGGGAGTCGTGGATGGTTGGGATGATCCTCGAATGCCTACAATATCGGGAATGCGTCGACGCGGTTACTCAGCTGCTGCAATCCGAGATTTTATCGGTCGAACCGGAGTTACTAAAAAGGTACATACGGTAGAAATGAGTTTGCTAGAAAATTCAGTACGTGAAGATTTGGGTGAAAACGCTGGTAGAGCGATGGCGGTGCTTAATCCATTAAAGGTAACGTTAGTAAACTACCCAGATGATAAAGTAGAGTCGATTCAAGCACCGATACATCCACAAAAAGAATCTATGGGAAAGAGAGAAATATTTTTTTCAAAAACAATATTAATTGACCAAGCAGATTTTAGGGAAAGTGCTAATAAGAAATACAAGCGTCTAGTTCTAGGTAAAGCGGTTCGCTTAAGAAATGCTTATGTTATTACTTGTGACGAAATTGTAAGAGATGGGCAGGGAAATATCGTAGAACTTTTATGTACCGTTGACCTCAATACTCTGGGCAAAAACCCAGAGGGTTATAAGCCGAAAGGGGTTATCCATTGGGTTTCAGAAAGTCACTCTAAACCTGCTACGGTGCGATTGTATGATCGGTTATTCAATGTAGCTAATCCGGCTGCAGAAGAGAATTTTCTAGATTGCGTTAATCCGGAGTGTTTAGTCGAAGTGGTCGATGCCCGAGTGGAACTTTCTTTGGGTGAAGCGAAACCAGAACAAGTCTTCCAATTTGAACGAGAAGGTTATTTTTGTGCGGATAGATACCAACATTCTGCCGATAACCTAGTGTTTAACCGAACCGTGACGCTACGGGATAGTTGGGCAAAAATTGAAGCTAAAAGCTAACTTAGAATGAATTCGGCTGTTCAGTTAAGCCTAAGGGGTAATAGCTGTGCTAAGTGAATTTCTTTTGTTAGCAACCGCTCATATTTTTGCCGTCGCTAGCCCCGGCGCTGATTTTGCGGTGGTGCTAAAAAATACCCTCAATGCCGGTAAATCTACCGGCCTATATACCGCGCTAGGCATTGGTTTAGGGATCTTGGTGCACGTTGCTTACACCTTATTAGGCGTCGCATTTTTGCTAGCAGGCTCGGAACTATTATTCACATTAATTAAGTGGTTAGGTGCAGGATATTTATTATGGCTTGCCTACGGCTGCTCTCAATCCAGGCCTTCTTCGCCTGAAGCGACGGCCGAGTCAGCTGTAACTCAGATCGTTATTTCACCTTTTCAAGCGGTTAAACAAGGTTTTTTTGTTAATGTATTAAACCCTAAAGTGACTCTGTTCTTTGTTGCCTTGTTTACTAATATCGTGAGTATTGATACGCCACTATTGATTCAGTTTGGTTATGGCGCTTGGTTATCCGTTTATACCTTTATTTGGTTCGCAATTGTCGCATGGGGATTTTCAAGACCACTAGTTCTCAACTGGTACCAGCAGCATGGCCATTTTATTGATTGGGGGATGGGAGTGATGTTAGTGGTTATCGCAATAAGGCTTTTGTTTTAGCTTTTTTGGAGTTAGTAGGTATGGCGTATTTGATAAACCGAAATTGAAGCACTAGTGCTTATTTACAAAAGTAAAAAAGATTAATCGGGGTTTAATTTTCCCTAAATGCTCTATCAACAATTACTCTGTTTCTTCCACTTTCCTTTGCTAGGTACATTGCATCATCTGCGCGCTTAATTAATTTAGCAAAACCCTCTTTGCCATTGTGCAGTTGAGCTACGCCAATACTTGCCGAAATATTCAAGTCTTTAGGTTTTAATTCTTCTATCCTCATTCGTATACGCTCGGCAATCTTGTGAGCTACTGAGGTCTCACATTCATCCAAAAATATTACAAACTCCTCACCACCAAAACGAGCAACTATGTCCTCTTGTCGACTCTCTTGCTTCAACAAGGTAGCGACCGCGATAAGAATGTCGTCGCCCACGCTATGTCCATGGGTATCGTTAATGATTTTAAAGTGGTCTATATCAATCATTAATAAACTAATTGGGTAATCATTTCTCATTGCTCTTGCAACGCGATGATTAGCAGACTCGAGTAGATAGTGACGATTGAATAGACCGGTTAGTTGATCCTTCATAGCCATTTCTTCTAGCTGATCCCGTTTTAGTTTAAGCTCTAAATGGGTTTTTAAACGGGCTTTAAGGATACCTACACGAACCGGTTTAGAAAGAAAGTCAACAGCCCCTAAGCTAAGCGCTTTTTCCTCATCTTCTTCATTATCTAGGGCCGTTACAAATATTACCGGAATCTCAGCGGTATCTAAGTCTTGCTTCAAACGCCTACAAACCGCATAACCGTCTAATCCTGGCATATCGACATCTAATAAAATGAGATCGGGTTTATCATCTAATGCACATATTTCCAAGCATTGCTCGCCATTCTTTGCGACTTTAATGAGGTAGTCATCACTTAGATAGTTTGCTAATAGTTGCAAGTTAATTGGTTCGTCATCAACCAGTAATATGGTGGCCTCTTTATCCATTGGTGGTACCGCCAGACTGCGAGATATTATTAGCGGTTAAAACAATCTCTAATTGGGAGACTTGAGCAATTTGCTCCAAACTGGCTCGTGCATTTTCATTATCAAATTGCGCAAGTTGGCTGCGTAGTTGACTTATAAACTCTTGACAGCTTTTTTGCGAGAACTGTCCGCAGAATTGGTCTACTTCATCTTGGTCAATATAGTCATTTTGTTCAATTTTAATAGACAAGGCTTTAAAGAGTTCGGTCGCTTTTTCTTTGTCAAAGACAGTAGAAGTCTGCTCGCTCTGGTTGTCGTTGACAAATTGATTGAGCTCCACCAAAAGCAGGGTAAGGGATGTTTTGATCTTTTTTAGTATCTCATTAAAGGGCGCTGTATTTTCGTCACGGGCAAACTTTTCCAGTTTTTCACTTGAAGCTCTTAACTGTTCAGCATTAATATTGCCAGCAAGGCCCTTCACAGTATGTGCTATCAGTTTTACCTCAGCGATATTCGAATCCTTAACCGCTTGTTCTAAGCTGGAAATCTTATTAGGTGTATCCTCAATAAAAAGGGTGATTAATCTTAACAGCAGCTTTTCTTTGCCCATGACGCGCTTAAGCGCTCCATTTTTATCCCAGACTACCTCGATATCTTCGTAATTAGCCGCTTCTAAGGAAGGTTGCTCCACCTGAACGGTTTGCTGAAGTTGCTCTTCTGTACTTTGATTTGTAAACAACCATTCCTTTATTTTCTGGATGAGTACATTGGGTTCCACAGGTTTTGGTAAATAGTCGTCCATACCGCTTGCCAAGCATTTTTCCTTGTCGCCTTGCATGGCATTAGCGGTCATAGCGACTATCGGTATTGTTAAATTACACTCTCCGGTTTTTCCGGCTCGAATATTTTTAGTTGTCTGATAACCATCCATCTCTGGCATTTGACAATCCATTAGCACCAAATCATATTTTCTAAGGGAACTCTGGCTCAAAATATGGATAGCTTCGACGCCATTGTTTGCTATATCAACGGTAAGCTCCGTATCCTCTAAAATACCAAGGACCACTTCCTGATTGATGGGATTATCTTCTACTAGTAATATTCGCCGATTAGCTAAGCTTTCAGTAACCGAGTCATTTGCGTTCGCTTGATTAAAGTTCTGTGCGCTAACCAAGTTATTAACCGAGTTATTGACCGAATTATCCTTGCTGAAGATTCTCGAGATAGCTTTTAGTAGATCAAAGGTTGAAGCGGGCTTTGTAAAATAGCTACTTATTTTTGCGTTTTGTAGAAGGTTAAGTTCATTTTCATCAGCTAGTGATTTCATCATGACGAAGTCCACAGAACTGAATTTATCGAGTCGTTTTACTTTTTCTACGAAAGTAAAGCCGTCCATGACCGGCATTTTTGTATCGACAAATATCGCGTCTATATTGGTATTATCGGAGTCATAATTATTCGTAAGTTTTTTCAGGGCTTCTTTTCCGCTGCCAGCCTGCTGAACCGAAGCTCCCCAGCGAGTTAATTGCTTGCTAATAACATCGCGAGCGGTTTCGTTGTCGTCTACCACCATTAGGTGAAGTTCACTTAGATCTTCATTTGGCACAATCAGTGTGGAGCGTTCGCTTGGCAGAACACTCACATGGAAATGAAACTGACTACCTTTACCTACCTCACTTTTGACTGAGATGTCGCCTTTCATAAGGTTGCATATCTTTTTGCATATAGACAGACCGAGCCCGGTGCCTCCGTATCGACGAGTGGTTGATGCATCGATTTGAGTGAATTCTTTAAACATGGACTCTGTTTTATTTTTAGGAATGCCAATGCCTGAATCTTCGACCGAGCATTCAAAAATGTATTCGCCATTTAGTTGCATCGTTAACTTAGCACGAATAACAATCTCGCCTTTCTCAGTAAATTTGATCGCGTTGCCAACCAAGTTTGTCAGCACTTGGCGGAGTCTATTGGGATCACCTTTTATGAAAGATTCAGTCACCTCGCAGGTGTCCAATACAAGTTCAACGCCTATAGCCTGTGCTTTTAAAGCGAAAGTTTGCACAAATTCTTCGAGAAGTTTTTGAACATCAAAGTCAATTTCTTCAAGTTCCAGTTTGCCGGCTTCAATTTTTGAAAAATCTAAAATATCATTAATCAACACCAGTAAAGATTGGGCGCTTGACTGAGCTAGCATTGCTTTATGTTTTTGATCGTCATTCAGTCGGCTATTTAGCAGCAGGCCGAGCATACCTAAAACGCCATTCATAGGGGTTCTAATTTCATGACTCATACTGGCTAAAAATTCGCTCTTAAGTTGATTATTTTGGTCCGCTAATTCACTGGCTTGTTTCAACATTTGTCGTGCGTTGTCTTGAATAATTGCGGCTGCAAAAAGATCGGCTATATCTTGTAATAGTGTTAACTTAGCTATATTCGTTTCTTTTTGACGCTCAGTATGAATGATCAAAACACCCAATATCTGCTCTAGGTCAACTGCGTGGTTTGCGATAGGGACATAATAGGCCGTCAGTTTATTATTCTCACTGACTCCGTTTTCATGGGTAAGGTCATTTTCATCGGTGTAGTCCTCAATCGCTATCTCCTTATTCTGACAAACCGAATAGCAGTGCGTGCGATCTTGAGCATAGCCTTTTTCAAAGTTCCCTACTTTACTCACTAAATAGGCGGCTTGAGTTTCTGTTTCATTTAAGAATATAGCTGATTTTAATGCTTGAGATAGTACGCCGCTGGATAATAGAATATTAAGAGCTGACTCCAACTTATCACACAACAAAATATTCTTAGACAAAGTCTTGGCTATTCTTAGCTTTAGGTCTGCGTTTTTAAGAAGTAGTTGTTTTTGACGAGCTTCATAACGTTGTTTTGTTAGATCTTTTACGATTACCGCATAGTAGCTATTGGTATCGACACTAAGTTCGGTAATTGAAAGTTCAAGTGGGAACAAATCCCCACTGCTTTTTTTACCGGTTAAGTTAATTCGCTTGTTCAAGTATTTGTTGTTCTTGTCCTGGTTTACCCGGGTAAATATTCGCTGACATTTATCAGAAAGCGCTTCATCCATTAAGTCAGTAATATGCAAGCCAACAACGGATTCCATTTGATAAGAAAATATCTCTTCGGAGGCCTTGTTAGCTTCAAGTATAACGCCATTTGTATTGACCGTCATAATTGCTTCTGAAACCGAACTTAGAATATTACGAGTTATCGCTTCGCTTTTAGCAAGTGCGATCTCAGCCTCTTTCTTTTGGGTTATCTCTTCTCTAATAGCGATATAACTTTTTGGTTTTCCGTTTTCATTGAGGTTTGGAACAATTGTTGTAGCTACCCAATAGAGATTTCCGCCTTTCGCCCGGTTGCAAACTTCGTTGACCCATACTTTACCGCTAGAAATGGTTAGATACATTTCTCTAAAAAACTGTTTGTCATGGTAGCCAGAATTTAAAATTCGATGATTCTTTCCAATCAGCTCTGATTTAAGGTAGCCGCTAATATCACAGAATTTTTGATTGACGGAAGTTATAGTCCCACGGATATCAGTTGTTGCTACAATCGCATGCTGATCAAGGGCGTATTTTTGTTCAGATAACTCCCGAATCGAGTATTTAACTTCTTCATTACTTTGCTTAAGTGCCTTCTCTGTATTGTAGCTACTGGTAAACAACGCTTCTATTAGCGATTGCAAATGGTTGACTTCTTGTTGTCGACTGCTATTGAGCCAATTTGTTGGCTCGCCTCTTAATCTTTTATTAAATAGAGCAAGCAACTGCCTAATTGGAAGACTCATACTTCTTGCGGCAAATAAGGACACGGTAATTAAAATAATGAATAACATGCCTATTAAAAGTAACAATCGTTTCTGATAAATATAGAGTTGCGAATAAGCGACTTCCCTATCAATTTCGTTGACGAGAATGGCGTTAAAATTGGCAACTTTAATCTGTTGGTGAATACCGATTACTTCTTTACCGTTAAGACCGGTATAAGAATAAGTCACTTGTCTTTTGATATTGTTACTGTTGTCATTTTGGTCTATAGCAAAGACTTGACCATTTTCTTGATACCACATTTTATAACGCGGCTGTTCTATCGATTGCTTTAATACTTCATCCACTTTTCCTTCTAATGGAGTAAGTAGTAATCCGCTTATATCAGTTAAGTAAAAACGTTGATTGGTAGAAAAATCCGATACAACACGTTTATAAAATGTGTCATTTTGAACTTCGAATGCTAGGGCTCCAACTATCGTTTGTTTTTTTCCATAGAGAGGGGCAAATATATAGCTAGTGCTAGGACCGTCATCTTCAAAATTAGCGATAGTCCCAGAGAATGACATTGCTCCTCTTGTAAGGGTTAAATTCAATGCGTTTAACCACTCTTCATTTTGGATACTCGGAGCACCCAAATTCTTAGTAATTGCCGATGAATTGATTTGGCTGTGCAGAATATTTAGATCAGAGTCAACTAAAAACCAATTCTTAAAGTTGTTACTAAAATCGGTAGGTAAATTTATAGCATTTAGTAATGATGAGGGAGCTAAAGAAGCTTGTGCTTTTTTAAATTCACTAGGGCTCTGCTCCGCTTGTTTCCAAAGGTTAGTTTTTTCTTCCAGTAGCTTTACATAGCTGTTATTGGTTGATTGGTTCTTAACGTCGGTAACGAGTCTTTCTAGCCATTCTTTGAGTGAATGGTGTTTCATTATGGCTGATTGAAAAGTCTTCTGTTCGATCTCATTTTTGAGGGAGAGAGTTGTTTCGTTATAGTTAAAAACGGAGATTATGGTAAGCGGAAAAAGTGCGACAAGTAATAACCAAATTATAGAATGCGTATAAAGTGAACGAGACCGTTTCGACCCATGATGATCACTTTGTTCTTTAGTATTTTTAGAGTTAGAAAATTGGGTCATAATTACTTATTTAGGCATAATACTTTGAATTCCATTGCCGATTCTGACGATTGCAGCGGCTATCTGCAAAAGCCTCCAAATTACTTGTTTAACGTTAAATGTTTGATAATTAAGTGTAGTTGAGAATTTCTAATTCGAACAGGTTTTATGGGCGGATACCGTTGAGAGTATTTGAGCCAATAAGAAAACAATTCAAAGTCTAATATTATCTAATTAAATCAATAAGATAGTCAGCGCTACGCTGTCGATTAAACCGTTTATATTAAGTGGTTATTGTTATAGAGGCGCGGAAAGCTGGCCTATTAACAACAATCAAAAGGATTGCTTTGACCTTAAGTTATTAATTGGGATTGTCATAAGCAGGATTGTTATAGGTAGGATTGTTATAAGTATCATTGCTATTCTTAAAAGCTAGGCGGGACTTGAGTGTTTTTACCACTGCTCGCGTATTTTACTCTGTATGTTACTGATAGTTATGCCGTCTATCATTGGCTCGGCAGCCATATTGGTACTCTTGGGATAGAAGTCGTCTTCAAGTTGATTTAATACCGAAGGTGTCAAAAAGCGACTTTTTGCACCATATACGTGTTTTTTCCCATATTTAGCCTGTTCAGGCACCCAATACTTGAGAGGTTGAATTAAATGCAAGCCAGTCTTCGCTCGAGTAATAGCAACATTGAGTAATCGTCTTTCTTCCTCCACTTCTTTCTCGTTAGAGGTGGAGTACTCGTTTGGGAAATTGCCATCTGCAACATTTAAGATGAATACACTATCCCATTCTTGGCCCTTTGCACTATGAACGGTTGATAGTATTAAGAAATCATCGTCTTTATGTGCTTTATCGGTAAGATCACCGGAGCATGATGGTGGTTCCAAAGTTAGTTCAGAAACAAACTCTTCTACGTTTGAGAACTGCTGAGCAAGTTTTGAAAGGTGCTCAATATCACCGTTTCTAGTATATGAGTCATCGTATTTCAGCTCCAAAAGCGGATTATAAAAAAGCTGTGCTAAATCCATTTGAGCCGGCCAATTAGAATTATCAGATTGGCAAGCGTTTATAAATTTTATTAACTGTTCCCACCCATCAGAAACGTTATTGGGGGTTAGAAACCTTGAAAGCGCCTCAAGTTGGAATTGATTATTATGCAAAAAATCCAGTGCTTTTTTCGCCAGTTTTGGACCTACATTTGGAAGTAATCTTAGTACTCGATTACCTGAAAGCAAATGTTTAGGGTTATTAACCCAGCGGATGATCGACAGTAAATCTTTAACATGGGCAGCTTCAAGAAATTTAAGCCCTCCGTATTTTATATAAGGGATATCTGCGCGCATTAGTTCTATCTCTAGTCTATCGCTATGATAACTACTTCTAAAAAGTACCGCGTTTTGTTTTAAAGCCAACCCCATTTCTCTATTTTCTAAAACTTTCTCTACAATATATTTGGCTTGCCCAGCGTCGTCCTCTACTTTAACTAAGGCAGGTTTTCTTTTCATAGTATAGGGGTTTGAACTAGCGTAACTAACCAGCTCTTTTTGATAGCCAACGTTACTCTGCGCTAATAGTGTATTAGACAAGTTAAGAATTGGCTGAGTTGAGCGATAATTAGTTTTGAGCGTTATCACCTTTGCTGCGGGTTTAAACTGTTGTGGAAAATTAAGAATATTTTCAATTTCAGCGCTTCTAAAGCGGTAAATTGATTGCGCATCGTCGCCCACGACGGTTAGTCCTCTACCCGAAGGAAATAAGCAACTAAGAATAGCGGCTTGCAACCTATTAGTATCTTGATATTCGTCAACAAGAACATGATCAAACTGCTGGCTAATTCGTTTTGCATACTCTTTGTCTTGAACCATGTAGTACCAATAAAGTAACAGGTCATCGTAATCTAATAGAACTTGTTCTTGTTTTCTTTTGCTATACAAACGAAATAGCTGTCTAAGCTCGTGTTCCCAGTCTTCACACCAAGGAAACTCTAACTCAAGAATTTTTGCTATATCCATTTGAGAGTTAACACAACGGGAATAGATGTTAAGGCAGGTTGTTTTCTTTGGAAAACGCTTTTGTGACTGACAAAGGTTTAACTCGTGCCTTAATACGTCTAACATGTCCGCAGCATCACTGTTGTCAATGATAGAAAAACTCGATGAAAGACCGATTATCGAGGAGTGTTCTCTAAGTAATCTGTTAGCTATAGAGTGAAAGGTACCCATCCAAGGGAGATTGACTGACCTAGTTTTACTTCCGATAGCCTTTAGCTCGGCAGCAACAATGCGTTTTGTTCTATCGGCTAATTCACCAGCAGCGCGTCTAGAAAAAGTCATTAAAAGTATACGATTAGGATCGACATCTTTAACAATCAGATGAGCCGCCCTATTTGCCAAAGTATTAGTTTTCCAGTTCCCGCTCCTGCAATAATTAAAAGAGGAGGGCTTTCAAATCCGTTTTTTATACATTTTTTACCATAACATACGGCTTCTTGTTGTTCGCGATTTAGAACGATTGTTTGCATAATTAAAAATAGACTCTTGGCCAAAAATAACTAAGCGACATTGCTATCAAAAGTAAAAACTGATGGTTTTGTCTTAAAATTAAACGCGGTTTGTTGGTCACTTGTTTGATTAGCTTTCTTGTAATTATTTTTCAATCTAGCGTAGTCATTGATATATTTATGGCTATTGGATAATTTACGGTTTTGTATATAAGAATGAGCTGTATTAAGTGGCGAAAGACGTTTAAATTGTTTAATCGCAATTTGTATATCGTTTTTTAATAGCTGTAATTGATCGGTATTTAGCTCAACAAGGTTATTATTGCTATGTCGATATGGAAACAAAAATTGCTTCGCTAAAGCGCTCTTTAAAATCTGCTGTTTTACTCTCATTGCTTGTATTCTCAGAGATAAATTTAACTTTAAAGGAATGGTTATCTTTTCTGTTATCCCCGTCTTATGTTTAATAGTAATTCTATTCTTCTTGAGATTGATGTCCGTTAGTTTTAACTGAACCACCTCTTTTAATCTTAACTTTGCATAGAAAGCTAATTCCGCCATCAAAAGGCTTTCTCCTCGCATGTTGTCTAAAATAGCGCGGCATTGGGTAAATCCAAAACGAGTCTCTAATGATCTTCGAATTCTCACTGATTGATAATTCAGTGGGTTCAGGTCGATGTTTAGCAAACCATAATAAAGAATTTGGATGGACTTCGCGGCTTGATGTTGGGTTTCTTTGGAATGGCTCTCCTCAGCGGCTAACCAGGTAATAAACGTTTCTATATCACCTTGGCTTAAATCGGCAGGGTGTTGCTGATTATGGAATCGAATTAAGCGTAGCGACCAATTGATCACTTGCTTAGTCTTCGCTGATGAAAATTGATTACTATCGCAATACTTCTCTAATCTTTCGCAGATTTGAGCCGTATGAATTTGATTAGTCGATTGTTTCAACAGTGACGAAAGTTTAAGCATTTATCTTCACCCTACTTGTATGAGTAGTATTGATAGTACTCGTACAAGTAGTGTTTGTCAAACTAGGTAATTTGAGCATTATACGAAGATAGGAATGTCGTTTTACCTTTTTGTAGTTTGTAAGCGATTGACCATTAACGTTGCAAGAGAACGCTTAGGGTAAGCTAGGGAATTGGCTTTTCTTTTCTACCTCTTATCGCGTTGAATACTGTTTGCTGCCAATTAACTTATTGATATGTATAGTTTTTTGTTACAACTATAAAAAGAGGGCTGTTATTTTTATTCAAAAACACGAGATACCCTACTTGTATGATTTTTTAACATCGGTAATCTGTCTATCACGCGGTAGGGAAATCGCTGGATTAAAAGGACTGACGAGATAGGAAATCTCATATCAAGGATTTGATTAATAGGGATATTGCAGGGAGCAACTTTTTCATTGGATGAAAAAAACGGATATGGGCGATTTATCGCCCTTTCTTTTGCCTGCTAGTTTTTCAATTGCGATTGCTTAATCTGCTACTGGGTCGATATCTAAGCGCCACCTAACTCTCTTTGAGGATTCAAGTTTCTCTATCTCGCTAAGTGCTTCCGCAAGAAGTAGGTGAAGAAATTTTCTGTCGGTTGATTCTAGAAAAAGCTGATATCTAAACTTGCCGGCCTTTTTGGTATAAAAAGCCGGAACCGGTCCGAGTAGCTCTACCTCATTAGACTGAAACTGCCTTAAAACTTGTTTTACGTCGGATAGAAAACTCTTGGTATAACCTAAAACGTTTGCCTCCGCTTGAAACAGAGCGTTGAAGGTGTGCGGCGGTAACAATGCATCAATTCGCTCTTCAATGGCTAAGTTAGCAAAACTGGCGTAGCCCTGATTAAGCAGCGTGTTTAACATAGGATGTTCAACATGGTGGGTTTGAATAATAACTTCACCGGGTTTCTCTGCCCGCCCAGCTCTGCCTGAAACTTGAGTGATTAGCTGCGCTGCGTATTCAGGAGCCCGAAAATCACTACTGTATAAGGCGCCATCCATATCAATCAATGCCACTAAAGTAACTTTTGGAAAGTGATGCCCCTTCGCAAGCATTTGGGTTCCTATCAAAATATCGACCTCGCCTGACTTAATTTCTTCGACAAAGGATTGCATAGAAGACTTTTTGCGAGTGCTATCGCGGTCGATTCGAATTGTTTTCTGCTCAGGAAAAAGCTGCTTAATGGTTTCTTCTAGTCGTTCTGTACCAAGCCCAACGGGCACAAATTGTTGATCACCACAACTGGGGCATTGCTTGGGGATTTTTCTTGTTGAGCCGCAATGATGGCATTGTAAAAAGCCGGAGACATCGGTCGAACAAGTAGAGTGCCCGGGATCAGAGTGCCCGGGATCAGAGTGCTCGAGATCAGAGCGCTTGAGATCAGAGCCCTCGAGATCAGATTGATTAGGCTGTTTGGTTTGACTACTGTGATAGGTAAAATGGCTTTCGCAGCGTTTGCACTCGCTGCTAAAGCCGCAACTATGACAAAGCAGTACCGGAGAGTAACCTCTTCTGTTGAGAAAAAGTAGTACTTGGCCGTTATGTTTGACATGGTGGCGTATAGAGTCAATTAGCGAATAAGACAAGCCTTGTTTCATAGGCTGATTCTTAAGGTCGATAACATTAAACTTTATGGCATTTTCGCTGATTGCTTTTTTCTTTAAAGTGAGCTGCTTTATTTTGTGCTTTTTAACATTCATTAAGGTTTCTATGGACGGTGATGCGCTGCCAAGAACGATTGGAATATTCTCAATGGTCGCTCTTACCATCGCTATATCCCTAGCAGAGTAGCGAAGTCCCTGTTGTTGCTTAAACGAGCCATCATGCTCTTCATCGATAATGATAATTCCAGGATGTTTAAGCGGAACAAATAACGCGGAACGTGTGCCAATTACAATCTTCGCGTTGCCAGCTCTTGCTTTGAGCCAGACTTGCAGTCTTTGCATTTCAGTCATGCCAGAATGAAGCATTTCTACGCTGGTATTAAAACGTTGTTTAAACCGGCTAACGGTTTGAGGGGTTAAACCGATTTCAGGCACTAGTACTAATGCTTGTTTACCTTCTCTTAGGCATTCTTCAATCACCCTTAGATAAACTTCGGTTTTTCCGCTGGCGGTTACCCCAAATAGCAACCAGGCATTAAACTCGTTTAAATTTTCAGATATTTCGCTGATTGCGATCGATTGTTCATCGGTTAAAGTAAGATTCTCCGGTGTGTTAACCGTTACTATTTGTTTATTTGAGTTTTCCGAATGATAGGTTTGCTCTACGAGGCCTTTGCCAGAGAGTGATTTTAAGGTGGTTTTGGAAATATCAAATTGAGACAGGTTATCGTTATCAGCGCCCGCATTTTCCGTCTTTTCAAGTCGCGACAAAGTCACCAAAGTCTGTCGCTGTTTTATTGCATTCTTGGGTAAAGTTTCTTGTTCGAGAGCCACTTTACCTTTGTCGCTAATCTTCCAAACACTGCTGCGCTTTAACTGAGTAGATTGCCCTTTCATTAGCGCCGTTGGTAAAACCGTTTGCCAAACCTCGCCGGGTGGCGCGTGGTAATAGCGAATCATCCAATCAGTCAGCTTAATAAGATTTTGATTGATGATAGGGGATTCATCTACCAGCATGTTTATTGGTTTTATCTTCGAGCTTTCAAAATCACTGTGATCTTTTACTTTTACAATAATGGCTATTTTTGTACGGCCAGAAAAAGTCACTTGAACCCGCATTCCTGGCGCCAGAGTGTAGGACGTATTTTGCGGGACGGAGTATTCGAAAGTCCGTCTCAAAGGGATCGCTATCGCTACCTCAACGAATATAGGTTTGCCTTGGTTATGGCTCGGTTGCGATGGTTGGCTTTCAGTAGTCAAAACGTATTCGTTTAGGTAAAAAGGAGGACTATTTTGAACTATGCGGTTACCGATAACAAGGGGAAGATACTGGCGATTAATTGTTAATGGTGGCACCGGCCTATTGCCGATAGCGCTGGATTACTAAGCAAAACCGGTTATCGAGCAAGCTTTTCTCAACTTCTATTAACTTTTAGTAATTTAGAACAACTAGTCGTTGGTTAAACGCCTGTCTATCGACTACTATTGTGTAATATTAGCATGAACCTTATCGGTGATACTTATGACCAACTCACGATCTTCTAGAAGAGCTCTCTATTTACGTTATGCCGGCCCAATCCTTTTAGAAACGCCGCTTCTAAATAAAGGCAGCGCATTTTCTCAACGAGAGAAACAGGAATTTAATCTTGAGGGTTTGCTACCGCACGTTGTTGAAACAATCGAAGAGCAAACCGCCAGAGCTTATTCTCAGTATTCTCAGTTTGAGGATGATTTAGATAAGCATATTTATCTAAGAAATATTCAAGATACCAATGAGACTTTATATTACAGTTTAATCACCTGTCATTTGGAAGAGATGATGCCGATCATCTATACCCCGACAGTTGGATTGGCATGCCAGCAATTTTCTAAAATTTATCGCAGAAAGCGCGGCGTTTTTCTGAGCTATCCGGATAGAGAGCGGATGGAGTTTATGTTGCAAAATGCCACTAAGCAAAACGTAAAAGTGATCGTGGTAACTGATAGCGAAAGAATCTTGGGATTAGGTGACCAGGGGATTGGCGGTATGGGTATACCGATTGGAAAACTGGCACTTTATTCAGCCTGTGGTGGTATCAGTCCTGCTTATACACTTCCAGTTACTCTTGATGTTGGAACAAATAACCAAGAGCTCTTAGATGATCCCATGTATATGGGGTGGCGTCATAAGCGAATAACTGGCGATGAATATTTTGAGTTTGTTGATAGTTTTATTCAAACGGTAAAAGAGCGATGGCCTAATGCGTTAGTGCAATTTGAAGACTTTGCACAGGGCAATGCAACCCCACTGCTGAAAAAATATCAAGACGAATTATGTTGCTTTAACGATGATATTCAGGGAACAGCTTGTGTAACGGTCGGAACGCTTTTGGCTTCTTGTCATGCCCAGAAGTCTAGGTTGAGAGATCACCGAGTTGTGTTTGTGGGAGCCGGTTCCGCGGGTTGTGGAATCGCGGAGCAAATAGTTGCTCATATGAAAAAAGAAGGGCTATCGGAGAAGCAAGCGTTAAGCCAAATTTATTTGACCAGTAGTAAAGGCCTACTAACCACAGATATGGCTCACCTTAGGGATTTTCAAACTGATTTTGCAAAGTTGCCAGATAGCGTTAAAGGGTGGGGAACTGAGCCGGATAAAATTTCCTTGCTTGATGTTGTTCGTGAGTCAAAACCTTCAATATTGGTTGGGGTTTCAGGTCAACCGGGACTTATGAGCGAAGCGATCATTAAGACTATGTATGCAAATTGTCCCAAACCGATAATCCTGCCGTTATCTAATCCAACCTCACGAGTTGAAGCGTTGCCATCTGACGTGATTGAGTGGACTGAAGGTAACGCAATTGTCGCTACCGGCAGTCCTTTTGACCCTGTCGAGTATCAAGGTCAGACGCATAATATTGCTCAATGTAATAACAGTTATATTTTTCCGGGGATTGGTTTAGGCGTTATTGCAGCAAAATCTAAACGAGTTACAGAAAAAATGTTTATAGCAGCTAGCGAAGCATTGGCTAGTTGTTCACCGTTGGTTAAAGGGGATGGTAATGAATTGCTTCCGAGTCTCGAATCGATAAGAGAAGTAAGTAAAGTAATAGCGATAGCTGTCGCAAAGCAGGCCATGCAAGAAGGGCATGCATTTACTATTTCCGATGACGAACTTGAGCGAAGAATCATGTCCAATTTCTGGAAACCCGAGTACCGCAGTTATCGGAGAACCTCTTTTTAATCGAGTCTTGTCGATTCGCGAAATTTTGACCGTCGTTTTAATCCTCAAGCGTTGTCTTTCTATGGAAGCAAGAGCATCGCTGGGTGGTTAAGGTTTACCCGAGTTTGGCCGTGACTTTTGAATAGATATCCTTTTATGGATAATTTGGAGCCGACCTCGAGTTGCTTGAGAAAGGGTTTAAAACTGGCTAGGTGATTACGCTTGATCCCAACCCACAGGTCGTTATCGAGAACTAACCACAGGTATTTCCTTGACGGCCGTTGCTGCACTATCTCTCCACTAACCCAATGAAAACCATTTGCAGCTTCGATTTCAGCTTTTGAACGCTTAACTTGGCTAGGCTCACTCCATACTCCTAATTTTTGCTTTTTGGCTTTTTTTTCTAATTGCTGTAAACAGCGCCAGAAACGCTGGTTAGGGGGAATTACCAGTTGATGAGCAAGGCCGGATGCTATCATCTTTGCATTAACAAACTCTCCGTCTTTATTAAATAGGTAAACCAGTTGCCGAGAATAGCGGTCCGTTTTTTGTTCATCATAAACCCAGTATACAGACTCGTTCAGCGGTGCTATTTGTTTTAGAAGTTTTAGAGCTTGATGAGCATTTCTTTGTGGGGGACGTTTGTTGGTTGGATTTAACTCTGGTGCATTTATATTGAGTAAGCGTAGTTTTTGTCCATCGACGGTATGCACTGTGTCGCCATCGACATGCCATTGTATTTTACTTTTATTGATTTGATTGGCATTGAAAGAGCTTAGGGTTGGACAAAGCAAAGAGTTTGCAGAAGGGGGGGGGCTAGTGTCAGCCTGTAGTGAGAACAACCCACTAAAAACAAAAAAGGTGCCATAAAGCACCTTTTTTTTGAAATCGATTATTTTAGACGCTAAGGTCAAAGAAAACCTATTTCTTAAGTGAACGTGCCGCAAAACGTTTACGGAATTTATCCACTCGGCCACCAGTTTCAGCAGTTTTCTGCTTACCAGTGTAGAAAGGGTGACACTCAGAGCAGATATCTAGATTGATATCTTTGCAAAGCGTTGAACCTACTTCGATGGTATTTCCACAACTACAGGTAGCAGTCATCGTTTCATAATTTGGGTGTATATCGTTTTTCATGTTAATTACTCTATTTCGCTGCGTATCGCCAAATGATCCAATATTGGTCAAATACCATACACATTTAATGGAGGCAGGATTTTACAGGGTCTTAATAGCCTTAGCAACTGTTCTAAGAGCGGCAATATCAAAAAAGAAGCTATTACTAGTGTTTAACCTTGAAAAAGGCTAACTGATCCCTATATATAGGTTGTACAAAGAAAACGACTAAAACCGGTTTTATAGTTTCTTTATTATTATTTTTTGAAGCCTAACTTCAAAGTATGGAGATACTATTATGAACATGACACCTTGGCATTCTCAAAGAAGTTTAGATGATTTCTTCTCAACAATTAATCGCGCTTTGGTTAAACGCCCTAACCATGAGCATTCCTCGTCCTCTGATTGGTCCCCGGCTGTTGATATTGTCGAGAATGAGCAAAATTTTCAGATAAAAGCAGAACTTCCAGAGGTTAATAAAGACGATATTAAGGTTAATATTGAAAATAACATTTTGAGTTTTAGTGGTGAGCGGCATTCTGAGCATGAGGATAAAAAGAATCACAGAATAGAGCGTTCCTACGGAAGCTTTAGTCGCAGTTTTTCATTACCTGATAATGTTGATGAAACAGCGATAAAAGCTGAATCAAAGAATGGGATGTTATATTTAACATTGCCGAAAAAGGCTGCGGTGGAGAAAACAACTAATATTGAAATTCATTAGCGATAGATAGATTTTAAGCAGTAAAAAAACCGGCTTTAAGCCGGTTTTTTTGTTTATTACTGGCTGTATTTATCGAGTATTTTGCGGTATTCGCCAGAGCTTTTAATGGTCGCTAACCCTTTATTAAAGGCTTCAACCAGTTCCGGTTTGACGCTCTTTTTACTAAACATCAACGCAACATCACCACTGTCTACGGTAATAGAAGAGGCCGCAATCTGTGTATCTAGACCTTTTCTTCTTACGGTATAAGCTGCAACAAATGGGTCTTCAAGAAAGCCATCAACTTGTTGTTGGGTTAAGTTGTAATAGTTAACCTCTGAAATTGGAACATTAGTAATCTGTGATTGATATTCAGGGTTGTCCTGTAATGCCGAAATTTCATCACCGTAGATATAATCTTCCGTCACACCGAGTCTGAACTTTTCTTTAAGTAACGTCTCGAGATTTTTTCCCGAGTAGCTTTCTAACTGCTCGCTTCTTACGTATAAAACGAAGGACTCTTTTCGGTATGGGTTAGAAAACATCGCAAACTCTTCGCGAGCAGCGGTTTTACTTGCCCCACCCAACATATCGACAGAACCGTCACGAATGCCTTTCAATAGGTTCATCCAGTCGCTTTGTACAAATTCAACGTTACAGTTTGCTTGTTTAGCAATCGCCGAAATTAGTTCAATTTCTAGTCCGCGTACTTGATTATCGGGTGAAAGATATTGATAGGGTTCCCATGGATCCCAGCCCATTTTGATACTGCACATTGGTTTTTCTGCAACTGGCTCGGTGGCTGCAACTGGTTTGGTCGCCGCCACTGCCGGCTGCGCCTCATTATTAGAAGGGGTTTCGTTACAGGCAAATAGAAACAGAGTGATCAGAGTTATTATAAGCGGGTAGCTTTGGCGCTTCATCTTTTGTCTCCTGGTTATTATTAACAACCTAATTATTATTACAATAAGTGTAGACACAAAAACGTCTTTCTGCGAATTCAATCTGTCATCAAATTAGCGCTATCTGGGGTTGTTTAATTGCTATCTCAGGAGAGTAATAATGGCTGCAGGATGCATGCGGCGAGCGAACAGTAGGTGAGCGGTTTCTTAAAGGTAAAGAAAAAGCGTCTATAAGACGCTTTTTTTATTCAAAATGGATATATGTCAATTTGCTAGTAACATCCGAAATTAGTGGTCTTTACGGTTATGCGTTGTCTTTACGCCATAACTGACTTTAGCTTCTTCATCGCATTTTTTTCTAATTGACGAACTCTTTCAGCTGAAACTGAATATTTATCCGCTAACTCTTGTAGTGTTGATTTGTCTTCCGACAACCAACGAGCGGCTAAAATATCTTGGCTTCGTTCATCAAGGGTTTTAATAGCATTCATCAACCGCTGTTGATGATGTTGCTGCCAATCTTCAGCTTCAAATTTAACCGCTGGGTCACTATTGGCCGATTCTAAATAAGCGGCTGGAGCAAAGCTATTTTCGTCATCAGCATCATTGGGTAAGTCGAATGCTGTGTCGCGAGAGTTTAAACGGCTTTCCATGCGTCGAACTTCTATTTCGGCAACCCCCAAATCCTCAGCAACCGCTTTGATTTCATCATTGGTTAGCCAGTTTTGAGATTTTTTTGCGCTTCTTAGATTAAAAAACAACTTACGCTGAGCTTTAGTTGTTGCTACTTTAACCACGCGCCAGTTCTTTAGTACAAACTCATGGATCTCAGCTTTAATCCAATGAACAGCAAATGAAATTAACCTAACGCCAACTTCTGGATCAAAGCGTTTAACCGCTTTCATTAAACCAACATTTCCTTCTTGAATCAGATCCGCCTGTGGCAGGCCATAACCACTGTAGCTTCGTGCGATATGAGCAACAAAACGTAAGTGAGACATGATTAAACCTCTAACTGCGTCTAAGTCGCCTGATTCTTTGTATTCGATTGCTAAAGCTCTTTCTTCTTCAGCGGTCAACACAGGAATCGCATGAATCGCAGTAACGTAAGACTCAATATTACCTTGTGGAACCAATAAATTAACTGGCTGCAAAGTTTTTGATAAATTCTTGTTCATATTAATTCTCCTAATTCCGGTATCTCAAGCCTAAGCGAGATGCAAAAAGTGCTAAAACCAGAAATAAATTAGAGTTTTACCATCTATTGTCAGTTAGTTTAGCACTCTACAGGCAAGAGTGCTAATATTTTGGCACCTTATGCTGATGAGTGCTAAATTAATAAATTTTAGCATTTAAAAACAATAAGATAGACCCACGTGGTGGCAAAAGGTTTCAGCCAAGGAACGGTAGAATATGTAAAAAAGTATGACATTTCAGGCTCGATTAGCCGTTAGCGAGGTTCAATTTGGCGAATATGTCGGCCGACACTCAACCAGGATCCTAATAAACCAAGCCCGCAGCTAAACAACAGGAGCTTTGCGCTTTGGCTGAGATTAAGACCGTTTACCGAGTACTCACTCTGGTATAAACCGGCAAGATTCGCAACGGGCTGCTGAAGCCAAATCAATGATGCTTCCAATATTATCCAGCATAATGTTCCGGCGAAAAAACCATACCAAAAACCGGTATATAGAAAAGGGCGTCGTATAAAAGCATCGGTTGCACCAACCAACTTTACCACTTCAATTTCTTCACGTCGGTTTTGAACCGATAGCCTAATGGTATTACCGACAATCAGTAAAACCGCCAGGCCAAGGGCCAAACCTAGCGCAGATGCTGCTTTTTCTGCGAGCTGCAATAAGGCATAAAGTTTTCGCACCCAATCAAGGTCGAGCTGTACTTTCTCCACGCCCTCTAGTTGCTTAAATTCAGCCAATAGGATTTCTGATGCCTGTGGGCTGGAGTGAGTCGATTTCGGTTGTACTATTAGGGTGGCGGGAAGCGGGTTAGAGTCTAGTTCTGAAATCGCATCTGCAAAGCCTGAGCGTTCAGCAAAGTCATTAAGAGCTTGCGCGGGCATAATTAGCTCAACGCTCTCAATGGCTAAGTTTTGTCGAACTTGGGAGGTAACTTGTTCAATTTGAGTTGCTTCAAGGTCTAGTTTTAAATAGAGCGATATACGGCTTGCCCCGTCCCAGCTTTGAGATAAGCTTTTCCCATTATCCAGCAAAATCTGTAATCCCGCGGGTAACGCGAGAGCAATAGCGATTACCAATACCGTCATAAAATTAGAAAATGGATTATCGAGGATTTCATTAATTCCACGTTTTGCTTCTAACTTATGTAATCTAAGCAACATTTTTAACTTGTTCTTAACACTTGCGCCCTGGTTGAGACTTGCGCCGCTATTAGAATCACTATTCATGGTCGCTAGTCTCGCTCATAGTGTCGACTTTTAACGCTTCATCTTCAAACATTTGATCGGTTTGATCTTGCACTAACCGACCTTCTTTCATAACAAGTGTTCGATAGTGCATTTTGGCTAGCAAGCTCAAATCATGAGAAGCAATAAGCAGGCTAACACCCACTTGATTAAACTGTTCGAATAGTTTCATTATTTCTGCGGAGAGTTCTGGGTCAAGGTTTCCAGTAGGCTCATCGGCTAGTAATAATGGTGGCTTGTTAACGACTGCACGAGCAATGCCTACTCGCTGTTGTTCCCCACCTGACAACATGATCGGCGTGTTTTTTTCTTTTGATAATAAGCCAACTTTATCAAGCGCGGCTCTGACACGGCGGCCTATTTCTCGATGGTCATATCCAGCAATCATAAGAGGTAGCGCAACGTTATCAAATACGCTACGGTCAAATAACAAACGGTGATCTTGAAAAATCATACCTATGTCGCGCCTAACCGCCGGTATTTTTCTTCTTTTAACTTTGTTTAAATTCTTTCCGTTGATAATTACTTGACCAGATGTTGCTCTTTCCATCAAACAAATCAATTTGAGCATGGTACTTTTTCCGGCCCCGGAGTGACCAGTCAAGAAAGCCATTTCCCCAGACGCAATTTCTAAATCAACATTACGTAATGCGTCCTGTCCGTTAGGGTAACGTTTTGAAACTTGGGCAAATTGAATCATGATGTGGCGCTCCTATTATGTGGCTTAGATTACTGCTCAAAAAGAGCGTCAATGTAATCTTTAGCATCAAAGGCTCGCAAATCTTGTTTGCTTTCACCGACGCCAATAAAACGGATCGGTAATTTCATTTGATTGGCTAGCGAAAATACTACTCCACCTTTGGCGGTACCATCTAGTTTGGTGATAGTAACACTGCTTAGGTCAACCACCTTATTAAACTCTATTGCTTGCACTAAAGCATTTTGTCCGGTTCCGGCATCCACCACTAGCATCACCTCATGGGGAGCTGACTGGTCAATTTTTCCCATGACCCGCTTAATCTTACTTAGCTCTTCCATCAAGTTGCTTTTATTGTGCAGCCTGCCTGCGGTGTCGGCAATAATGACGTCAATATTTCGAGCTTTACCGCGTTCTACGGCGTCAAAAATAACTGATGCACTGTCTGCACCGGTGTGTTGAGCAACAACAGGGATATCATTGCGCTCTCCCCAAGTTTTGAGTTGCTCAACCGCCGCGGCTCTAAAAGTATCGCCCGCCGCAAGCATTACGCTTTTGCCATCGGCTATTAGTTGATGAGCTATTTTGCCAATGGTAGTTGTTTTTCCAACACCGTTAACACCAACCATGAGAATCACATAGGGCTGCTTAGTGGTATCAATATGCAAAGGGGCTTGAACAGGTTCAATAATATCGAGTAACAGCGACTTTAATTTTTCAATCAAAGCGGTAGTGTCCTTTAACTCTTTGCGGGCTGCTCTTTCGGTGAGGTCTTCGATAATCTGATTGGTTGTATCTACGCCAACATCTGCCATTAATAGTAACGTTTCGACTTCCTCCAATATATCTTCGTCTATTTCTTTTTGACCTAGAACAAGATCAGCAATGCCAGAAGAGAACTGCGAACGAGTTTTGGCCAGTCCATCTTTTAAACGCTTAAAAAAAGAGCTCTTTTGTTCGGGCTCTTGTGTCACCGCAACAGCTACTTCTGTGTCTTTGCTTTCGTCTAAAGTTGCTGCCGGAGTATTGTCGACTGGTTGTTCTGAGGAACTAGAACCGTTGCTAGTCGTTATTTCAACGTCGTTATCAATTTTGTTTTCAACCGCTACTTTCGGGGTTTCTTCAGGCTTGCTTTTCGCGCCGCCAAACCAACCAAAAAGTCCCGATTTCTTAGGTGTTTTCTCTGTCATTGATGCTACTTATTAAAACCTTTGCTTTAGGAGGTGTAATGCTAACATCTAATGAGGTGAGTAACTATTGAAGGTAACACTTTCTTGCCATTTGTCGGTTAATTAACCATCCGATTTTATATCGTTGCTCTATTTGCGGACTCAAACATCAGGTATCAAGTAGGTTAAATCCTCTAACAGCCAAAATTGTCGTATTAGAACGTTAACTTAATCAATATATTTGATTGACTCTTGCTAATCTTTATCCTTTTATCTGTTGGTTTTTGCGGCTATGATGGCTATCTATTGAATATGGCTAGCTCGTTAGGGGGATTTTAGTGCCGTTTTATATCAAACAGGGGTCAATCCCCAGCAAACGACATATTGCTTTTAGGAAGGAAGATGGTGAGCTTTATAGAGAAGAGCTCTTTTCTACCCATGGCTTCTCAAATATCTATTCCAATAAATATCATCACAACATGCCAACAAAAGTTGTCAGAGTAGAGCCCCATGAAGTTGACCATGGCCAAGAGTGGAAAGATAGGATTTTACAGAACTACAAGATTCATACCGCTCGAATTTTAGAAGGTGGAAATTTCTTTACCGCTAGAAAACAACATATGTTCAATAACGATGTTGCCATGTATACCGCCAAAGTAACCTCTGATACTGAGGATTTTTATCGTAACGCTTACGCTGATGAGGTTGTTTTTGTCCACCAAGGTAGCGGAACACTATTATCCGAATACGGTAATATTGAGATTCGCCAATGGGACTATTTGGTGATTCCTAAGGGAACCACCTACCAACTTAAGTTTGACAACTACGATGATGTGAGATTGTTTGTTATTGAATCAAGCACCATGATTTCAATTCCGAGCCACTTTAGAACACCAACTGGTCAAATGTTAGAAAGCGCCCCTTACTGTGAACGAGATATAAGAACTCCGGAATTGCAGACCGCAACCGTCGAAAAGGGTGAGTATCCACTTTACATAAAATACGGCGACCGATATCAAAAAACGATTCTTGAATGGCACCCGTTTGACCTTGTAGGTTGGGATGGCGCATGTTATCCATGGGCATTTAATATCGACGATTACGCACCGTTGGTTGGGAAGATACATTTACCACCAAGTTCCCACTTGGTATTTACCGCCAATAATTTTGTTGTATGTAATTTTGTTCCAAGACTATACGACTTTCATCCGGAATCTATTCCTGCGCCTTATTATCATTCCAACGTTGATAGTGACGAAGTCTTGTACTACGTTCATGGAGACTTTATGAGCCGCACAGGTATAGAAGCGGGCTCAATTACTTTGCACCCGAAAGGTGTGCCGCACGGTCCACAGCCAGGTAAAACAGAAGCATCAATTGGTAAAAAAGAAACATACGAATATGCGGTGATGGTTGATACCTTTGCGCCGCTCAACGTCACCAATCATTTTAAGTCTTGTTTGGAAGACGATTATAACCAAAGTTGGTTAGAGCAATAACATATTAATCATTAGCTGTTCGCTAATTCATTGTTAGCAATAAGCTACTTTATTTTTTGGAGTATCGATATGTCACAAGAAACAAATAACCCATTGGGTTTAACAGGAATTGAGTTTACCGAGTTCGCGTCTGCAGACACCAGCTTTATGGAAAACGTATTTATGGATTTTGGTTTTTCTAAGACCCAAAAACATAAACAGAAAGATATTTTGCATTTTCACCAGAATCGTATTCATTTCTTGTTAAATCAAGAAAAGTCGGGATTTTCGGCAGAGTTTACAAAATCTCACGGACCGGCTATTTCGTCTATGGGTTGGCGAGTAAAAGATGCTGAGTTTGCTAAAAATGAAGCGGTTAAGCGCGGTGCAAAAGCTGCCGAGAGTACTGATTTTCCTTATCCAGCAATTTACGGTATTGGTGATAGTCTGATTTATTTTGTTGATCGTTATGAAGGTGAAGATACCATCTGGGATACTGACTTTGAGGCTTTGGCCGAACCGGTACTGCAGGCACATAAAGGTTTTATTGAAATCGATCATTTAACAAATAATGTATATAAAGGAACCATGGAAAAATGGGCTAACTTTTATAAGGATGTTTTTGG
>CAJQOL010000012.1 GCA_905479925.1 uncultured Kangiellaceae bacterium | reverse complement strand
TTTATTCGTAATCAAAGAGTGCATGTTCTGCTCACTGACAGATACCTGTCAGCTGTAATCTATATTACAAAGAGAAGAACCGAATGACTATACTGTGATGTTTGTACTCACTGAACGCTTTGCTTTGTAGGCTGAGCAAAGCGAAGGTCTTCAGCAGCAACTGGTTAAGAGGATTTGTTCCATTGAATATCAATCTTTCGATGTTGAGTTGCACAATCACGTAAATACAAGTTAATCAAACTTTGATATGGAACACCTGATTCTTCGGACATTTCTTTAAAGAAAACTATTACATCCTCACTTAAGCGGATAGTCACTGGTTTCTTCAATTTGGACGCGTATGGGTTTTTACGCGATTTCATTTTAGAAAATTCATATTCAGATTTCATGATGAGCCACCTTCGTAAAATTTGCATTCGTTTTTTGTCGCCTTGCGGGCAGAAATAATTCTAATGATCTCGCCTTCCTGGCGTTCGCAATGGCAGACAGTGAGAACATTTAACTCTTTACTTATTCCCAGCATGATAAATCTATCTTCTGACTCAGAATTATCATTATCGTAGAATTGAATTGCTAATTCGTCATAAAAGATCGACTTCGCTTCTTCAAAGGAAACACCATGCTTCTTGAGATTAGATTGAGCTTTGGATGGATTCCATTCGAATTTAATCATAAGTACATTGTATGTACAATATAGCTGTGAGTCAATAGCTGCCCTTTGAGATTGTCTTCTAAACGAATTTGGCGGTGTAGACACGGATCGCAGAGCCCAATTCCTGCATTAAATCAATAGGATAGCTTTCCGGCGTACTGTTACAATAGACTCAAAAGTAAGTAAAATACTACTTGTATGAGAGTCAATAAAAGGAGATGCGCAATCAAACTAGTTGGCTTATCGACTGGTTGTTTTTTAGCAAAAATGTTCCGATGAATGGATTATTTGAATGTCTGAATTGTGATGCTCGTCGACAATAGTTGAATCGACTTCGTTTCATTCTGAGAGGAACAGTATAGTCTGTTTGGCTTTTAATGAAGCCGGCTTACCTTTGCATCACGGCTTATCCCCTCAATACACCAAAGTTTACATTTCCATATAGGCAAGTACTTGTATTTGTTTGTTTTGGTGGTATTATACAAGTGCTTGTATAAATACTGAAGGAGAAATGTATCAATAAACAATACTACGAAAATTTATCTGGTGGGTTTTTAGCTCATTTTTGTCGTCGTTTATCCGACCTGATAATAGAGCAGAGCTCAACTCTGATTGCAGATAAGAACCTAAAAAGTCCCTCAACAGCTCTTTCCACGCTGTTTTTCTTGGATGAAAGTGACAACGATAAACAAAAGGTCACGGTGGCTAATCTTGCTGAGGCGTTAGGCGTTAGTCATCAAATGGCGACTCAACGTATTAATAGCTTGCAGAAACTAGGGTTAGTGGACCGTATAGACTCGGAAGAAGATGCGCGAGCCAAAGTGGTTGTTTTAACGAAGCTTGGCAAATATGAAGTATTACAGTTACGACCATTTTCAGATGAAGTGACAAAAGCATTTAATGACTTGGAACTGGAATTAGGAGCGCCTTTAGTGGAGTTGATTCGAAAGGCAGAGTTATCGTTATTGCAAACACCACTGAAGCAGCGTATTACAGAAAGCAAAGCGTAAGGTCAAAAGGGCACCTTTAATTGCGTGTTGTAGATCCGCTAATAATTAATTTAATAGGTAAATTTTTATGAGCCAAACAATGGTTAAAAATACTGAAAACATCAAATTATCAGAAACTGAAAACGGAAGTGAATACTCACTTAAATCTGTTTCAATGAGGACCAGTGCTGTCGACTTACTTTTCGTTTTGCTGACATTGTTTACTATCAAAACAGCGTTACTTCAGTTTAGTAGTTTGTGGACATACGCCGGCCCTATTTCTTTGTTGGCAAGCTTAGCCGTTGCTACGTGGAGGCTTAAGCGAAGCAATCATAGTTGGAGCGATGTTGGTTTTATTCATGATATGTCACACCTGAAATTGGCAGGGTGGACGTTACTAGCTTTGGTCGTAACTCTAATAGGTGGTGGCATTGCAGAGAGTGTAGCAACTTCATTAATTTCAGAGCCAAGTATTGATAATGAAGCGTTGACTTCAACGATGCAAGATCGGTTTGCTAACGTTGCAGGGAATATTCCGGTCTACCTATTTTGGATAGCGATCTCTTGGGGCATTGGGGGCTTCGTAGAAGAACTTCTTTTTAGAGGTTTTTTAATCAACCGTTTTGAAAGTTTATTTCAACGATTACCCTTTGCGGTGATCTATGGTGTATTAATTCAAGCCGCTATTTTTGGTCAACAGCATTATTACTATCAAGGTATGAACGGCTTAATTGCTACAGGGGTAATTGGATTGCTGTCAGGGATTATTTATATTACTTGTGGTCGCCGCTTGTGGCCATTAATACTATCCCATGGTTTGGCCAATACGTTAGGCATGACAATGCTATTTTTGGGAACTACACAAACCTAAAAGCGACTGAACCATCGGACATTTTAGTGAGCCGAGATAACCCCTAAGTTTTCTTGGCTAGCTAAATTTTTTTCTCTTCGCCGATTTATAAGCAACAGCATTACCATCGATAACGCCGATATTAGAAATAGCGTTGAAATAGGCAAAACACTTCCATCAAAACTAAAGGCTAATAATGGCCCGGCGAGCGCACCGCTGCCGAAACGTAAAGTGCCTATCACTGCGGTAACTGTACCAGTATTTTGGTCAAACTGCTGTAGGGTTAGAGAGTCAGCGTTGGCTCCGATAATCGAGGTCAAACAAACACAAGGAATTAAGGACGCAATCATTACAATTACCGAACCTTTAATCATACTTAAAGTAAAGAAGAGCAGAGTTAGTAATAGTAGCGCCGTCGATGCAACCATTAGAATTTTTTGCGAACCGAGTTTAGGTACTAGTCGCGCGTTAACAAAATTAAATAGGATTAAACCGATAACATTAATGCCAAAATAAAAACTGAACGCCTGTTTACTCAGTTCAAAAACATCCATATACATAAATGAAACAGAGGTGATATAAGTAAAGAATATCAATGACGCCAACATCGTTGTTAAAAGATA
>CAJQOL010000011.1 GCA_905479925.1 uncultured Kangiellaceae bacterium | reverse complement strand
ACTAAATAGTCTTGCATACAATGAGCTAAACTATAGGCAAATGCTTTACCCATTTCCGGAGCAGTAATAAAATCACCGGATTCGCCAAATTTTTGCTGACGATTTTGGTAATAACCTAATTCAGGATAATAAAGTGCTGCTTGCATGAACTCTGAAAAAGGGATAAATCCAGAACCGTCAACCGTCTTTTGCTCAATAATTTTTCGCAAAGAGTCACTAACCGCAACGGCCTCATCCGACAGTTCAAATTGTTGCTCCAGCGGCTTACTCTTAATCATTTTTGCCCTAGCTTGGCTGCCTTGTAGTTGAGTTAGTTCCGATCCATAATATCTAGGGTCGAATATTATATCCTTTCAACCTCGATAGCTATCCTACAGGGCAAACGATTTTGATTAACGATTTTACCCAACAAGACCGATTAAATGACATCTAAAGCTTCAGCTGTCGAACCTAAACGCCCAATAACCAGGCGAAAAATCGCTCTGATTACAGGCTCTGCTAATCGGCTTGGGCGGGCAATCGCGCAAGAATTACACCAGCTTGGCTGCTCAACGGCTTTGCATTATTCAACCTCTGAAGAGGCTGCTTTTGAGCTCAATCAACAATTCAACCAAGTTAGAGCAAATAGCTCAGCGACATTTCGGCAAGATTTGAGTGAAGCCAAATCGGGCGAAGGACTAATCAAAGCTGTTATTCAAACGTTCGGAAGCCTTGACTACTTAGTTAATAACGCGTCGATTTTTTATCCGTTGGAGTTCTCTCAAGTAAGCGAAAATGATATCAATGCTTTTATGACTATCAATTACAGGCAACCTATTGAGCTAGCGGTTAATGCCTACCCATTCCTTGCAAAAAACCATGGTGCCATCGTTAACTTGATTGATATCTACGCACTAAGGGGACTTTCAAAACATAGCGTATATGTCGAAAGTAAAGCTGCATTGTTAAACGCAACACAACAACTGGCTCGAGAGTTTGCTCCAAAAGTAAGAGTAAACGCGGTATCACCGGGCGCAATCCTATGGCCTGACACTCAACAAAAAGTAGCCAAAGATTCTATTCCGTTGTCACAAGAGCAGTTGAAAATTGTTCAAGAAAGTGCTCTTAAGAAAACCGGTAAGCCGATAGACGTTAGCAAAACAGTCGCTTTTTTATTAGGTGAGGCTACCTATACTACCGGTGCAAATATCGCCGTCGATGGCGGCCGACAATGGTTCATTTGATCAATTGGCTGTTACTCAGCAAATAACGTTATCAGGTAAACAAAACTATTCTGCAAGTACTGCGACATTGCAAAAAACAATCGGGCAAATATTGGTCTTAGCGAAAATCAACAGGTTTAATAACTTGAGAGTCTTGGTCAAACCGCTGCCAACATTCGGTATAAGTCGTATTTAAACCAGGCAAGGTCAGATTTGGCGACAATTCACTTAGAGGCCAAAGTACATAAGCATTTTCTAGAATTTCTCCTCGAGGCAGCTGCACCGGCTGTTCAGATTTAAGTTCACCAAACAACAAGATATCAATATCGATATTTCTGGCGGCAAATTTTTCGCTCCCTCTAACTCGACCAATATCGTCCTCTATTTGCTTTAATTGCTGTGCCAAAATTGCTACCAGTTTCGATTGCTCAATTTTATCACCACTATCTTTTTCCAAATTTACCGAAGCGACTAAGCTCCGTTCAACATCTAAAGAGCTAAAGCGGCCAACCAAATTAAGGAAGTTGGCTCCTTCAAAGCCAACGGCCTCACTTTCAAACACGCGCGAATATTCTATCGACGGAAAGTGGGCAGATAACAACTCCATCGCCATTTTTATGTGGCGACCAGGTTGAATGTTACTACCAATGCCTACGTAAACGTCTACCACTTTTGGCCACGCTCCAATTTTACGCCGACGCTGCGAGCACAACTGACCGCTCCCGGTTTATCTAGCGTTATAGAAAGCCACTTGACCGAAAATTTGGTCATCACCATATCCGCCACGGCCTCCACTAAGGCTTCAACCAACTGATAGCTGCTTGCCTCAGCAAATTCCTCAATAGCGTGCGATATTGCTTTATAGTCTAGGGTATCTTTCAAATCATCACTTTTAGCCGCCGCTGAAAAGTCAGTCCCTAATTCCAGGTTAAAAACCAAACGCTGCCGAATTTTCCTTTCCCAATCAAAAACTCCAATGACGGTTTTCACTTCCAAGTCTCGAACAAATACAATATCCATGATTTTCTATACTGCGATTACGATTAATTTTGCCCATACTATTTGCATCACCATTGTTTTACAATAGGGAAACCAAATACGTTGATACACTGAGAATGTGTTTGGAAAGAAGTATTACCCATTATTTGTGTTTGTAACTTTGGTTTTCTATACGCGACACTGTTAGATGAATATCGATTCAATATATATTCTCAGCCTTATCTTTGCTTACTTGGCGGGCTCTATTTCGTCTGCAATTATTGTTTGCCGCCTATTCTCTTTACCAGACCCGAGAACACTTGGCTCTGGAAATGCAGGGGCTACCAATGTACACCGAATTGGCGGCAGGCTTTTGGGCTTTTTCACATTGCTCGGGGATTTCTTAAAAACCAGCCTACCAATGGTCTTGGTATATAAGCTAGATTATGGCCGAGAAGCTAGTTTATGGGTGGGTGTGATGACTGTTATTGGCCATTGCTTTCCTATTTATTTTTCCTTCAGAGGCGGCAAAGGCGTTGCGAGCATGATGACCGTTGTCGGTTTGGTGATTACTCCCTTCGCTATTTTGATTGCAGGTACCTGGCTAATAACCGCATATACTTTTTCACGCTCTTCAGTCGCTTCTATACTAACAAGCTTTATTATTCCTTTTTTCGGTTATCATTTTAGACCGGAATTATTCTTGCCACTAAGCGTTCTGTCGGCAGTGGTGTTAATTCGTCACCGCTCCAACATTGCTAACTTGCTGCAACGAAAAGAGCCGCTGTTTGAACAAAAAGGGCTTAAAGAATCCGATTCTTGAGTCATACTAGAATTATAGGTTTGGGCACTTGAACATTGGGACAGTTAAAACAAACTCTCCCGTTTAACTAAATGCTTCTGAAAGCGGCCATCGCGGATAAACCTTCACCGGATATTTATTGGGCTTTAGAATTTCACCTTGTTTGAAGTGACAATACCCTGCATAAGCTATCATTGCACCGTTGTCTGTACAATATTCGTGCCTTGGATAATAGGCTTTCCCGCCAATATCTCTCATCAATTTTGCCAACTTTTCTCTTAATGAAATGTTAGCGCTTACTCCACCGGCAACTACTAGCGATGTTGCTCCAGTTTGCTTCAATGCTCGTTTACATTTAATCGCTAACGTATCCACTACGGCATCTTGAAATGCTTTAGCAATATCGGCTTTACTCTGTTCACTGCCGTCTGATGCTGCTATTTTGTTCGCAGCAAACGTCTTCAGACCGCTAAAGCTAAAATCAAGCCCTGGCCGATCAGTCATAGGACGCGGAAACCGCATAGTTTGATCCTGACCTTTCTCAGCCAACTTCGCTAAAATTGGTCCTCCTGGGTAATCAAGCCCCATAATTTTGGCGGTTTTGTCGAAGGCTTCGCCGGCGGCATCATCGATTGATTCACCGATAATTTCATAATCTCCTAAGGCTTTAACCGATACCAGTAACGTATGGCCTCCGGAAACGAGCAAGGCCAAAAAGGGGTATTCAGGCTTTTCACCCTCCAGCATTGGTGCAAGAAGGTGTCCCTCTAAATGGTGGATGCCAATTGAAGGCAATTGCCACGCATAAGCGAGCGACTGGCCAATGGTAGCACCGACTAATAAAGCGCCAATAAGCCCTGGTCCTTGAGTGTAAGCAACCGCCGACAATTGTTCTGGCGTTATATTCGCTTCTTTCAGAGATGCATCAACCAGCGGAATGATCTTTCTAACGTGATCTCTTGAGGCTAATTCCGGCACCACGCCACCATATTCACCGTGCATAGCAACCTGAGAATAGAGTTGATGAGCAATAATCCCCTTTTGCTCATCATAAATAGCAATCCCCGTTTCATCACAGGAAGTCTCAATTCCAAGTATTTTTGTCATAAATAAAGCCTTATAAAATTTGCTTTGAATTCTAGCACATTAGGTGACAAAGCAAATTAGTCCGCGATAACTTTAAATATTCCTATTTGTAATATTATGGATAAACCTATTTACTCCAGCATTTCGCTCAAAATGCGCTATTAATTGGCTAACAAATTCATCCATTCTAGCGATCTATCCAATATAGGCTTAGCAACCTAAAATGCACAATAAAACCTTAATTTTCAATTGATTAACTAGTTAACAAAGGTTGTTTTTTGGAGTATTATGCCGCCAATTAAATAGCAGATTGAAGCACTACAATTAATTTACTAATGAATATTGAATTTAGGCACTCATTTAATGCTGATTTTTCTTTGCATCCGATGGTAAAACGCTGTAGAATCTGCGCCCTCGTCGATATGACGAAATTTTAACCGTATTTTTTGAAAATATGAACGCCCTAAATGGGATTCAAAATAAATTAGCTAGGATAATTTCAATGCCAGCAGTGAAAGTTAAAGACAACGAACCATTTGATATCGCTCTACGTCGCTTCAAGCGTTCTTGCGAAAAAGCAGGTATTCTTGCTGAAGTTCGCCAACGTGAACATTATGAAAAGCCAACTTCTGTACGTAAACGTAAGAAAGCAGCAGCAGTTAAGCGTCACCTTAAGCAAGTTTCTCGCGATTCTATTAAGCGTAAGCGTTTATACTAATTTAGCGTTTAATTTTACTCGATAAGCTAAGAGTCTATAAATGTCTGATTTATTAAGCGAAATTAAAAGTGGCATGAAAGATGCGATGCGCGCTAAAGAGAAAGTGCGTTTGACCGCTATTCGTATGCTACTTGCTGCAGTTAAACAGATTGAAGTAGACCAACGTATCGAAGTTAAAGATGCCGATGTTCTTGCCATATTAGATAAAATGATTAAGCAGCGAAGAGACTCTATTTCGCAGTTTGAATCAGCAGGTCGGCAAGAGCTTGCAGATATCGAGAAACAAGAGATAGAAGCCCTCCAAGTTTTCATGCCTCAAGCACTAAGTGATGATGAAATAGCTTCTATGATAGACCAAGCACTGAGCGAAAGCGGCGCAGAGTCCATGAGAGATATGGGCAAGGTTATGGCTATCCTAAAGCCAAAAATGCAAGGTCGCGCCGACATGGGTGCAGTAAGCGGTAAGATTAAGGCTAAACTTAATTAGAAGGTTATTGCTAAAGCAGTCGTTTATTTAGCCTATTTTCCTGCTCGTCATTCGGTTATTCATATTATACTCAGCAAACAATGCTTCACTTTAAGTGAGCATCAATACTTTTCGGCGTCTGCTATCTCGAATATCAGACACACAAGTGATAAACTTCCGGATCCATTCTCACTAGATTTATTTTATTTTCCTTATGGCAGGTCGTATTCCGCAATCCTTTATCAATGATATGCTCGCTAGAGTCGATATTGTTGATGTTATAGAAAGACGGATAACCCTAAAAAAGACAGGCAAAAACTACTCTGCTTGCTGCCCTTTTCATAACGAGAAAACGCCTTCATTTTCAGTTAGTCCAGATAAACAGTTCTACTACTGTTTTGGCTGTGGAGTTAGCGGAAACGCTTTAACTTTTATCATGGAATATGAAGGTCAGGAGTTTGTTGCCGCAATCGAAGACCTTGCTCAGTCCATGGGACTGGAAATCCCACGGGAGTCTTTTGATGGTCCAAAACCGCCCAGCCATGACCATTTGTACCAGCTAATGGCCGATGTTTCCTTATATTTCCAAAAACAATTAAAGAACAACCCAGCAGCAAAGAGTGCAATAGAATACCTCAAACGAAGAGGTTTAAGCGGCGAAATAGCTAAACGTTTCGGCATTGGATACGCACCTGACGAGTGGCAGAATTTACTAAAGCTGCAAAGCAAATCCGATGACTTAACCGCCGACTTGGTCGATACAGGCATGATGATCAAGAATGACAAAGGTCATACTTACGATCGGTTTAGGGACAGAATAATGTTTCCCATTAGAAACCG
>CAJQOL010000010.1 GCA_905479925.1 uncultured Kangiellaceae bacterium | reverse complement strand
AAACAGGTAGCAATCGTTGTTATCGGAGAGACACCCTACGCAGAAGGAATGGGGGATATACGAGCGAATGATAACGTGATGGTTGAAATGGGCTCGCAAATAGACGGTAAATTAAACGTATTAGAGCCCTACGGATCAAGTTTAAAGTTAACGACGTTACATCCAGAAGATCTGCAAATCATCGAAAAAATTGCCGAACAAGACATTCCAATTGTCGTTGTACTGATTTCTGGAAGGCCGCTAGATATAAAAGCAGAGTTAGATAAATCCAACGCTTTTGTTGCTGCTTGGTTGCCAGGATCTGAAGGGCAAGGAGTGAGCGATGTATTGTTTGGAGAATACAACTTTCAAGGTAAATTATCATTTAGCTGGCCAAATGATTTTTCGACACCAGGAGTTAAAGGTTTGTTAGCTGAGCAACCTTTGTTCCCTATCGGTTACGGCCTAAAGTATTAAGCTAATTTGAGACAAGCTAATCCGCTTGGTTTGCGAGTTAACCCGATTAAATCTTCTGCATGCCGTATTGTAAAATCTTGTTGATTAAATCGCGATTGGTTGGCAGCGCACCAAAATATTGATTGGTAACCTTTACGTTTTCAGCATAAAACTGCTGCGCTTTTTGATCATCAACATATCGCCTTTCCGTTGCTCTAGGCTCTGTTTTGAATCCCATACCATAAAGAACATACTGCCAACTTGCCGAAGGAAATACTTCTTCGACCTGTTCGAAGTCGTGCAAGCTAGGGGGATGGTGTCGCCAAAGCGTCATTAATTCGAGAAGAGAATCAGGAATACTTTTAGGGTCGCAGTTGTCTACCCAATAGTCGGTGTCAGCACGTTTGGTTAAAATGTAATGGAGTTTCAAAAACTCTATGATGCGTTGCCATCGATACAAAAACTGCTGGTTGTAGCGTTTAGCAACTATATCCATAACTTCGCGATTTGCGGGTAATTCTCGACTTATTTTCTCCGCGGCTAATTCTATTAATACTAGCGCAGATGCTTCTAACGGTTCTAAGAAACCGGCAGCCATTCCAACTGCAACACAGTTCTTGTGCCAAAATACTTCTCGGTGACCGGGGTTAATTGGTATTTTTCGAATTTCAATTTTATCGCATTCAGCTTTTCCAATTGACTCGCTAACGTATTTTCTTAATTCAACTTCAGCATCTTCATCGCTAATATGTTTGCTCGAAAATGTGTAACCAACGCCACGTCTGGTAGGAAGACCAATGTCCCAAATCCAGCCAGCGCTTTGGGCGGTTGAAATAGTATGCGAGGCAATTGGATCCTGTGTGTCTAAATAAGGTACATGCATCGCAAGCGCACTATCGTTGAATAAGATATGCTTTTTGCTTACAAATGGAATTTCAAAATGTCTTCCTATTAGCAGACTTGCAAAACCGCTACAGTCGATAAATAGATCACCTTCAAGGTCACCATTTTCTCGCGTAGATAATGACTTGATATCACCGTCCTGCTTACTATTGATGCCAGTAACATGGTCAACAATATGGTTAACACCTAACTTTTCAATGCAATGTTTCTTTAGAAAAACTCCGAGTTTTGGTGAGTTTAAGTGATAAGCGTAGTTTGCTACAGCGGCGTATTCCGGAGTCGCTATTTGTTTTGGAGCAAGATCTTTCTCGCAAATATGGCCTTGAAAACTAACGGCGTCGGCAAACGAAATCTTATCGCTATGTGGCTGCCAACTATAAACGAGATCTGTTTTTGTATAACCTTGAGGTATAACAAGCGGATGGTAATAAAAGTCGTCCTCTTCCCCGGTTACCCATTTAGCAAACTTTGCTCCTTGTTTAAAAGACGCTTCACACTCTTTAAAAAGCTCTGTTTCGGAAACGCCTATTTTAGCCAGGGTTTCTCGCATGGTCGGCCACGTACCTTCACCAACCCCTATAGCGGGAACTTCAGAGGATTCGATTAATGTAATATTGATTCCGTTTTCACTGTTTGCTTTATGCTCGGCGGCAATCACACCAGCGGTTAACCAACCAGCGCTACCGCCACCAACAATCACAATATTTCGAATGTTATTACTCATATCTAATCTCTAATTTAAGTCATCCCTTTGGACCGTGGAGCAATGACGCTATTCAAACATTATTCAGCGCAGATTACGTCCTTATCATCACCTTTAGCGGGCATAATACTAATGTCTGATAGCTTAATTTCTACTTTCTCACTCGTCGTTAATGAAAAAGGCGCAAAAACTTTGCTTAACTCGTTATTCGCTTTCTTAAGACACGATAAATCAATTTCAACGGTTTGCCAATCGCTTGACGGTGTCGATGACAAATAAGACCTAATATCTATTTGTTTAGAGCAATCATCCTCACAGCGCAGTTGCAGCTTCAGCGGTTGCTGTAATACCTGTGCCAATTTAATGTCGAAGGATAATCGAGCGCCACTCTCTAGATAATTACGTAAATCAAATGGAAAGTGATCGTTTATCTCAATTTTGGCTGGCTCGGTCATACCTGTATTATCACTAATGTTAAATTTAATCAGCCTTGCATCTTCTTGGATCCGCCTGTCCATGGTTCGATAGCTAACCTGCTGGCCTTCAACTAAGCTGCTAGTTACACGCTTTAACTTATCTTCCATTTGTAATGCAAAATACCAAGGGTGTTTCATCAAATTGAGTGGCTCGAGGTTATGTTCATCGACATTGATGGTTTCATTGAGCGCATTATTTAGCGGACCTTCCTGACCATAACGAAGTCCAAAATCATAGGGCAGTAAAGGTTTACTGTCACTCCCTTGCTGGTCACTGTGCGGATGACGGTTGATGTCGGATTGGTAGGGCGTATTTGGCCACGAAAATGACAACTTTCCAGAAAAATCAAATTGTGTCTCACCACTGGGCTTGGTTAGAAGAACATCAGCAATTCCAGCGCCTTCTGTGCCAGGTAACCAAGCGGCAACAAACGCATCGGAAGCGTTTATTTCTGGATTAATCCACAGCGGTCTACCGCTAATAAAAATTGATACGACTGGGATGTTCTGTGCCTTTAATCGTTGCAGTAGCGCTAGGTCTTTTTTATTGCCGCGTTGGTAATTTAAGTTGGCTAGATCACCATTACCTTCTGCATAAGGCTCTTCCCCAAAAACGACAATGGCAACGTCGGGGGTTTGCTGAAATTTGCCCTGTGTATTTAACTCTACTTGACCGCCAGCCTGCTCGACCTGTTGTTTAATTCCTTGGTAAATAGAGGTCGCGCCGGGGAAATCTGGGTTGGTATTACCCGTTCCCTGCCAGGTAATCGACCAACCACCCGATTGCTTACCGATATTATCCGCAGCGTCTCCAGCAATACCAATGCGTTGATTGGGTTTTAGCGGAAGAATCTGCTGATGATTTTTAAGCAGTACCAACGACTCTCTGACGGCTTGCCTTGCGATATCACGGTGGGGCTTAGAGCCGATAATATCGGTTCTAGCGGCTAGTGGTCGTTTCGCTGGGCGCGGTTTTTCGAATAGTCCGGCCCTTAGTTTTACGCGTAAAATACGCCGTACAGCGTCATCGATTCTGGTCATGGCAATTTCGCCATTAGAGACCTGTTCAATGGTATTGTGATAGAGCGGTTTCCAAGCTTCGGTTGGAACCATAAAGATATCTAAACCAGCATTAACCGATTGACTGCAGCGTTCATTACTACAACCTGGTATTTGGCCATGGCCATTCCAGTCGCCGACAACTAAGCCATCAAAGCCCATACGCTCTTTTAAAACTTGAGTAAGCAGATAGTGGCTACCGTGATTTTTTTCTCCATGCCAACTGTTAAAAGACGCCATCACAGTTTGGGCGCCCGCATCAAGGCCACTAACATAACCTTGAGCATGGATATCAAACAATTCTTTTTCACTGGCTATATTATTGCCTTGGTCATCGCCATCGATAGTGCCACCATCGCCGAGAAAATGTTTTACCGTTGCAATAACACTTTTTTCACCGAGAAAATCGTCATTTAAAGCGCCTTGAAGGCCTTTAACAATGGCGGAAGAGTATTGCTTAACAATTTCCGGGTCTTCGGAATAGCCTTCATAGGTTCTACCCCATCGGTCGTCGCGAACCACCGCAACGGTTGGTGCAAAAACCCAATCAATACCCGTTACCGCTACTTCTCTTGCGGTGGCGGTCGCTATTGCTTCGATCAATGCTGGATTGCGAGCGGCTCCTAAGCCAATATTGTGGGGAAATAACGTCGCGCCAATAACGTTGTTGTGCCCATGTACCGCGTCTGTACCCCACATGGTTGGAATTGTGCTGCCATCAATACTGTCATCGATTGATGCTTGATACATATCATCCGCCAGCTTCACCCAGTCTTCGGGCTTGGCATGTTTGTCGTCATTAGGGAAAGCGCCGCCGCCATTAAGATAGGAGCCAAAGCCATATTTGCGCATATCTTCTACGGTAATATCGCGTATTTCAGGTTGGATCATTTGCGCAATTTTTTGCGGCAGAGTCATTGTTGCTATTAATGAGTCGATTTTAGCTTCTAGCTGCGGCTTAGAGTTTTTAGGATAGTCCAGCTCAGGCCAGTAGTCTGGGGTTGCTTTTTTACTAGGCAGAACGACTTCTGTATTTTCTTTTATTGGATCGCTAGCGTTGTTGCAACTGCTAAGAAATAGCACTGCAAGGACTGCGGAAATGGGTTTCCGTTGAGTCAAAATTTTTACTACCGAAGTTTTTGCTGATAGTGCTGTTAGCGCAGTAATTGGCTTGCAACGCTGGTGTATTTTAGAGACAAAAGACATGACTATTGAGCGTCCTCAACGGCTTTTGGTTGACTACCCAATAAACCATAATAAGCAATAAAAACAAAACAAAAAACAGGGATAATAAAAGACCATTGAATGCCAACTTGATCCGCTAGTAAACCTTGTAACAATGGTAAAACCGCGCCACCAACAATGGCTAAACAAAGTACGCCAGAGCCTTGGCTGGTATGTTGTTTTAGGCCAGCAATTGCGAGCGTAAAGATAGTTGGAAACATAATCGAGTTGGCTAGCCCAATTAGTAACACGGCCCACATAGCAACTGCACCGCTGGTGGTCATTGCTATTAGCAATAAGATTACCGCGCTAACCGCATTAAAAGCCAAAACTTTACCGGCGGCGATTTTTTGCATAACCGCGGCGCCAATGAATCGGCCAACCATGGCACCACCAAAGTAAAAGCCGATATAACGCGATGCTTCCGCTTCTTCCATGCCTGCAATCTCTTGCATCCCCAAGAAGTTAACAATAAAACTGCCAATTCCTACTTCAGCGCCAACATAAACAAATACCCCTATGGCCCCCAATACGAGGTGACGGTGCTGCCATGCAGATCCTGTCGTTGGTGAGTTGGCTTGTGGTTCTTGTTGCTCATTTGTAGCGATAACGGGTAATTTTAAGAACGCAAAGATAACACCCATTAATAATAATGATGCCGCAAGAATCAAATAGGGTATTTGCACAGCGGTCGCTTTTTCCCCGGCGCTAACGGCTAAGGAAGCTAGAATAATTGGCCCTACCCAAATTGGTGCTACCGTGGTTCCAAGGGAGTTAAACGCCTGGGTCATGGTTAACCGCGAAGAGGCTGTTTTGGGTTTGCCCAAAACACTCACAAATGGATTTGCTGCGACCTGTAATATCGTTATACCCGATGCAAGTACAAACAAAGCCGCTAGGAATATAGGGTATATTTTTAACGAAGCCGCTGGGTAAAACATTAAGCAGCCTAAACAAGCGAGAAAAAGACCACTGACAATTCCCTTTTGATAACCAACTTTTTTCACTAGCGAGCCCGCCGGAACAGACACGATAAAATAAGCGCCAAAAAAGCAGAACTGAATTAACATGGCTTGTGCGAAGTTAAGTTCAAACATCGCTTTAAGGTAGGGAATGAGAATATCGTTAAGCGAAGTAATAAATCCCCAGATAAAAAATAACGAGGTGAGAGAAATCAGCGCAAATCTAAAATTTTGTTGTGGGTTTGATGCGTTGTCTTGATCAGATGATGAATAACTGATGGGACCGGCCATGTGATTCCCCTTTAGGTTTGTAGTTGGAGGCGTCTGTTTGAGTACGCAATATTTGGTGAGGGGACGTATGGCTCTGCTAAATGCAGTATTTTTGTTCTAAAAAGGTATTTTGTTAGCCGTGCACCCCCAGCTTATGGTATCCGGTTTATAACATACCAAACTCGACTATCCATTAATTAAGCGGTGAAACGGACTTTATGAGCGTTGGCTAGTGTCCTGGAGCTATTGTTTTGATTTTGAGTTCAATGGTTTAATAAATGGTTCAAAAAAGCGATTCAAAATGGCTTTTAACAAAAGCATTCAAGATAGTTTTTGCCGAGGGATAGTTTATGTTAACAATACGGGAAAAAGTGGCCTACGGGCTAGGTGATACCGCCAGTAATATCATTTTTCAGACGGTAATGATGTTCTTATTGGTTTTCTACACGGATGTGGTGGGCATATCTCCAGCGGTTGCTGGGACATTATTCCTGGCGGTAAGAATTTTGGATGCGATAACCGATCCCGTTATGGGTGCTGTAACTGACCGAACGCATACCCGCTGGGGGCAGTTTAGGCCCTATTTGCTTTGGTTAGCGGTGCCTTTTGCCATTATTAGCGTGTTGGCATTTACTACTCCGGATTTGTCCGCCACCGGTAAGATCGTTTTTGTGAGCGTTACCTATGGACTGTTGATGCTCGCTTATACCGCGATCAATATTCCTTATTCGGCTTTGGGCGGTGTATTAACCGCCGATCCTAAAGAGCGCGTTTCTGTGCAGTCCTATCGTTTTGTATTTGGCATGCTTGGCGGTTTAATTGTCGCTGGATTAACTTTGCCGATGGTGGAATGGTTTGGTGAAGGAGATGCTGCTAAAGGTTATCAAATGTCGATGCTCACGATGAGTGTGTTTGGTTGTATCTTGTTTTTACTTTGTTTTGCTGGAACCAAAGAAAGGGTATCAGCGCCGGTCAATCAAAAAACGGGTTTTTTCGATGACCTTGCAGCCTTATGGAAAAACGATCAGTGGCGTATTCTATGTATTGCAGGATTGTTTTTATTAACCGGCCAAGTATTGCGAGCTTCCTTAGCAATCTATTATGTTCGGGATTATTTAGGTGAGCCCGATTTGGTTACTTGGTTCTTAACGGTGGGAATGGTATTTAGCATTTTAGGCTGCGCCTTATCACAAAAATTGGCGAAACATGTTTGTAAGATTAAGGCATATATTGCTCTGCAGTCGATTGCCGCACTTATTTGCATTGTTAGCTATTTTGTCGCGCCTCAACAGGTTGTCTTAGCATTTGTTTTATTTGCGCTTTGGAATTTCTTTCTGCAAATGGCTACACCGCTGCTGTGGGCAAAAATGGCGGATACGATTGATTATGGGCATTGGAAAACCGGCGTTCGTATTACTGGTATGGTTTATTCCGCGGTTGTCTTTTTTATCAAGCTTGGGGTTGCTATTGGCGGCGCCTTAGCAGGGTGGTCGCTTGCTTTCTACGGCTATCAGGCAGACACAGCTTTGACTCAGGAGACTCAACACGGCATTCTTATTTCGTTTACAGTCTACCCAGCCATAGGTTCTATTTTGGTCGCCTGGGTGATGCGCAAATACAACTTAACCAATGAACGGATTGCGGACATCAACAAAGAACTAGCAAGATAAGCGGGCTTGACTCACTTAGGAGAAACTCAACTAATCGTGTTTATTAGCTGAGCCTTCTACTCATACGCCTGCTTCTAATCTTAACCCCAGCTCTAACCCCAGTCTCAGCAGCTTTCGGTGTGCTTCTCAGCAGCTGTGATGTTTTAGTCATTTTTAGCTAGAAGTTCTTCATCACTGACATCCTAAACTGACGGCCCGGTTCGTTAACCAGCGTTGGCTCTGGGTTAAAAGGGTCTAAATTGGCTCTACTGACATGATAAGCGTATGTTTCGTTAAAGAGGTTGTTGACGCCAACAGCAAACTTCCAGTCATTTTGTAACTGATAATTGAGTTTAAAGTTGGTAGCTACCCAGCTATCGCTTTTTCCACTATCAAGCGCGCTACCGGTCATCATATTGTCATCTACATCATTTTGAGACAATGCCCACTTTATGCCTATTTGGTAATCTATTTGATGACCTTGATAGCTTAATTTAAAAACACCTTCAACCGGTGGAATTTGATATAAAGCGTAACCATCTTCACGCTCGCCTTTAACATAGGCTAAGTTAGTGTAAAACTCCCAATTTTCTGTAAGCGAAGTACTAAGCGCCCATTCAAATCCTTGTAATGTCGCGTCAACATTTCGATAAACGGTCGCCATATCCATTTGTGTTATTGAAGGTTGATTGCGGGCACGGTCGCGCAGGATGAAGTCATTGACCTGATCACGATAAATAGAAAGTTCGTGCCAGCCGCTTGCAAAGTTCCACTTTGCACCGAACTCAATTTGGTTGTGCTGTTCTGGCTGAATATCAGGATTGCCGACCCATCGCATCATAGCCGTGTTGTTTCTCGCAGCAACATATCTTTCGGTTGCATCCGCAGTCCTGAACGTGCTGCTTAAACCTACCCAGTAAAGAGAGTTTTTGGTTTGCTTATAATAGCGGGTGAATGCACTGATATTTTTTTCAGAGACGCTACTAGGAACCGAGTCGTAATACGACTGATAGAACGCTAGATTATCCACAGTGTCGGCGCTCTCAAAGTCAGCATTGATATAATCGTAGCGAATTCCAGATTTCAGGCGCTGCTGGTTACTCATGCGGTATTCCGCTTCCACTGCCACGCCCTTTATATCCAGTGAATTGTTCGGCTAAATTCTTGATTGAATCATTTCTGGAGTGCCCATCATTCCCATAAACCGTCCGGCTTGTCGCTCTACACGTTGCCAATCTGCTGCCATTTGCCAAATTACGGCGTCGCTTTTCCAGCGTTTTAACCACTTTGCACCCTTAGTTTTGGAGCGAGCATTGGTAAGCATGCGCATCGGGGCGGTTTGAGTTCTTAAGGAGTAGTTGTCCATAATGTGATGGGCTTTGTTCCAGTAAAATTGATACTCACTGTAGTCGTTTGAGGACTGATCGCCGTCCAACCACATCAGTTGCATTGCGTCCATATCGGTTTGAGGTCCATCCATCATTGTACCGGCAAAAAGAGCATCTTCTCCTCGGTTGGCCATTAAGGTTAACCTAAACTCTGTCTGTTGACTTGGTGTATAACCAGCGACTAATGTATTTGAGGTGGTTACAAAGGCCGTTCTAGTGATATCACCGCCGCCGTCCTTATAATTGTCTTGGTCAAGGTGTTGGCTAATTAGTCGAAAATAGCCATCTTCATTTCCCGTACTAAGGTCGGCGCCAAGTTTAAAATAATCGCCGGAATAGGCTGCCATTACTTTTCCGCCAATAGAATTTGCATTTAGTTGCGGACGATAACGTTTGAAATTAAGGATTCCCGCTGGGCCTCCGGAGCCATATACCAAGGTTTCAACACCCTTAATTATTTGCAGTTCATCCCACCCGAAAGGTTCTGTATAAGAGCCTGGCGAATCCATACGGTTAGGGCCAGCGCCGTGCAGGAATGCTCCTTGGTGGAGTAAATTTATTCGAGTTTGGCTTTGGCCACGTAGCACCGGATCGATCGCATGGCCACCTGCTCGTATGGCGGAAAATCCAGCGATACGGGTTAACAAGTCCCCGGCATCAATAATGGCTTCATTGTCAAATTCACCTAGGGGGTCGCTCGAGCCTTCAATACTCTTCTGAATGGGTGAGCCAGTTACCATAAGTACTTGATGGTTGTTCTGTTTCTCTTCCGCAAAAACAGATATCGAAAAGGAGGATGTTGCGATTAGTGCAAAAAATAGTGGGCGAAGAAGGCGTGCCATGCGGTCATATCCATTGAATTTGTTGAGTAAATCGGCATCATAGCTGTTTAACTAGGCGAGTTACATGTGACTAATTGTCGCAGTGCAAAGCGACTCCAAATGTTGATAAAATGAGCAATCTTTCTGATACATAAGATTTAATCATTCGGAACCGTTAGTCGATACCAATAATTATGGCTTCAAGTTCAACTAATAGAGAAAATATACGCATTCTGAATCGCGTTCGTCTAGTAGCCCTTCTGGGGCAGACCGCGATGATTACCTTTGCTATTTTTTATCTCGATATTCGCTTTCCGGTCATTGAGTTAAGCCTGATTATTGGTTTTGAACTGCTACTACAATTTTACTGTATTCAAATGGTTAACGGTGACCGACGGTTCGGTCACTTGCCATTGGCTGCGCAAATCGCATTAGATTCGTTAATACTCGCAGCGTTAGTCTATTACACGGGTGGGGCTAATAACCCGTTTACCTATCTATTGTTACTGTATGTAGCGCTGGGTTCGTTTATGCTCAAACCACGTTTTTTGTTGATGATTTCAGCTTTAGAGCTGGCCCTTTACTCGTTGTTAAATTTATACCAACGACCACTGGAACTAGGAGAAGCTAGTCCATTAGGCTCGTTCCACCTTCATCTAGCGGGCATGTGGGTCAACTTTGTATTGTCAGTGGTTTTAATAGCGGTATTTGGCTTGCTAACTCGTTACGCCATGCTTAGGCAGGAAAAACAGTTACAGTTATTGCGAGAGAAACAATTACAAGATGAACAAATTTTGGGTCTGGGCATTATGGCGGCAAGCGCTGCCCATGAGTTAGGAACGCCTTTGTCGACCATGGCAATTGTCATTGATGATTTAAAACAAATGGCGCTGTCTGACGAGGTTAAGAGCGACATGACTTTATTATCTGGCCAAATATCTGCCTGTAAAAAAATTATTAGGGGTTTGCAGGATAAAAGCCAAAATGCCAAACGCCAACTTCTTCAAGATGAGCAAATCGCAAAAAATGAACTAGACCCATCCCAACCAACCAACAGCATCGCCCAGCAATTAGAAGGTGTAGCGGAAAACTGGTTAGTCTATCGCCCCAGCATAAAATTGATTAAAGAGTGGAAGAAGCAACCGTCCGACGAACCTTATCGAATCAGCATTAGCTTAGAGCAAGCTTTAATGAATCTAATGGACAATGCTGCGGATGCGAGCGTTGAAAACGGCTACCATAAAATAAAAATGGTAGTAGATTGTGATGATAATAATACCGTCATAGAGATCATAGATTATGGAAAAGGCCTTGCCAAAGATGGTACTGATTCGCTGGGTTCCAAGATTCAAGATTCAGACAAAGCTAATGGTTTAGGGTGGGGCATGTTTTTATCGAACGTTAGCATTGAAAGAATTGGAGGAAGTATCGAAATAAGCCGCAGCCCTCAAGACGAAACGATTACTCGGGTAACCTTGCCAAATGTGTCAGGAGTGAACGATTGAGTCAGCAAACCATTATTATCATTGATGATGACAATGTTTATAGGGATGTTCTTGCTAGGAGTTTCCAGCGTTTAGGCTTCTTGGTTGAACATTTTGCTAGTCCCGTAGAGGCTCTGATATCAATAGAACAGGCCGTTGATTTGACGGTGTTATTAGACCTGAAATTGGAAGAGGACTCTGGTCTTCGTTGGATTGAGTCAATACGTCAACGAAACTCAGGTTGTTATTTACTGCTACTGACAGGGTTTGCCAGTATTTCAACGGCTGTACAGGCCATAAAATTAGGCGCTGATGATTACTTAGCTAAACCGGTGACGGCAAGAGAGATCCTAACCCATATAAATAATGACGGTAGTGGTGTTGATACGCCTATTAACGACAAGCCAATGTCCGTAGACCGTTTGGAGTGGGAGCATATTCAAAAAGTACTTAAAGATAACGATGGAAATGTTTCTGCGTCCGCTCGGGCGCTAGGTATGCATCGGCGGACTTTACAGCGAAAATTAGCCAAAAAACCGGCCCGATCGTAAATAATTTACTGGACAAAATATCACGCTACGAGTTAAATTTACGAAAGCAAATATCTATTAGAGTGGAAAAAAAAGAAAATGTTACTACCATTTGCAAAATAAACCTACTTTATGTAAGTGTATAAGAATTAACAAGTTATTAGCCATTTAAAGGAGCAGTTGAATGAAAAATCGGAAGAATGATTTATTAAGGAGCATGAAAACAATAGCGACCGCTATTGGAATTGCCATAGCATTTGTGGGGTGTAGCAGCGATAGCAACGATACCCCTGAAATAGATGAGCCACCTGTCGCTGTTTCTGAAGCGACTAAGCTAAGAGCAGTTATTGCCGACCTAAATTTAACCGGAGATCCATCAACGGATAGAGATTTGCCGAGTATTGATGAGCCTCGTGCCCAGTTGGGTATGAAGTTATTCTTCACTAAAGCATTAGGCGGAGATATGGATGCAGCCTGTGTAACCTGTCATCATCCTTCATTGGGTGGCGGGGACGACTTATCATTACCTATTGGCGTTGATGCTGAAATGGTTGATTTGTTAGGACCTGGTCGTTTACATAGCGGATCTGGTGAGCATTTTGACGGCGGACCGACGGTTCCAAGAAATGCACCAACAACCTTTAACTTGGCAATGTGGGACAAAGCGTTATTTCATGACGGTCGAATTGAGAGTATCTCAGGAACTGCTGGCGCTTCTGGTAATGACGGAGAAGGCATAAGAACACCTGAAACAGCTTTAGGTGTTGCTGATCCAAATGCGGGTGCTAACTTCGCAGCTGCTCAAGCTCGTTTCCCGGTAACTTCTCCTGAAGAAATGAAAGATTTTGGTAATTTCGACGGAATAACTAATGCCGAAGTTAGAGAAAATTTACAGCAAAGACTCGGTGGTTACGGCGATCCTTTAGGGGGAGCTATACCAGTTAATGATTGGCTTGAGGAATTTAGAGAAGGTCTTGAAGACCCTGAAGGTACAGCGGAAGAGCTGATAACTTTTGACAATATTACCGCAGCAATTGCTGATTATGAGAACTCACAGGTTTTCGTTAATACACCTTGGAAAGCTTTCGTTGAAGGTGACGATAATGCGATTAATTTAGCAGCACAGTTAGGCGCGCAGTTATTCTTTAAATCCGTTGAAGAAGGTGGCGCTGATTGCGCATCTTGCCATACTGGTGATTTCTTTACCGATGAAGGTTTCCATGTTGTTGCAATGCCTCAAATTGGGCGTGGTAAAGGCAATGGCCCTGAAGGTAATGATGACTTCGGTCGATTCAGAGAAACTGCTGACGCTGCTGATATGTACGCTTTCAGAACGCCATCGTTAATCAATACAACGGCGACTGGTCCTTGGGGTCACGCGGGTGGTTATACGTCGCTAGAAGCGGTTGTAAGACATCACCTTAATCCTCAGTCGGCTCTTGATAACTACGACTTCAATCAATTGGCGCCAAACATTCAGGCGGTTGATATGGTTGAGAACACGCAAAAAGCAGTTGATCAATTAGTTGCAAACCGTGAGGCTGGATTACCAAGCCTACAGAATGTGACATTGACCGATACACAAGTCGCTCAGTTAGTTGAATTCCTTAACGCGCTAACCGATCCCTGTGTTGAAGATCGTGCTTGTCTAAGTAAATGGATCCCTGATGCAAGTGACTCAAATCCAGACACTATGAGACTAAATGGGGTTGATGAAAATGGTGATTACTTGTAACTCGACAGTTACTTAGTTTTCATCCAATAAAAAAGCGGGCCATAGCCCGCTTTTTTATTGGAGTTTAATTTAAACGCTCAAAAACGTTAGTAACTAATATTCCTTAATGCCGTTCTCAGTTGCTAAAATCAGATGATCCGCCGCTCGTTGCGCAAATAAGCCGTTAGTTACCACTCCAGTTATTTGGTTGATTTTAGACTCTAGTATTTTTGCTTGGGTTATCTCTAGGTTATGTACGTCCAAAATAACATTGCCATTGTCCGTTACAAAACCGTTTCGATAAACAGGGTCACCACCTAGCTTGACTAACTCCCTTGCCACATAACTTCGCGCCATTGGCAGCACTTCAACGGGTAAAGGAAACTCACCGAGGGTTTTAACGTATTTAGACTCATCCGCTATACAGACAAACTTGTCAGCAACGGCGGCAATAATTTTTTCCCTACTTAGCGCTCCTCCACCGCCTTTAATCAACTCTAACGAGTGATTGGACTCATCGGCGCCGTCAACGTAAACCGGAATATCCGCAGCATCATTCAAATCGATAACTTCAATGCCTAGCGCTTCAAGCTTTTTTGTTGAAGCAACCGAGCTGGAGACTGCCCCTTTTATTCGATGCTTATGCTCCTCAAGTAAGTCAATAAAACAATTAACCGTTGAACCAGTGCCAATGCCAATGATTTCATCATCTTGAATGTATTTAAGTGCTGCTTTCGCCGCTTCTATTTTCAGTTGTGTTTGTTTATCCATCTCAACTATGTTTCTTAATCAAATAATAGGGCTATTAAACCATGAAATTGGGCGTAAATCATGCCTGTCGTTCTGCAAGTGAATTCAAAAAGTGAATTAAACGGAACTATTTATGTGAACTGTGTTAAAAAAACGCTTTATATTGCAGCGCAAGATTGATCCAGACTTATAATAGGTGTAAGGTTGCTCGTTCTATCGCGTTTGGCTTATGTCAAGATAGACACAAGGATAGTAATGTAAAGCTAAGGACTCCAGCTAATAATAAAAAGAGCAACCATTTAAATGGTGCGAAATTGGAGAACCAAAATGAAACGTAAACCAGATATATTAGTTGTACTGGCTGCGTTATTGGGACTAGGTATGGTTTTTTCGAGTTTTAGTGGTGTTAACGCCGCGGACGCTCAACCAGAAAGACAAATTACCAGTACTAAATAACAAGCAAGAGTCATGGTTGAATGACTACCAAGTAGTAAAATGGAATATTTAAGTATCCAGTATCTAAGCCTTCGTTATGTCGAGGGCTTTTTTATTTTTAGGGGTATGACTTTTTCTGGCTGTACGTTACCAGAAGCGATAAACATCATTCAAAAGGGATAATAGATTGAAAGCTCGAATTCTACTTATATTATGCGCCGCTACTTTAGTTGTTGGTTGTGGGGTGTCTGATGATATTAAGGAAGCGGATCTAATGATGAAAAGCTACTTTGATACGCGAATTAAGACCAAGGACGCTGGACCCGACCAATTTTATTCCACCCATTTTAAGCAAGCAACTAATCAACAGGAATGGGACAACATTAAGTTGTTGGTAGATGCTGCGCATGGTGACCTGCAAAGCTATGAACAGCTATCATGGAAAATACAGCACTCGGTTTCTACTGAAGAAATTTCAGGTACTATGGTGATGTATACCTATCAGACTGATTTTGAAAAAGGCACAGCTAATGAATCGATTACCTTGATCAAAAATGAAGAAAACCCCCAGTTCAAGATTCTGGCACATCAATATAACAGCGATAATATACAAACAATGCTCAATGAAAACTTGGCGAATCCCGAAAATAGCGGAAATACGTCAGAACCCGCTGAAAACAATAACCCAAGCAATAAAAAGGAATAGTTGGTTGCGACTGGGCTTATTAATAAGCCGGCGCTAAAAATGATAGAAGTTTTGTTCCGTGCAGACGCCATCTAGAGGCAAATCCCAAGGATCACTCGGCAGCGGTTCAACATGTTGCTGTTGGTAAGCTAAACCTATAAATTTAGGACGCTGGGAATACTCTCGTAAATGTGCAAAAGTAGCGTCATAAAATCCTCCTCCCATCCCTAATCGATTACCGCTACGGTCAAATGCTACTAGAGGCAGTAAGACTAGATCAATAGTGGATAATGCCGTCGCATGATTTGGTAGTAAATCGACCTCTGGTATACCAAAACGATTATTACTCATAGCAGAGTCTGTTGTGTAAGGCATAAACCATAACCGATTAGGTTTAGATGGCCGCAATTTTGGTAGGTAAACCTGTTTACCAAGCGACAAACTTTCACTAATGATAGTCTGTGTGCCTATTTCGCCATCAAAGGATAAGAAGCAGGCTATTCGTTTGCTAGCCTTAAACAATGGGTTTTCTTTAAGCTGGTGAGTAAGCGCTAGTTCGGCTTTTTGTCTTGTTGCGGCAGGAATGTTTATTCTATTAGTTCGCACCTGTCGGCGAATAGTGGATTTTTGTAGTGAATTGTCGCTCATTAACCAATCTCATAATCGCAGAGGAGGTGCTTTATAGGTCTACCCACCTTGCCGTTTGCTGGTCTCGCCCAAGAACCCGAAGGTTCAGGTGGGAATCCCGTGACTTAATTTAGGCTTTCCGCACCAAGTGATAAACACTTGCTCGGACATGCTCACCAAAAGCCAACCAGGATACCCTGGGATGAGATTATCGGCTCATGGACTACTTCAGCTAGGCGCACAAGGCAGGCAGAGTGGAGAATTATAACCCCCCTACAAAAAATGAGAAGCGTTATTCGCAAAGAATTAATATAGGTGTGCCCTCAAACCCAATCCGCGGGACGACCTGTGTCACTGCCAAAAGCGCTCTATTCAAAACATGGCCTGCCAATTAGATAACCTTTTTGTACACTAAAAACTCGCCGCACAATCCTCTCGCTTACGTTATTTGCTAACGTTATACTGGACAGACTCTACTCAAGGTTTATCGCATATTCTATGAAATCAGCTGTCAGATTTATTCAATGTTCTCTTATCGTCATTCTATCGGGCTGTTTGCCGACGGTGACGAAAGTTTACCAAGCGCCCAAGGTTAGTGGACAGATTATAAACCTGCAGACGATGCTACCGATGGAGGGGGTTAAGGTCGCTCATCAACAGCGCAAGCAAGAGACAGTGAGCAGCGATGTTAACGGCCGATTCGTACTACCGTCTTTGTCAGCAACTGAATTCAAGTTGCTGATGGCAGCACATGCCATTAGCAATAATCAGGTCATAATTGCTCATGGTGGTAGCCAAACAATACTGATTGCCAATGCGACTTTAAATGGGCAATATGAAGAGTTGGTCGATTTTTCATTTATTTTGTTCGACACTCAACCACAAAATATTGCGCAACCTATAGAAAGCTCCTACAAAAAGCATGATCTGCTAAGCAGCTATTTTTCAGAAGGAAATCTATTGGCCAGCTGTAACCAAGAGCTATCAGCAGCGGCATTAGCTGCACTTAATACGTCACGAAAGCTTGCCAGAAGCGTTACTAGCGATGAAAAGATGACATCTATGGCAAACGATCATTACACTAGAACAGCAGAGGTTTGGGATGTATTAAAATCAAGCTGTGAACGTTCCAACAATAACTACCGGGAAATTGATCAAATCTTTGAGGGTATCGGGGCCGAAATTAGTGTTATTTCAACAGGCGGTTAACCAGTAATTTTTGACTAAGGCAATCATACTAGGCCAGTTTTTTTAGGGATGGCTAGATTAAGCCGGGTTGCGCATTGGCGGCAAGTGCCGTATCAACCTTTTCTTGAAGTTTCTGAATGCGCTGATTAAATTCAGCATCTTTTTCCAGCGAAGATGACTCACCATGCAATAACTCATAAGAAAGGTTTAGCGCTGCCATTACCGCAACTCGCTCTAGCCCCATGATGCGGCCGCCTTCTTTTATCTCGCGCATACGTTTATCAAGAGCCCTTGCTGCTTCCTCAAGTTTTTCAACTTCATCAGCGGGGCTAGCAACGTGATATTCGTTGCCCATTATATGGATACTGACAGGTTTGCTTTCAGCCATTAGCCAATTTCCTTCAATTTTTCGATCATCGCTTCAATCTTTCCACTAGCCAATTTATTTTTGTCGAGCAGGTTTTGCCGATCGATGCGAAGCTGTCGATTTTCGGTCTGAAGTGTTTCGCAGGTTTCTAAAAGCTTTGAAACGCTGCTTTCAAGTTGCGAAAGATTTGAGGTTGTCATGGCAAATCATTGTTTTTTAGCATTATTTTAATATAGAGCGCAACCGTGCAATGGTCAATGGTATAATCGGTAAAAATGTAACTATTTAACTAATATTGAGTGTTAGAGCGCTAAAAATGAGTGAATTTGAAGAAAAATCCGCAGAATTGTATGAATCCTTTGAAGAGGCATTGGCGGATGCCGACTGTGAAATTAGCACTTCTGAGTTCCAAGGAATTCTATCGGGTATGATTTGTGGTGGTCTAAAAGCAACGGATTCGAGCTGGAAAAGAACCATACTAGAGGTCGGAAATGATGGTAATCAATTACCTGAGTCGGCGCAAAAGGTACTAGAAGATATTAATGTGATTAGCGCTCGTGCCTTTCGAGAAGAGGATTTTTTGACGCCTATCTTATTACCCGACGAAGATTATCCGTTAATCGATAGACTAGAGGCATTAACTTTGTGGGCCCAAGGTTATTTGCTGGGGTTTGGTTTACAGCATGGCAATCAGCCAGTAACCGGAGCCGAAATTAATGAGTCTTTGCAGGATATTAGTGATATATCGCAGTTAGATGTTGTGGTTGATAATGATGAAGAGTCGCAAGCGGCATTTATTACTCTTTTAGAACACATTAAAGTGGCGGTAAAGGTGATTTATCTTGAGTTTGTCTTTAAAATTGAACAACGGGCCGCGGCGCCGGTCGCCGGAAATAGTACTTTCCATTAATGTTTAAATAAGACTGATTTGATGAGCATGATAAAAAAAGCTGAGTTTAGCCGTCGCAGGCGTAAACTGATGGATTATATGGGCGATAACTCTATCGCCATTTTGCCTTCCAATTCTGAGCAAATACGAAGCCGAGATACCGACTTTCGCTTTCGCCAACACAGTGACTTTCATTATCTATCAGGCTTTCCTGAGCCGGAAGCGGTGATTGTGTTATTACCCGGACGACAACAGGGTGAGTACATCATGTTTTGTCGTGAAAAAGACGAGGTGATGGAAACTTGGCATGGACGTCGATTTGGCCAGCAAGGCGCGGTTAAACAGTTTGGCTGTAATGATGCCTTTCCAATCGACGACATTGATGACATTTTACCGGGTTTAATGGAAGGGAGAGAGCGAATATATTATGAATTTGGTAACCACCCTGAGTTTGATAAGAGTATTATGGGTTGGATTAATACGCTGCGATCGCAAGTAAAAACAGGGGCTCATCCTCCCGGTGAGTTAATTGATTTAAGCCATGTTTTACACGATATGCGATTGTTTAAAAGTGCCGCCGAGATAACGGTTATGCGTCAAGTCGCTGAATTGTCAGCTCAAGCTCATATGAATGCAATGCAGGCATGTAAGCCCGAACTAAACGAACTAGATATAGAAGCCGAAATAAAATACCAATTTGCTAAACGCGGGGCTCGACACGAAGCTTACAATTCGATTGTTGCAGCGGGAGAAAATGCCTGTATTTTGCATTATGTTGAAAATAATCAACCCTTAAACGATGGCGAGTTATTATTGATTGATGCTGGCGGCGAGTTAGATGGATACGCTGCGGATATTACTCGAACGTTCCCTATAAATGGTCGTTTTAATAAAGAGCAACGCCAAGCCTATGATTGGGTGCTAAAGGCAAATATAGAAGCTATTGCAACGGTAAAACCAGGTAATCCTTGGACCGCTCCGCACGATAAAGCCGTTAGAGTGTTAACTGAAGGATTGATTGAGATGGGAATTCTTAAAGGTGATCTGGAGCAACTGGTGGATGAAGAAGCCTATAAGAAATACTACATGCATAAAACGGGTCACTGGTTAGGTTTAGATGTGCATGATGTTGGTGATTATCTTATTGATAAGGAACCAAGAACATTGCAAGCGGGAATGGTGCTTACCGTGGAACCGGGTTTGTATTTTGCGCCAAAAACGAAAGGCTTAGACAAAAAGTGGTGGGGCATTGGTATTAGAATTGAAGATGACGTTCTAGTGACAAAAAAGGGATACGAAATTCTTTCTGAAGCCGCTATTAAGCAGGCCGATGAAATAGAGCAGTTAATGCTGAATTAATTGCTATTTAGGTACATGTTGTTATTTTAATAAGTGAGCTTTGCTTCTTTAAACTGAAGAATTGGCTTATTACAGCCTCAGCGTCACTTTTTTGCTAATGATTAATCACTAATGATCAGCGAGTTGGCTATTGGGAATCGAAGATGAGTAAACAATTCGATATTATTATTGCTGGCGGTGGAATGGTGGGTGCGACTGCGGCATTGGCCCTTGCTAAGCTAGAGCTTTCAATAGCGCTGGTAGAACCCGTTGAACCTCATTTAAGCGCTAGTCCAAGCTATGATCAACGATCGGTAGCACTTTCCGATTCTTCCATGACTATTTTAAAATCCCTTGACCTATGGAAGTCAATTGAACCGCTTAGCTGTGCGATTAAGAAAATCCATGTGTCCGATCAAGGCAAATTCGGATTTACTCGAATTAACGCTGAGGATTATTCGTTTGAACAGTTAGGTGCGGTCATTCCTCTGGAGCAGACTGGTCCGGTTTTGTGGCAGGCGATACGCGAACGCGAAAATATCGAGTTGTTCTGCCCAAACGAAATAACGGCTATCGAACAAACCTCTAGCAAGTTACTTGAAAACCAAAGGACGGCAACAAATACCGAGGTTGTCGTAACAGTTTCGGCGGCTGGTGAAAAAGATAAGCATCTGACCGCCGCGATGCTACTAGCGGCAGATGGTACTTTCTCGCCGATATCCAAAATGATGGGGTTTAAAGTTAATAGAGAGTTTTACAAGCAGCATGCGGTTATTGCCAATATTTCCACGGAAAAGCCACACAATAACCAAGCGTTTGAACGTTTTACAACTCATGGGCCGCTAGCATTACTGCCAATGACTCGAAACAGAATGTCACTTGTTTGGTGTCAACCTGAACAGCAGGTCGACACAGTTATGAATTATGATGACCAAACATTTATGGCGGAATTACAATCACAGTTTGGCTATCGATTAGGTCGTATCACAAAAGTTGGAGAGCGGAATCAGTATCCTTTAGCTTTGCATTTACCGGAAAAGTTGCATAAGAATGGTGTGTTATTAATCGGTAATGCGGCGCATACCCTTCACCCTATTGCGGGGCAAGGATTTAATATAGGGCTGCGTGATGTGGCTGCATTGTATGAGCAAATTCAAACATTGATCTCTTCTGCAGAGCTAGTAACAGAGAAAGCGTGTGTAGCCAAAAAAGACATTCGAGCTCAGCTTGGTAGTGTTGAGTTTATGACACAATATACCAATGAACGAGGAGCAGACTGGGATCGAACCATTGGGGCAACGGATGGTTTAGTAAGGTTATTCAGTCACGATTTTTTACCCTTAGTCATATTACGGAACAAAGCACTTGCTTGGATAGATAAGCTTCCCTGGGTAAAGCGGAAGTTTTCTATGGCGGCAATGGGTTACGCTGGCCGTTCGACCAAACTGGCTAGAGGTTTAACTAAATAGCTAGCAACACACCTAAGTGTTTTGTTTAACCTTAAAAATAGGAACCAAAGTGGCAACCGAATTTGATATTATAATCATTGGTGGCGGTATGGTTGGCTTGGCGACAGCGGCTTCGCTCGCCGAATCATCTCTCAATATTCTTCTGATTGAAAAACAGCCCCTTGACGAGTTATTACCTTTTCAACGGCTTATGCAAAAAGATGCTGATGCAGCTTTAGCTGACGTTAGAGTCAGCGCAATTAGTCCAGCTAATCGCGATTGGTTAAAGGCGATAAATGTTTGGCAAGGTATTCCCGAAGGCCTAAAGGCAAACTATCAACGGATGAACGTCTGGGATGGTGAAGGAACCGGTCAAATAGTGTTTTCTGCAGAGGAGGTTGCTGAGCCCAATTTAGGCGTGATCGTTGAAAATAATATTCTACAAGCTTCAAGCCTTAGGGCGCTAGAAAGCTATGGAAATATCCATTGTCAATTCGGTGACGGCGTCGAACAAATCCTAGTTGACCAAAACGGCGTTGATATTCATATGGAAGGTGGTGATGTCTATAGAGGGTCGTTATTGATCGGTGCCGATGGCGCACATTCAACGGTTAGACGTTTGCTTGCTATTGGAGCGAGTGAGGCGGATTACCAACAGTTGGCTTTTGTTGCTAACGTTCGATGCGAAATGCCTCATCAACAAACTGCGTGGCAAAGATTTACGCCCTTCGGACCGGTAGCATTCCTACCAATGCCAGAGGCTAACCTATGCTCGGTTGTTTGGTCAATTGACAGTGATAAAGCAAGTTCACTTCAGGAATTATCGAATGAGGATTTTGCTAAAAAATTACAGCAGGCTTTTGAGTCTCGTTTGGGTCAGGTAGAATTAGTCAGCGATTACTTTTCATTTCCGCTGATAAAACGACATGCTGACCATTATTTGGATGAAAGAGTGGCACTAATTGGTGATGCTGCTCACACAATTCACCCGTTAGCAGGTCAAGGGGTAAATATTGGTTTTCAAGATAGTCAATGCCTGACTCGTTTAGTTTTAAAGCTAAATCAACAAGGACGCGACTTTGGGCTTAAGGCTAACCTTAGACCCTTTGAAAGAGAACGAAAAACAGAAAATCTTGTGATGCAAAACGCTATGAGCGGTTTTAAGCATCTATTTGCCAATCAGAGTATGCCAGTAACTTTACTTAGAAACTTCGCTATGTCAGCGATGGATAAAATGCCAACAGTAAAGCAAGAAATTATCAAAAAAGCGATGGGCTTATAGCTGAATTTTGTTGTTGAGTTTTATCGTTGAGCTTTGTCGTTAAACGGCATAGTTAAACTGCCTAGTTGAACTGCATAGCTGAAGGTTATATTAAAACTCTATCGTTGTAGATTACCCATAAATTCTTAGTCATTGAACAAAGGAAACTAACCGTGAAAATGCTTGATAAATTTTATATTGATGGATGTTGGGTAGAGCCCAATAAATTAAATTTGATAGATGTAGTCAATCCTTCTGATGAAAGTATTTGCGGGAAACTGGCTCTTGGTAATGCCGAGGATGTCGATTTAGCGGCTCGCGCTGCAAGTAAAGCGTTCTCAACCTTTGGCTTTTCAACCGTAGAGCAACGGCTTGAACTGTTTGATGCCATTATTGGTGCTTATAAAAATCGATACAATGATATTGCAGAGGCGATATCGATTGAGATGGGGGCACCGACTCAATTAGCAATCAAGGCACAAGCGGGCTCAGGATTAGGGCATTTTAAAACTGCTCAGGCAATACTAAAAAATTATTCTTTTTCAGAAAAGCAAAGTGCAAGCCTGGTGGTTAAAGAACCCATTGGTGTTTGTGGCCTTATAACACCGTGGAACTGGCCGATTAATCAAATAGCTTGTAAGGTGGCGCCGGCTTTAGCGGTGGGTTGCACGGTTATTTTAAAGCCGTCAGAAGTTGCACCGTTATCAGCTCAAGTATTCGCAGAAGTTATGCACGAAGCAGGCGTACCAGCGGGTGTTTTTAATATGATTCAAGGTGACGGAGAAGGCGTTGGTACGGCAATTTCCCAGCACCCGTTGATTGATATGGTTTCATTTACAGGCTCGACGAGGGCAGGATCTTTAGTGGCCCAAAATGCGGCGCCATCTATAAAACGGGTGACCCAAGAGTTAGGAGGGAAATCAGCAAATATTATTCTTCCAGATGCCGACTTAGAAAGAGCGGTTAAGCAAGGCGCTCGTAGTGTGTTTTCAAATAGTGGGCAATCCTGCAATGCGCCTACCAGAATGCTAGTACCTGCAGATAAGTTAGAGCAGGCGGAAGCTGTTGCTGCAAAGACAGCGGCTTCGGTGGTTGTTGGTGATGCGAGAAATGATACGACAACAATGGGGCCTGTTGTTAGTAAGGTGCAGTACGATAAAATACGTTCATTAATTCAAAAAGGAATTGATGAAGGTGCCAAGCTGGTTTGTGGAGGTTTGCAGCGCCCAACCGACTCTTCAAAAGGCTATTACATTCAACCAACCGTTTTTTCTGAGGTTAACAATTCCATGGCAATTGCCGAGCAGGAAATATTCGGACCAGTCTTTGCGATCATGCCCTATGAGACTATTGATCAAGCTATCGCAATTGCCAATGATACTCCTTATGGTCTGGCCGGTTACATACAAGGTCAGGATAACAAAACGTTAAGCTATGTCGCTTCTAGAATTAGAGCTGGCAATATTAATATTAACGGTCAAAGTGGAGACATGAATACGCCATTTGGCGGTTATAAACAATCGGGAAATGGCCGAGAATGGGGTGAACATGGTTTTAATGACTTTCTAGAAATAAAAGCTATTTCTGGATTAGCAGAGTAAAAGAGGCTGTCTATGCGTATTGTAACCTTCTTGTTAGTTGTGATGGCGGTGTTTAGCGTACCAGCACACTCTGTCGATAATAAACAACCCGGAGCTGATATTCAGCCCGACAACTTATTTCCAGAAGTCGAATTAAAAACGACTGCAGGAATTATCCGCGTTGAGCTAGATCGAATTCGAGCGCCAATCACTACTAACAACTTTCTTTACTACGTTGCTAACGGTTCTTACGATGGCACCATTTTTCATCGCGTGGAAAAAGAATTTGTTGTTCAGGGAGGCGGTTACAATGAAAATTTAGAGGAGCGCGACCGTGTTGCTCCAATTTTTAATGAATCGGGAAATGGTCTAAAAAATCGTGCATTTACTATCGCCATGGCGCGACAAAAGGAACCTCATTCTGCAATGCGCCAATTTTACTTTAATATGGCCGACAATGAAGGATTAGACCCTGGTAAGACTTGGGGTTATGCGGTGTTCGGTTATGTATCTTCGGGAGAAGAAGTATTGGAGCTAATTGCTAATACACAAGTACATACAGAGCCTAAATACCAATGGGAGAACGTCCCTATACGGCCTATTTTTTTGACGAAAGCGACGTTACTTAATCCTACCGAGTAAAAACGCTTTTAATTTGGTCCCAAAGTTTGGTAGACTGGAATGCTTAATAATAATTAAAATAGCAGGTAGGAACATTTCATGATCAACAGACCATTGGCGTATAAAGGTCCGGTCGATCACCTCACTAATTTTTTTTCAGAAAAGACTTTAATGTCCGGCTTGTCGATCTTATTCGATGAGAATTTGGTTAATTGGCAAAACATTAAAGAAGAGCGTTACATAAAAGGTACTTGCCTAACTGATGGTAAGTTTACCAAGCAGGTACTTTATTGGCCCATGAACGAATCCTTGGGTAGTTGTAGCTGCGAAGACGACGCTGATGATACACAGGAGTTTCCCTGTGAACATCTTGCCGCACTGGCAATAGAATCAAAAACTCGATTACATCGCTTACCACCGTCAACTAATCAACAACTTAAAGCATCATCGGGTAAACGTTATATTAGCCAATGGTTAACTAAACAAAAGCTAGATCCATTTCCAGCAATGGCGCGCCATCGAGTTATTTACTTGCTGCATCGCAGAGATGAGCATTGGGTCGTTGAAGTTCAGAAGGCTTATTTAACCAAAGACGGTAAATTTCAAGTAAAAAGTCCCATTAATTTGAAGGATGCTATTGACGCTGAGTTAGTTGGTAATAAACAAACTAAATTCTATAGTTTAGCCGACCAACAGATTTTATATTTTATCGATAAGCGTGTCGGTTGTAGGGCCAACGCGAGTCAAATCAGTTCGACGCTCAAAAGAATATATTCCTCGTTAAAAATGGCTGATAATGAGTTTGAAATTATCGGCAATAGTGAAGGTAACCGATTTATTAAAGCTCTGGCCTTAACCGAGCGACTATTCTGGCAATCGAGTCACCGAGCTCCAATTCAACTTTCTGCTCGAAACCCCAATTTTTGGCGCGATGATAACTCCGCAAATCTAGAACAAATGAGTGAAAACTATTTTCTAGATTTAAAGCACAACTCAATAATTGAAATATTTGCAAAAGCCGCTGAAAAAAGTAAAAAGCTGTTTTCTGAATTAATGAACAAACGTACGTTTGAAATTCGACCAACGATTAAAGTGACAAGTACAGAAGTTACTATGCCATGGCGTAAGGAAGCGGTTAAGAATTTTGATGTTGTTAAATTATCTTTTGATATCAACGGTAAACAGTTTTCGTTAAAAAACTTATTACCATTGGTATTAGAAAGGGAAGCAAAAAGAGATTTTAGCGAAGCACTCTCCAACCATTTATTACAAATAGAAAGCTTACCTGTTTTGGAAGCTTGCTATGAGATACCTACGATCGAACCTTTTCACTTTGGAGACAGGGAGTTTGATAGTCACCTAAGCCATATGTTGCCAATTTTGAATGGCTTACACCAGCTGGGTTGGAAGGTAGAGATAGGTAAAGGTTTTAGACTTAATCAAGTGACCGCCAGAGAGTGGTACGTTGATGTGCGTCAAGGAAGTGAAGTCGTCGCTCCTAAGACTTTAGAAAAAGCAAGCAAAAAAATTACAGATGATAGCCCGGAAATACCCGAGCAGTTAGACTTATTGTCTTCTGAAACGCAAGCTTTAACTGACTTTGAGAGTGATGAAGAGTTTGACTGGTTTGAACTTGAAGTTGGCGTCAAAATAAGTGGTAAGTCGGTAAATTTGATGCCTTATATTGTATCGTTAATCCATCGCGATGAGCTGAATTTTAATCATAGTGATGGAGATTCTAATCTGAAAATAAAACTCGAAACTGGGGAGACCTTGTCTTTGGAGAGGGAGCGGGTACAAGCTATCTTTTCATCGTTTGTTGAACTTAATGATGAGAAAAGTCTCAACGACGAAAAACGCCTTCGTTTGCCCACTAATCAGTTTGGGCGTCTTATTCCTTTATTGGAGTTCGAAAAGAAGACTAAATATCGAGGGAAAAAAGCAGCCAGCGGATTGTCTCTGACTTGGGAGAGCGGTAAGGATTTAGCCAAAAAAGCAAAACAATTAGCCAATGATAAAGGGATCAGAAAAATTACTGTTCCAAGGGAGCTAAAAGGAGAATTAAGGGATTATCAGCAAGCAGGGTTAAACTGGTTGCAGTTTTTGCAAAAACATCATCTTGGCGGAATACTTGCGGATGATATGGGGTTAGGAAAAACAATTCAAACTATCTCGCATATTCTGGTTGAAAAGAAACGTGGCAGAATGAAGACTCCCTGCTTAGTGATTGCGCCGACAAGTTTGCTTTCTAATTGGCAGCAAGAAACTCAGAAATTTGCACCATCTCTTAAATTTATGAAACTATCTGGCACTAAGCGCGCGGGCTTGTATGAAAAAATTCCGTCGATGGATTTAGTCGTGACCAGTTACGGTTTAGTTCTTAGGGATATCAATAAATTAAGAAAAACTCGTTTTCATTTAGTTATTCTTGATGAAGCGCAGGTAATAAAAAATACTCGAAGTAAGATCACTGGAGCGGTCAACGAGCTGCGCTCAGTTCATCGTCTTTGCTTAACGGGCACACCTATGGAAAATCATTTAGGTGAGTTATGGTCGTTGTTTCAATTTTTAATGCCAAGCTTCCTAGGAAGCGAGTATCAGTTTAATCAGTTATATCGTCAACCGATTGAAAAAAACCAGGACTATCATCGTCAAACATTATTAGCAAAACGAGTTGCGCCATTGATGTTACGTCGAACCAAAAATGAAGTTGCCAAAGAATTACCAAGCAAGACTGAAATGGTAACGACTATTGAGTTAGAGCAGCCGCAAGCGGATCTCTATGAAACGATTCGAGTATCGATGATGGAACAAGTCAATAAAGCAATGACGCTAGAAACTAATAGCCGTAATCAATTCTTAATTGGTAACGCACTGCTAAAATTGCGCCAAGTTTGCTGCCACTCAAACTTAATAAAACTTGAATCAGCGCAAAATATGAACGCCTCAGCAAAAATCAGCTGGTTAAAAATGCGTTTACCAACAATGGTCTCACAGGGGCGTCGAATATTATTATTCTCCTCTTTTACCAGTATGCTGGATATTATTGCTGAAGAATTAAAAGCAATGTCCATCTCCTATTTGATGTTAACCGGAAAGAGTAAACACAGAGGCAAGCTGGTAGAACAATTCCAAAATAGTGAAGTGCCTATTTTCTTGATTAGCTTAAAGGCTGGTGGTGTTGGTCTTAACCTTACCGCTGCCGATACCGTTATTCACTATGATCCATGGTGGAATCCCGCCGCCGAGCAACAGGCAAATGATAGGGCCTATCGGATCGGACAGGATAAGCCGGTGTTTGTTTATAAATTAATTACGAAAGGTACGGTCGAAGAAAAAATTCAGCAGATGCAATTACAGAAAAACAAAATTGCGCAGGGGCTTTATGACCAAGATGCCTTGGATACAATGAACCTTACCAATGAAGACTGGCAGGCACTGTTCCAGCCAATTGAGGGGTTTTAGCCAAAGTAAGAATCACTGATTCTAGCCTGGCGGCTGCAACGGGTTAGCCTGGATCCAAGTCTGGGGTGGTTCGAACCACCTCAATAATTTCGGTAGTTGAAACCGAAGGAGTTCTTGGCATATAAATCACTTCGCACTGTGATTCAAAATGATCAAATTTGCCTTTCCAGTCATCTCCCATAACCAATGCATCGGATTCAAACTGCTTAATGTATTGGCCCTTAAGCTCTAATGACTCTTCAACAAAAACATGGTCGACACATCCCATAGCAGCAATAATTTCCATTCTACTTTGCTGAGAGTAAATCGGAAAACGTCCTTTTTTGGACTTGTTTAACGCATCGGAAGATATACCGACGGTTAGGTGATCACCTAGTGCAGCAGCCCGCTGTAAAATTTTTACATGACCAACATGAAAAACATCGAAGGTACCAAAGGTAATGATTTTCTTCACAAGTAGCTCTTTTAATTGACGATTTATTCTATTGTAACCTGAACTCGAGGTAATATAGTCTCAAAATTGGAATAAATCAGATGGTTAGTTCCGGTAGTCCAGCTGATCGACCAAACCGAAGCTATTGTAGCATTGACCGCTATTTGCTGTGAATATCGATAAAATCAATATCGCGGCGAAAAGACTTCTTTTCTTAAGGCATACGATCTAGAATCCCTTATTCGGCTTTTATACCTACTCTGCTCATGGAAAAGCGATACCTTTTATATATTTCTCAGAATTATTCATTTGAGATCCTTCGCCCTATTCAAGATGTTATTTTGGGGCGTGGCGATCAGTGCGCGTGGTTTGTTGAAGGAGATAAGGTCAATTTAGCTAACTTTAATGATACTGAGACTCGCCTAGAAACAATACAAGAGGCTATTGATTATCAACCCATCGCAGTATTTGTGCCCGGGAACCACGTACCCGGATTTATCGCTGGTCTCAAGGTTCAAGTTTTTCATGGTCTTGAGTGGAAGAAGAAAGGTCATTTTAGGATTAGGGGCTTTTTTGACCTTTATTGCACCCACGGGCAAATAACCACTGATAAATTTAACCAGTTGGCAAAACAGTATGGCCACTTTCACGTAAAAGAAACAGGTTGGCCAAAGTTAGACCCATTGTTCCAAACGAAACCCTATAACCTGCAAACCGATCTTCCCGTAGTGCTGTTCGCTCCAACCTTTTCGCCCAATCTAACCTGTGCACTAGAATGTTTTGATGAAATAAAAAGACAGGTACTAAAAGGTGATTTCTATTGGTTGGTGAAGTTTCACCCAAAGATGAACCCCGAGTGGATTGACATGTATCGAACTATTTCCTCAGATAATTTTGAGATTGTTACTATCGATTCCTGTTTGCCGTTGCTTAAACGCGCCGATGTTTTATTTTCTGATACGTCGTCGATTATCAGTGAGTTCCTTTTGCTTGGAAAACCTGCGGTAACCTTTAACAATTCTGAGCCAGGCAATTACCTGATTGATATTGGGCAATCCAGTCAGATTGAAGCGGCGCTCAAACAAGCGATGACTGAAAGCGACAATCTTGTTCGCCATATTAGAGATGAAAACGCACGTCTTCATCCTTACGCCGATGGTCAGTCGGCAAATAGGATTATGGCTGAAGTTGATCAGTTGACGAACCAGCCATCGGGCCCTTTGAAGCCTAAACCTTGGAACTTGTTAAGAAACTATAAATTGCGTAAAAAGCTTGGTTATTGGAAGTGGTAGCCAGAAACTTAAAAGAATCCTGTAATACAATGAAGATAGTTGCTTTCATTAGTATTGCTTAATTGTTAATTAATATAGAATGGCGCATTTGCCGTTCAAAGCGTCTGATACGATATGGAAAATCCCGTCATACTATTTATTCCAGTATCCTCTAATAAGGGGATCGGTGAGTATATGCGGTCGACAATCTTGGCTACGGCAGTACAGCAAGCAATTCCAGGTGCGGATATTCATTTTATATTGAGTACTCGGGTCGAGTACTCAAATTCATGCCAGTTTACTACCCATTTAAGCCACCATTCTGCAACCAAAGATACACCTAAAGTCAAACAAGTCATTGAGTCGATTAAACCTGATCTGGTTATTTTTGACTGTTCCGGAAGAGCAAAACAGTTTCGCTTTGCAAAAAAGCAGGGCGCTAAAGTTATTTTTATTTCTCAGCATCAAAGAAAGCGAAGTAGAGGACTATCTTTACGACGTATCCTTAATACTGATATTCACTGGGTCGTTCAGCCGACTTATACGGTTACTCCGTTAAGCTGGATTGAAAAGCTTAAACTCAGCCTTTTGGACAAACCTGAACCGAAGAATATTGGGCCAATTCTGCCGTATTTTTCTTCTGAGGATGTCTCTACAACCTTGGCTAAATATGATCTGAAATCGGGAGAATTTTTTCTTTTTAGTAGCGGTTCTGGCGGTCACCAGCTAGACGGAAAGCTTGCAGCGGATGTGTTTTATCAGGCGGCAAAAAGCGTTCAATCAAAAACGGGTATTAAGACGGTGGTTATATTTGGCTCCAATTATCCACAAACGACCCCCGAAGACGCTGACATACAGTGCCTTTCTTCCGTTTCATCTAAGGAGTTTCTGGTACTGTTAAATGAAGCGAAAGGCCGAGTAATTGGAGCCGGCGGAACGCTTTTACAGTCCATAGAGTTAGCTAAACCGAGTGTTTCTGTAGCTGTTTCTAAGGATCAGCCGAGCCGACTTAAGGATTGTGTGGCTAGCAATTATACAATCAGTGCTTCATTATCCGTGGATGATATTTGTGCGTGCGCGGAACAGCTGAATGTTGCTGACAAACTATCCTCAATGATTACCAGTCTGGAAGGCCGTGGTCAAGAATATGGTCTGAAAACCGCCCTGTCCGACATAACTCAGTTATTGAGTTAACCTTCTCCCTTTTGACTCATTACAGTTACGTCAATCGCTTACCGAAAGTTCAACCACTTCTTTCTTTGCAGCAACTTGAATGGTCATCAAAAGATGCGTTTGATTGGCATCCGTTAAATAATCAATACTTTTGCCAGCGTCAGCGAGAATACTGAATACTTTGGTATCAATGTTATAAGACCAGATTTTATTTTCTTTGTTAACGGAATAGATCACATTATCATTAATGATGAAGGACTTGGATTTATTTCCTATCTTATCTAGCGCATGAATTTTTTGATCCTCAACCGGACCGGGTTGCCAAAACTGATCCAGAATATCTTTATAAATTAGACGCCCATCGTTACTTTTTTGCGCCCACAACACAAAGTTATCGGTTATTTCTCGGTAGTCCGAGCTGTTTAAGTTGTATTCAACAAATGTTGAGACCCCTTTTATGCGTAGCTGCAGCAAAGCGGTATTATCGTTACTGTCCCATTGATACAAGCGGACAACGGCATGGTCCATTGGAAAAGACTGTTGTTCCTTGTTTAAGTAAATCCGCGTGAGCATGCTGTTTACATTAATCAAAAGGCTGTTACCATCCGCCGCCCAGTCAAATCCTCGAATATAGGAATCTATTGGAAAGCGGGTTAATTGCCTGGTGCCGTTTTTATCGGTTATCCAAATCTGTGGCTCTCCCGAGCGTTCTGACCAAAATGCAATTGATTCACCCCCAGGTTGGAAAATAGCGTGATCTTCGCCAACATTGGTACGGACTAAACTATTATAAATACGAGTTTTATCCGTTTGTGTTTGCGTTGATTCCGTCTGCGTTGTCTGTTCTGCCGGTGCAAAGTCGTCTAGCGCGGATAATTGATTTAACTCTATTTTAACAATATCGCTATCATACGGCCCCTTAAGCATGAGTAGCTTTTTGCCATCGGGATGAAATTCGGGCTGCATCATACTGTCTGCAAATGGAGAGCTAATTTTAGTGATTTTCCCGTCGAAAGAAAGTGTAAACAGCTGTTTTCCCGTACTAAAAATGAGCTGCTCGTGCGACGGTGCAAAGTTAGGTTGAATTAGGCGAAATTTTGGGATCTCTGGTGGTCGTACGATTGGGTGGCTAGACAGCAGGCTGCCGTCAGGTTTTAACATATCAATGTGGTGTTGGCCTTTATTATTGATACTAACGAC
>CAJQOL010000009.1 GCA_905479925.1 uncultured Kangiellaceae bacterium | reverse complement strand
AGAGCTTATCGTTTTGACTGATTTGTGGCTGTAACTCCAAGGATATTGTGCCATCGTGATTCTGCATGGTTTAGTTTTTCTCTTTTAACTTGTTTTCTATCGCGTCAAATAGCGTTCCAGCTATATTAGTACCGTACGCTGCATCAATTTCTTTTATGCATGTCGGGCTAGTAACGTTTATTTCAGTTATATAGTCGCCAATGATGTCCAACCCAACAAATAACAAGCCTTTCTCTTTAAGTGTTGGTCCAATTTGCTTAGCTATCCAGATATCTTTTTCGGTTAACGGGCGAGCTTCGCCTCTGCCGCCTGCAGCCAAATTGCCTCTGGTTTCTCCTTTTGCGGGAATTCGAGCCAAACAATAAGGAATTGGCTCACCATCTACCATCAAAACACGTTTATCACCGTTGGTTATATCTGGAATAAAGGTTTGCGCCATGATGGTTTCAGTTTGTAATTTTGTTAGGGTTTCGATTATGACGCCAATATTGGGATCATTTTCTTTAACTCTGAAAATTGAGCTTCCACCCATACCGTCAAGAGGCTTCAGAATAACATCTTGGTGCTGACTGATAAATTGTCTCAATTCGCTTTCTTTTCGGGTAACTAACACATCAGTACAGCACTCTGGAAACAACGCCGTAAATAGCTTTTCGTTGTGATCGCGTAAGCTTCGTGCATCATTAACGATTAATACACCGCTATTTTGCGCAATTTCAAGCAAATAAGTGGTATAGACAAACTCCATGTCGAACGGCGGATCTTTTCGCATCAGCAACGCATCAACGTCCGTTAGCGGTTGCAGTTGGCCATTTCCAAGTTCAAACCAGCAATCTTCATTTTCGAAGACTTTTAACGGACAAAGTTCAGCTTGAACAATGCCGTCTTTCAATATTAAGTCTTTTTGCTCAATATAGAATAACTCATGGCCACGCTTTTGCGCTTCGACTAGCATCGCAAAACTAGAATCTTTTTTTATGTTAATTTCCGCGATCGGATCCATTAATATTGCAATTTTGTGTGTCATTTCAGAAATCTACTATAGTTAGGTAGGAAATAAATTTTAAGCATTGTCTCTATTATAGGTAAAGCAATTAAATTTACAAGCATATTTCGATAATAATCAATGGCTTACGTGGGCTTTTTAATATTTTACAGTTACCGAGTAAGTTAAAAGATTGATTCTTATCGTTTTATTTTCTAATATCTCATACATACTTAACGTCGAAAGGTTCGCAAAAAAAGGACTTCTCAGTGGTAGCAAAGTGCCTTTTGTGATAAAAACATCACTAAATCACTGAGGTATGCGGTTGCATGCCCTTTTTATTAAGCAGACGATGTAAAACGAGCGAAATAATGCTCGACGAGGAACCATTTAATGGAAAATAGTTTTGAGGGCTTAAAAGCCATGGTAATTGACGATAGTAAGACTATCCGTCGAACCGCTGAAACTTTGTTAAAGAAAGTCGGTTGCGTTGTAGTTACCGCAACGGATGGCTTCGATGCGTTGGCGAAAATAGCGGACCATCGTCCGGATATTATATTTGTAGATATTATGATGCCGCGATTAGACGGTTATCAAACCTGCGCATTAATAAAGAATAATCAAGAGTTTAAATCAACGCCTGTCATTATGCTCTCAAGTAAAGATGGTCTTTTTGATCGAGCAAAAGGAAGAATTGTTGGTTCGGACCAATACTTGACTAAGCCATTTAGCCGAGATGAATTGTTGGGCGCAATATCCCAACATGTGACGAATGCATAATAGCTGCTTGTTTAAGTAGTACCTTATAACTTTAGAAACGATTACCTTGACCAATGAATGTCAGGGTGACAACGAGGATAACATCAATGTCTAAGATCTTAATCGTCGACGACTCACCAACGGAAACTCACGTTTTAACAACAATACTTGAGTCAAATAATTATCAAGTGGTGACCGCTGAAAGCGGAAAAGAAGGCGTCGAGGTTGCAAAAGTAGAATTACCTGATTTGGTGTTAATGGATGTCGTCATGCCTGGCCTCAATGGTTTTCAGGCGACTCGGCAACTAAAAAAGGAACCAACCACCGCGCATATTCCAGTTGTTATAGTAACAACCAAAGATCAAGAGACCGATAAAATTTGGGGAATGCGGCAAGGCGCTAAGGACTATTTAACAAAGCCGGTTGATGAGGGAAACCTGATCAACACAATTCAGGCAATTTTAGGTAGCTAATTACAATTATGGCTGATTTTACTAATCAACAAGCATTTGAGTTCTTACAACTCGTTGAGAAGCGAAGTTTTGAGAACGCCGGCTTATCGACTCGTGAAGAGGATTTAAGCCGATTTTGGACCGGTGTTGGCTTTCGAATAGCAGGTAATGATTACCTGGTTAATCTTAAAGAGGTGGCGGAGATCCTTTCTATTCCACCTCATACTAAAGTCCCAGGAGCAAAACCTTGGGTCAAAGGGTTAGCTAACATTCGAGGAACACTTCTGCCAATAATGGATTTACATGGTTTTCTAGGAAGAAAGGCGTCTTCGGCGCTAAGACGGCAGAGAATATTAGTGGTTAATTATCAAGGAGTTCATTGCGGTGTAATTGTCGATGAAATTCTTGGCTTGAATCACTTTGAGGACGAAAACTGGGTTGAAGAGGTCGATGTCCCCGACGAGACCATGAAGCCATACCTCAATGGTGGCTTTTATAGTGACGATAAATTGTGGAATGTATTTAGCTTATTTACGTTAGCTGAAACGCCTCACTTCAGGCAGGTCGCACTGTAACTTCAAATAATAGAGGCCGAGTTTAGTCTCTTTAGAATTTTTAAAAATATTGCTTTCAGGAATCAAACTATGAGCGCAGAAGACATTAAGAATAAACAGGAAAAGTCAAAGTCAAAAGCAAATGTATATTTGTATTTGGCAATCTTTTTCTTTTTCGTGGGTACCGCTAACCTTGGGTGGGGCGTTTATCAAAGCCAGCAAAACCAAGAGCGATTAACCAAAGCGGGTACTATTCGGGTACTATCTCAGCAGGTGGCAAAAAACGCCGCCGAGGCATCGCAAGGTAATGTTGAAGCGTTCGCTTTATTGGATAACTCAATTAAAGAGTTTGATGCGCTGTTCGGGCACCTGGAAAGAGGGGACGAATCGAAAGGGCTAGAAGCATCACCCCTACTCATTTTAGATAACGAAGTAAAACGAGTTGGAAACCTGTGGATTGACATGAATAAAAACGCGGCGGAAATCGCGGCGGGTCGTGAAACCATCGTCAAGCTATATCAAATTCAGGAAGAGCTCTCTTCTTCTATTCCGCAAATGGAATTTCTTTACACCAATGTTCAAGACACGCTACTTGATAACCGCGCACCAGCAGAGCAAGTTATGTATGCGACGCGTCAATCAACTTATTTGGAAAGAATTATTAGAAGTTTCCAAAAAGTACTGATAGGTGGTGGCGACGCAGAGCTAGCTTCGGAAAACTTTGGACAGGATGTTGATATTTTTGGGGAAATATTGACCGGTATGTTAGAAGGCGATGAAATGTTAGGCGTTTCTCGAATTGCTAATGCTGACGCTAGAGCGTCCCTTGATGAAGTTTCCAGCTTATACGGTTCTTTAAGAGACAACGTATCCTTTGTAATAGGCTCAAAAGACGAGCTGTTCCGAGTGCATGAAGCATCGGATCAAATTTTTACTCAAGCAACGGTTATGTTGGACTTAACCGAACTCTTACAATCAGCTTACTCAAACCAGTCTAATATCACTGGAGTCGGGCACTGGTATTGGTCTGCGATTGCCGGTGGGTTTGGTTTAATCCTGCTAGTACTGATTTTCATGAAAATACGCAGTGATGACCGTTCGCGTACCCAAAAAGCACGTGTTTCGGCTGACCAAGAAAAACTGCAAAATGAAAGAAATCAGCAAGCAATCATTAGATTACTGGATGAAATGGAAGGACTGGCTGACGGTGATTTGACGGCCAACGCAACGGTAACAGAGGACTTTACAGGGGCCATCGCGGATGCGATGAACTTTACCATTGACCAACTAAGAAACTTGGTTGCAACGATTAAAGATTCGGTCGGAAAGTTATCCGATGCGACAACAGAAACACAAGGGATATCAATTGAACTAGCACAAGCATCGCGTAACCAAGCACAGGAAATAACGGGAGCGTCGGCGGCGATCAACGAGATGGCAGTATCTATCGAACAAGTATCTGCGAACGCATCGGAGTCTACAACGGTTGCGGAAAAATCGGTTGAAATAGCAAAGAAAGGTGGTGAGGTTGTACGTAATACCATCCAAGGCATGGATACCATCCGTGAGCAAATTCAAGAAACATCAAAGCGTATTAAACGACTAGGTGAGTCTTCTCAGGAAATCGGGGATATCGTATCACTGATCAATGACATCTCTGACCAAACGAACATACTGGCACTTAACGCTGCGATACAGGCATCGATGGCTGGTGAAGCTGGTCGTGGTTTCGCGGTAGTTGCGGATGAGGTACAACGACTTGCGGAACGTTCGGGTAATGCAACAAACCAAATTGAGGCGCTGGTAAAAGCGATTCAAACCGATACAAACGAAGCGGTAATTTCAATGGAATCAAGTACTGCAGAGGTGGTACATGGAGCACGACTAGCTCAGGATGCGGGTGTTGCACTGGAGGAAATCGAGCGGGTATCAACTAGTTTGGCTGACTTGATTCAAAACATTTCGAATGCTGCGAGACAACAAGCGGCATCGGCGGGTCATGTATCTAATACGATGAATGTTATCCAGGAAATCACAAATCAAACCTCTGAAGGTACAGCAAATACTGCAAACTCTATCGGTAAGTTGGCAGAACTGGCAGACGAGCTAAACGACTCGATTGCAGGCTTTAAACTACCGGATGAAGTTTAGTATTTGAGAATATAAATGCCCAACTTCAAAATTCCTGAGATGGCACAAAGCGAGTTTGCGATGTGGCAGTCAATGCTCGAAAGTCGATCGGGTTTATGGTTACCAGAAACTAGAAAAGCGTTTTTGGTGACTAACCTCCATCGTCATATGCGAGAAAAAGGAATAGCGACGTTTAATGACTTTTATGAATTACTAGACCGTCGCGAAGTATCAAGTATTGAATGGGCAGAGTTAGTGGACTCACTGACGGTTCATGAAACCTGTTTCTACCGAGATAAAGATTCCCTCAATTTGGTGATCAGCTATTGTAGAAACAGAGCGTTAGGTGATTGGGCAATAGACCCGCAAAAGCACGTTAATATGCATTTGTGGAGTGTTGGCTGCTCAACCGGCGAAGAAACATATACGCTTGCGCTTGAAATGGAGAAACTGAATCTCAGTTTAAGCGAATCTTCCGGTAAAAACCTTTATTACGGCGTTACCGGTATAGATGTAAGTTATCCATCACTAGCCGTTGCTCGCGATGGGATATATACCGGTAGAAGTTTAGATTTTTTACCGACAACGTCACTGAATAACTATTTTGAACGGTTAGAAAACCGTCAGGTACAAGTTAGTGAAGACATCAGAAAACGAACTTGTTTTATGCAGGCTAACATTCTTGAGTTAGAGTCTCAGCCAAGTCAAAAGTTTGATGTTATATATTGTCAAAACGTTCTTATTTATTTTAAACAGGAACGAAAAGAAGAAATTATTAGCGACTTTGAAAAGCGACTAAAACCGGGCGGAATATTAGTTTTAGGGCATGGTGAAATTACTTCAGTAAATAGCCCAAGCCTAACCCGAGTAGATAACAAACACTGTTTAGCGTTTATAAAGAACGAGTACAGTACAACCAAAAAATCGGAGCTGGCATGACCGACAATTATGACCAATTGGCTTTAAGTTGGGTCAGAAAAGAAATCAACAATACGCTTGAACAAGCCCGCCAAGGACTTGAAACGTTTGCTGACGACAATCATGACCAAACTCAAATTCAGTTTTGTATAAATTGCTTGCACCAAGTGCAAGGAACCCTGCAAATGTTAGGCTTTGAAGGTGCTGCTAGACTGGCATCTGAAATGGAAAGTCTTGCTGAGAAAATGGCTGGCGATACTAGCCGGTTAAATGAGTCATCGTTTGAAGTATTAATGCGTTCAATGATGCAGATGCCGGGATACCTGGAGCGTGTTGAGAGTGGCCAAAAAGATATACCGGTTATTCTATTGCCTCTTATTAATGAGTTACGTGCTCAATCTGGCTTAGCTCCAGTAAAAGAAAATGAATTCTTCGTTGCAGATACCGGTGATGTTGAGCCGCCAAAGCCAAACGAGCAAATTTCAGAACAAGAAAAATCACTTTTTCAAGAAAATGCCAAGAAACTTAGAGCACATTTTCAGAAAGGTCTTGCTGGTGTCATCAGAGGACAATCTATAAAAGAATCGCTGTCGCGAATTCACAAAGTGCTGGTGCGGTTAGAAGCGTTAACAGAAGGTCATTCTGTCGCTCGTCTTTGGTGGATAGCTGACGGTTTTATTTTCTCGATTGCCGAAAAAGGACTGTTTAAAAAGAAAGAAGTGCACGTGCTGCTAAGCCAAGTTGATCGCCAAATAAAGCGAATTGCGGAAAGTGGTGAGGAAGCTCTTGGTGATAAAATCCCAAAGAAACTTCTTTCGAAGTTACTTTATTTTGTGGCTCGCTCTACCTCAAAAAATAGCAGGATTCAAAGCCTCAAGAAAGAATTTAATTTAGACCAAGCATTGCCAGAAAGTGCAACAGTTAAGAAACAACAAGAAAAACTAGCTCGCCCGGACTCTACAGCGATGGCAAGTGTTGTTACTGCCATTGGGGAAGAGCTTGCGTCAGTTAAAGATCAGTTAGATCTATTTGTTCGCGCCCAGGCAAAAGAGCCAGCGCAACTACAGGCATTGTATGACTCCTTAGTGAGAATTGCCGATACCTTAACGATTTTAGAATTACCTATACCAAGAGACGTTATAAGAGAGCAAGTCCGTACCTTACAAAGAGCTATTGATCTTGAACAGATGCCGGATGATTCATCTATCATGGATATCGCAGGGGCGCTTTTATTTGTTGATGCCAATCTGAGTAATTTTGATCTTGATCGATTTGAAAATGCGGAAGAAGTTGAGTCTGAAGAAGTTAATGCAGAGATCGGAGAGCAGCGCTCAAAAGATAGTCAAGTCGACGAAGCGACTATAGCGCTCGTTGGTGTAGCCCGTAAGAATTTGCAGTTGGCTAAAGACGGCATGATTAGTTACATAGCATCGTCGTTCAAAATCGGCGAACTAGAACAAGTTCCTTTATTACTAAGCGAAGTATTAGGAGCTATGAAAATAGTCCAGTTTACCGATGCGGCGGAAGTTCTAACCGTTGCTGAGGCATTTGTTAAACGCTGCCTAGAGACTCCTTTAGTTGCACCGGATGAAAAGTACCTAGATGCACTTGCTGATATTGTGACCAGCGTTGATTATTATTTAGAAGATACTGAAGAAGGTAATAATAAAGCCATTGTTTCAATTCTAAGAAGCGCAAAACCAAGTCAAGATTTATTAACTGAGGCTATAAATAGCAAACCTGAGGCGTCAATTGAGCCAGAAGTTCCGGATACTAGTACTGATTCGAATGTTGAATTGCCACAACAAAGCAACGTGGTTGAGTTGCCGGCTGATATACCTCAACCAGTTGATTTACCAATAGCAAAGCCAGCGGCTACAAATGTGGTTAAGGCTGCGGCTGATAAGCCGATCGATAAGTCACTAATCGATGAAGAAGTATTAGAAATATTCATGGAGGAAGCGGAAGAAGAGATTGAAGTTATTGAACAAAATCTTCCCGTATGGATAAATGATGTACACGATAAAGAATCGCTTTCTACAATAAGACGTTCGTTTCACACTTTCAAAGGTAGTGGTAGATTGGTTGGAGCCAATACCATTAGTGAAATGAGTTGGGCGGTAGAAAATTTACTGAATAAAGTCATTGAAGATTCGGTACCTGCAGAACGCCCGGTATTTGCCGTTTTAAATGACGCGCTTGGAAAGCTTCCTGGATTAGTAAAAGAATTTTCAACGCAAACCCTTCATGAAGGCGATGATATTCTTGAGCTAATGGCTCGAGCTGATTTTCTTTCTCAGGGTGGAAACCTTTCTGAGTTTGAGTTTGTTAGTGGCGATGAGCCAGCACAAGTCGATGACACTATTAACGTCAATGAGCCAGAAGAAAGTTCGCTAGAAGAAGAACCCATTGACCCGGTTTTATTAGAAATATTTGTCGCTGAAGCGCACGTACATCTTAAAGTTATGAATGATTTCATTGCGGATCATGGTCAGGCTAGCAGTGTCGCTGTAACGGACGATTTGATACGGGCATTGCACACCTTAAAAGGTAGTGCGCACATGGCCAAAGTCATTACCATTGCAAAAATTTCTGGGCCACTGGAGCAGTTTGCTCGAGTAACTAAAGGCGGCAATGGCCGTTTAGACTCTGAGGCAATGGATTTATTGTCTGATGTTAGTGCCTACCTAGTTGGCGTGGTGTCTAATTTGAAAGATGCCTATCCCGTTGAGAACGCTGAATTCGCCAATTTGATGACTAGAATTGATGGGCTATCAAGTGGCGGTGGAAAGGGGTCGTCAAGTGATGGGCAAGTAAAACAAAGAGATCAGCAATTAGTTTCCATTTTCTTAACCGAAGGTTCCGATATCTTGCAAGAGGTTGGAGCCTTATTGGCAGCGTCTAAAGCGTCACCAAATGACCTTTCAATCAACGAAAAAATTAGTTCAGAATTCCATACTTTTAAGCGTGGAAGTGAAATGGTTGGAATTCCTGAGATTCAGAAACTCGCTACTTCTTGTGAATTAGTTAGCCAAGTTCGAGTAGATAATGAAGCAACCTCAGAGGGGTATTTAAGACTACTGACATCCGGAGTCGAAGCTCTTTCTGGAATGCTTAATCGATTGGTTTCCGAAGAAGATATGTTTGTGCCTGAAGACCTAGAGAGTGAAATGCATCAATGGATTCAAGACTCTTCTAGAAGTGAAGCGCCAGAAGATATGGATCAAGAGCTAGTTGAGCTATTTGTTGAAGAAGCCGACGAGTTGGTAGAGTCATTAGGTGGGCTGCTAGAGCGCTGGAAAGGACATATTGAAAGTAAGGAAATCACCAAAGAGCTGAGAAGAATTTACCATACCTTCAAGGGCAGCTCTCGAATGGCTGGCGCCATGAATATTGGTGATTTAGCTTTTGCCGTTGAAGAGATTTTTAATACACATGTAGACTTTGGGCGCAGCCTAGCAAGTGATGATGTGCAGCTTGTAGATATGGCAACCGAAAAATTAACCGGAATGGTTAATGAGTTAAGAAACTTCCGATGGCCGGAACCTGCTCCACTTGAAATTAATAGAATTGAAGTTTACCTGAAGCCGGGTGAAGTTGAGCCACTTGTGATTGAAGCTGCTGTTGAAGAAGAGCCAGTTACCGAGGTTGTGGTTGAAGAAGAGAAAGAAGAAGCTATTTCAGAGGAACCTGTTGAAGAGTTAAGTCTCGACGAACAAGCAAGTGACGTTGAAGACGATATTCCGACGCTAGAAACGCCTGTCGACGATGCTGAGCAAGATGCGCTTACAACGGTTGATGCTACAAGTGAACTTGACATTGATGATATCAGTATTGATGACGAGCTCGTAGAAGTTGAAGAAATTACAAACGTCGAAGAAATTGCAAGCGTTGAAGAAGTTGATGAACCGGAGCTTGACGTTCCAGAGCTTGACGTTCCAGAGCTTAGCGAGGTTGTGGTAGATGAAGAGTTACAGTCTCTGGAAACAGTCGCAGGCAACGATGATGAATCGCTTGCTGTGGAAGAGACTCAAGCCGCTGATGACACTGCGGTTGTAGAAGATACTGATACTGAGCTGCAAGACAACGAGTCGCAACTAGAAGAAGAGGCAACCGAGCCGTCACCAACTTCTGTGGTAGAGCAGCCTGAGAGTATTGACGAAGTAAGTGAATTGCCGGTTCAAGCAAGAAAAGATTCCAGTGAAGCAACGCTAACTGAAGATACGATTGCCCCCGCAGCTCCAATGGTTGCGAGTGGTAATGTTTACAAAATTGATTTAGATGAAGATGGACAGGAAGTACTTGAAATTTATTTGGAGGAAGCTGACGAACTTCTAATAGCTTTGGATGAAGCCATGCATGCATGGAGTGAAGACAATGCAAACACAGAAGCAGTTGATACCATGCAGCGAACCTTCCATACATTCAAAGGTGGCGCTCGTCTTGCTGACCTTGTTGTATTAGGTGATTTAACCCATGAAATGGAAACTTATTTTGAATTGGTTAATGCAGGAACTCTTCAAGTAAAACCGTCACACATTACTTGTATGTTACAGGGCTATGATGTAATCGAAGCATTAGTTAACGAAGTTAAAAACGAACATCAGATGACAGTTCCTGAAGCCTACTTCAATAATTTAAAACTAATTATTGCCGGTGAAGAGCCTCTGGAACAATCTGCGTCAGAGATTAGCGCAGATGCTGTTACAGAAAGTGCACCGTCAGTAGCTGACATAGAACAAGAGAAAGGGCCTTCCACAGCTGAGCCTGATTCTGGCAAAAAAGCGACCGCTGACATCGTTTCCTTTGAAAAACGCAAGCAAGAAGAAGAGGACAAACGAAATAAAACCGTGGCGGTTTCAGACACCGTAAGGGTCAACTCTAATCAGTTGGAAAACTTGGTTAACCTCGCCGGTGAAACAAGTATCTTCCGTTCGCGTCTTGAGCAACAAATGAGTGTGTTGCGATACAACTTAGATGAAATGAGTGCAACGGTTGAGCGTTTAAAAGACCAGTTGAGAAACCTTGATATCGAAACGGAAGCACAAATATCTTATCGTCGAGAAATAAGTGGCGGTACCGAATATGAAGACTTTGATCCGCTTGAGATGGATCGATACACAAGACAGCAAGAGCTGACTCGAAGCTTGGGCGAAAGTGCGGTCGATTTAATGAACTTGAAGGAAACGCTTGATTTCTTGACTTCTGACTCAGAAACTTTATTGCTGCAACAGGGGCGGGTTAATACTGAGATGCAGGAAAGTCTCATGCAAACTCGCATGACCCCGTTTGATAGTTTGGTACCAAGACTGAGACGAATGGTTCGTCAAATCAGTACCGAGCTAGGTAAAACGATAGAGCTTTCTATCAGCGCCGATGGTGAAATGGATAGAAGTGTTTTAGAAAGAATGGTTGCACCTCTGGAGCATATGCTTCGAAATGCGATGGACCATGGAATAGAATCTCCAGCGGACAGAAAAGCAGCCAAAAAACCTGAGACCGGAAAAATTCTTATTTCGTTATTCCGTGAAGGTAGCGAAGTATTTATAAAAATTAAAGATGATGGTCGCGGACTAAACCTTAAGGCGATTAGGCAAAAAGCGCTGGAGCGTGGCCTTATTACTGAAGACACTGATTTAAATGAGCATGAATTACAGCAGTTAATACTGGAGGCTGGTTTTAGTACAGCTGAACAGGTCACTCAGATATCTGGCCGTGGCGTTGGTATGGATGTTGTAAATAGCGAAATAAAACAGTTGGGTGGAGTCATTGAAATTGATTCCGAAGAAGGGGTTGGTTCGGTATTCACCGTTCGTTTACCATTTACCGTTTCGGTTAATCAGGCCTTAATGGTTCAAATCGGTGAAGAAGTTTATGCAATACCTCTTTCAAATATCGAAGGTATAGTGCGGGTAAGTCCTTTCGAATTGGAAGAGTACTATTCTGACTCTGATACCAAGTTTGCGTACGCAGGCATTGATTATTCGATGTATTATCTCGGACAAATGCTTGATCATCATACCAAGGCAAACCTTGAAGGTGTTTCTCAGCCGCTACCGGTTCTGCTACTGCACGGAGCAGACCATCCAACCGCACTACAAGTTGATGACTTGCTAGGAAGTCGTGAAATAGTTGTAAAATCGATTGGTAGTCAATTGAGCTCTGTCAGTGGATTGTCTGGAGCAACCATACAAGGTGATGGACGAGTTGTTCTAATCTTGGATATGCCAGCATTGATTCGTAGAGTCGATGCTCAGGTTGAAGACTTCTTTGAACTTCGCGAGGTTGTAGAAGAGCAGAAGGTTCCAACTGTTATGGTTGTTGATGATTCAATAACGGTGAGAAAAGTTACTACGCGTTTATTAGAGCGTCATGATTTTGAAGTTGTAACGGCGAAGGATGGTGTTGATGCGGTCACGGTACTAGCCGACACAATACCTGATGTAATGTTACTTGATATCGAAATGCCTCGTATGGACGGTTTTGAGTTAGCAACTATTATTCGTCATGATGAGCGATTGAAAGGTATACCAATTATTATGATTACCTCGCGAACCGGTGAGAAACATAGAGAAAGAGCTGAAGCCATAGGTGTTAACCAATATATGGGTAAACCTTATAATGAAGTCGACTTGTTGGATACCATCAACGGCTTGTTAACGGAAAATTCCTGAGGAACGGCGTGAGTAAATTATCTATTGGCTTGGTTACCTCGCCAAACGAAGAAAGTAAACAACTGGTCGAGTTGCTACTAGCTTCGGGAATCGAAGTCACATATAACATCGCCCCAAATGCAATAGAGAGTCAGCACATAGAAAATAGTGCTGTAAATGCTTGGCTGCTTAACGTCGATGACGACCATTGGGATGATAAAATTGATGAGTTGTTAGATGAATCAGAGGCGTCAATCTATTTTAATGAGCCAGGTACATTGGCTAAGCAGGCGCATCCTAAGTTTTGGTGTTCAAAACTAGTTGATCGTTTGTATGAGCTAACCGGTCTTAGTCAATCCGATGATTTAGACGCAAATTCAGACACAAATTCAAAGACACCGACAACTGATGCGGCGGAAAAGCAGCCGGCGTCTGCTGATGTTCAAAAGCCTAATTCCCCAGAAGAATCTGTTCAAGAAACGACACAAGATCGTTCCGAAACAATCGCTGACGAACATCAGACCGAACAATCTACCACTGAAGCGCAAACCTGGACAATTGAGCCTGAAACTAATGACTCGCAAAATGACCAGTTGGGTGACGCAATAGCCGATGATGAAAGCCTTAATAGCGCTTTGCAAGAGCTTGAAATAAATTCAATTGGATTACCAAGTGATATTGCTGCTGAATTAGTTTCCGAGTTAGAAGAGATTTCTCCGGACTTAGACTCTGCTATTGAAGACGCCGTAGCACTCGATTCAAAGATAGAAAGTACGGCATTATCAGATGCTGGATTAGACGCTGGGTTAGATGCTGCTAGCGACGAGGCCGAGGATACGAGTGATGAAGCCGGAAACGTTGCGGATGCAGAAACGGTTGATGAAGAAGTTATCGAACTTGAAGATTTCGGAGAATTTAGTCTTGACGAAAATATTGATAGCAATGACGAAATAGAACTCAGTGAATCCGATAATGGAGTCGACCTGAGTGAAGATATCGATGTTTCTTTAGACGAGACCGCGGAATTAGATGTTGATCTGGTTGACGGGATTGATGAGATTGAGCTAGAAGATATTGATGTTGCAGATGCTCCTCAGGAAACGCAACAGGAAATCGATCTTGGTTTTGACTCAGAATTAAGTACCGAAACGATTGATTTTGATGTTCCAGAAGAACCACCCTTAGAGAGCGATTTGTCATCGGTTCAAGAAACCGAAGAAATTGGAAACGAAATTCTGGAGCTGGCCAAAGCTAACGAGGCCACAGAGTCGTTAGAGCCATTAGAGCCTTCGGGATCGTTAGAGTCATCAGAATCATTAGAATCATTAGAGTCATTAGAATCTAACGCTATTGATGAATTTTCGTCGTTAAGCTCCGACGCTTCGTTAGAAAATCAAGATTCAGATCAAACGCTTGATAGTTCTGCTTTTGAAGAAATTGACTTCTCAAGTAGTTCAATACCTGTATTGGAGTCTATGAGAGATGACGATCAGCAGGTGCTGCAATCGGTTTACGATGTCACCGAAGAAAATGAATCAGAGTCAGAATCCGATTCGGATTCTATGAAAAATAACGACCAGCCAATTCGCGATGAACTATCGGAAGCAATTGAGCCGGAAGTTGAATTACCGGATTTAGAGTTAGATATAGGTTTGGATTTGGGCGAGCAAGAATCCTCGGAGATCGAGCTGCTTGAACCTGATTTAGATGGCGACTCTCTGACATTAGAAAGCATTGATGCTGAAGTTGATGAACGGTCATCTGAAGAATTTAATCTCTCAGACTCTGCGGAAGAACAAGTTGATTCCTCTTTCTCTTTGGATATGGACTCAGATTCGCCAGAAACGGAACTCGAAGCTTCGGGGTTATCTTTAGAGTCGATGGAACCATCCGATGACTCTCAACAGGACTCAATACAGCTAGATGAACAAAACCAGCTGTTTGATTCAGAGGAAGTAACGTCTACTGACGAACTGAGTGAACAATCATTGCTCGGTTCTGAAGGTGGGTTGCAACTTGAATCAATTGATGAGCCTAAGGTGAGCGGCAAAGCGGTATTTATTGAAGAAGAAGAATCCCACGTATCAGCGTCTCAACAAGAACCTGAGCCTCAGCAACCATCAGAGCAACTGGAAAGCGGTGGACTCACGCTTGAGTCGATTGGTGACGAGCCAACATCGGGAAAGGCTCAGTATAAAATTGACGGTGAAGTGCTCGAAGAAACTCTTCCACCGATTGAAAAAGAATCTTTAACTGTTGAACCAGAAATTACTGAACCAGAGGTTTCTGAAACAGAAGCTACAGGAACAGAAGTTATTGAGCCGGAAGCTATTGGGTTAGAAGAAAACAATGATTTTTCTTTAGACTTGTCGGATAGCGAGGATAGTTTAATAACTGAGGAAGAGCCTCTTTTAGAAGAAGAGTTGACGATTGACGATAACCTGTCACTGGATGAATTTTCTTTAGATGAGGAGAGCGAACTTGATGATCTCGAGGCTGCAAGTTCTGAGTCTTATGATATTGTTGAGCCTAGTAATGATTCTGAACCAGCAATAGAGACCGGCGAATCGATTGAGTTGATGCAACCAGTCGAGCCTGAGGAACCCGAACAATTATCCGAACCGCAAAAAAGCGCAGCAACGGTGCCGGACCCTCAAGTAGAAGTACATCCAGATTTAGAAGCTAGCTCCGAAGAAGAAGAGCTATTTGATATACCCATGCTTGACGATGCTGCAACTGGCGTTGATTTTAATGCCGAAACCCCTAAGACTAGTCAAACGACGTTAGGCAATTGTTGGGTAATTGGTGCTTCGTTAGGGGGGCCAGCAGCGGTAAAGCGTTTCTTGCAATCACTGCCTGCGGATATCAATGCGAGTTTTGTTATTGCACAACATATTGATGAGAATTTCTTGCCGGTTTTGGCTGATATTTTAACCGGAAGCAGTCATTTTGACGTAGTTGTAGCAAATGGCAGTAATGATATGTGTCCGGGGAAAATTTATTTGGCTCCGCTAAAAGGAAAGCTCATTTTTCTTCAAGACGGTAGTATGTTAGTAGACCGCTCGCAGAAATGGAGTGAACCTTATTCACCTTGTATTGATGATGTTATAGAGTCAATGTCTAGTGTCTATAAAGAAAAATGTGGCGCCATTATTTTTAGCGGTATGGGCCAGGACGGACTGACGGGCTCGCGAAAAATGCTTGATAGTGGTGGTGCAGTGTGGGCGCAGTCTGTCGACACATGTGCCAACTCATCAATGCCAGAAGCCGTTATCAATGCCAATATTGCGAGTGTGATCGCGGCACCTGAAGTATTGGCAGAACGACTAAGCCGGCTGATTAAGAGTCAGTAGATTTAAAAAGGTTAGTAATTAATTCTAGTGGCTGAGAAATCTTCCACTTGGGTAAAGAGACGGATTTGCCCAAAAAACGAGAGATAAAATTATGGCTGAAAGTATTCAAGAAGTTTATAGTTTAATGATCCCAACGGTAAACAGTAATATTCTGTTGCCCAATACCAATGTAGCTGAGGTTGTACCTTTCAGTAATGTTGAATTGTTTGGCGAGGAATCGACAAAACCCAAATGGTATTTGGGGCATTTGTTGTGGCGTGGTATTGATATCCCGCTGCTATCAATCGACCTAATGAAAGGTGAAAAAGATGCGCAAGCGAATAAACGTTCTCGTGTTGCCATTGCCCACACGCTTAACATGAATCGCGAACTTCCATACCTAGCACTAGTGGTACAAGGCATACCTCGCTTGTCCCATGTTCGCGAAGATAATATTGAGTATATGCAAGATCAACAGTTATCGGAAGCTGAAAAAATGCGGGTAGAAATAGATTCGGTTATGGCTTCAATTCCTGATTTAGATCGTCTAGAAACAATGGTGCTTGAGGCCAATGGCATTGAATAATTTTTTCAAGAACAAAGGACGATAACCTTGCTTGTTAACCGTCAATACCGAACAACTACAGGGCCAATTATTATAGTTGGCCTTTTTGTTGGTGCGTTACTTAGCTGGGGCGTGCTCACGGGGGATTCCCAAGGCCGCGTTAATCTGCTTTATTTGATAGCGATTTATGTGTTGTTGCCAATATTGAGCATGTTAGTTTCTTTGACTTCGTTAGCTTTAAATAAAAGTGCCAATTTTGCGGGCTTGCTGGCTAGCTTGCCGGTATGGCCAACATCAAAAAAAGTGCAGTTACAAAAACAAAAACAGCATCCGGATAGTCGTCTAGTTCTTTTCTATCAAAGTCAGCTAGCGGCTATTAGTTTCAGTTTAGCTAGCCTGCTAATTTTTCTGTTGTTGTTGTTAACGACTGACATTAATTTTGTCTGGCGTAGTACCATATTAGACGCAGAACAAATTTTTCCGCTGCTTAGTCTTATCGCAACACCTTGGTTTTATATTGAGTCCGCGCAACCAAGCCTTGAATTATTAACAGCGACCCAAGACTCCCGCATCAATAATAACCAGCTAATGGCTGCTTCAGCTAGTGCATGGTGGCAGTTTGTACTTGCTACCCAGGTTGTTTATGCGTTATTACTTCGTTCACTCATGGTTGTTGCGTCGGCTAGCGTGCTGCGCTTTAAGGAATTAAAGCGCTCAAAGAGCGTTCTTGTTAAACGTCATCGCGAAACAGAAAACCCATTAACTTATGAGCGCGAGTTGCAGCGTGTAAGTGATATCGCGGAAGATTATGCAGTTACAAACTGGGCTGGTTTAAAAGATACATTAATTGAGCAGGTTAAATTGAAACTAACAGGCAGTTCAATAAACGATTTACCCGCAGGCCCAGCAGCCAGTTACGCCGAGCAGTTAGTTTCAGAACGTTGGCAAGAGCCACAACTGTTAATCGTTAAAGGGTGGGAGCCTCCCTTGGCTGAACTGTCTGACTACATGCAAAATGGCTGTGGTTATTTGTTACCGGTTGATTGGAACGATGACGGGTTTCAAAAGTTATCGAATACTCATTTACAGGAATGGCAGCGATTCTTAAACAACCTCGCTTGTTGGCAACTGCTTCAATTGGAAACATAACCAATGCATTTTTCTAGAAACAGGGCATCTTTTGCGGTTGTAGGGCACCCTAATAAGGGAAAGTCATCGATTGTCTCAACTCTAGCACGGGATGATTCGGTATTAGTTTCTCAGCAGAGTGGGACTACAACGCATTCTGATAGTTATATGATAGATACCGGTAATGCTGGTTATGAATTAATCGATACGCCGGGTTTCCAACGTCCTAAAAAGGCACTTCATTGGTTAAAGCAAAAAGCTGACAGCGCCGATCAGCGATCAGCGGCGGTTCAAGCATTTATTAATGATATTGAATGTCAAAATGACTTTCCGGATGAAGTCCGATTGTTAACGCCGTTAATGAATGGGGCAGCAATTTTATATGTCGTTGATGGTTCTCGTCCTTACGGTGTTGAGTACGAAGCAGAGATGGAGATTCTACGTTGGACGGGTCGTCCTAGCATGGCGTTGATTAACCCAATCGAAAACGAAAGTTATGTGGATTCTTGGAAAAATGCGTTGCAGCAGTACTTTAAGATTGTAACGGTGTTTAATCCCATGCAGGCGGACTTTAATAAACAGCTTTCATTGCTAAAAGCCTTTTCTCACTTAGAGCCCGAGTGGCAAGATACGTTAGCGCAGGTTGTTGCGGATTTAACCGAGCAAGTGGCGCTAAATGAACAGCAAGCAATTATTTTACTTTCGGAGTTGTTAACCGATTTATGTCACTACCAAAATCAGCAGAAAGTATTAACAAAGGGCCAAGCTGAGTCTCTTAAACAACTTTTAGCAAAACAATATAATCAATGGATGGCCAACAGAGAAAAGCAAGCATTCACTAGCTTGTGCCAACTGTTTTCACACGCTAACTGCGAGCTCCAAAGTGAGGCGATCCAATATCCACCGGATCTCTTTGATAGCGAACAGTGGTATGTTTGGGGGTTGAATAAAAAGCAGTTAGCGGCGGTAAGCACTATGACAGGAGCATTAGCGGGAGCCGCACTCGATGCCGCGGTAGCAGGCCATAGCTTTATGTTAGGCGCCGTTGGTGGCAGCATAGTAGGTTTTTCTAGTGCTTGGTTTGGGGCTGATAAATTGGCCTCTTCCAGCATTAAAGGACTACCGCTTGGTGGTTATATGGCGGTTCAAGGCCCAATTAAGAACCCTAACTTTCCCTATGTTGTTATTGGCCGTTTTTTGTATTTGTATGAGCAGTTAAAACATAAGAATCATGCGGATCGAAGCCAAGTAGAGCTAAATAGCGAAGTCTTAAAAGAGCGCATTGAGTTAATGCAAAAAGCGGATAGCAAACGTTTACATTTATGTTGCAAACAATTAGCTAATCAAAAGACCGCCACGGATCTGGTAGAGGTACTTACTTCTCTTTTCACAAGAGCTACCATAGATAGCTAGTTGTGAGCTAAACAAAACAAGCTCAACAAAACACGCTCAAAATTGGTTACAATTATCTAGTCGACTTTTCTTTTCTACTCACCTATTGTTTACTCATTGTCTGCTAGTTAACTTAAATCATGGTTGATAAAATCGAACTCACTTAAACAAAATGGCTAAAAACTCAATAATACTGACACTATTGATAACCGTGTTTGCTGGCTATTGCCAAGCGGCAACGCACAGCTATACCGTTTCTGTTGATGATAATATAGATTCTGCCGACATTAATATCTGTTTTGACGGAAAGCCCCCTGAGTATTTGGCAGTGGATAAACGAAAAGGTAATTCTGCACTCATCAAATTTCCCCGGTCGAAACAAGGGCATATAGAGATTCAGGGACGTTATTGGAATATTCGTGCTTTAGCGGAAAATGCCTGCATCGATTATCGAGTGGATTTGTCCCGTCATCATGCTAAACGTCGTAAAGAAACCAAAGATAGGCGAAATATATTTTTTGTCGATGAAAACTCTTGGTTATGGTTGCCCGAAACAATCGCTAAAAGCGACGAAATTGAAGTCACCTTTAAGTTGCCCAAATGGGCTTCTATATCCACACCCTGGATGAAAGTTTCAGAAAAAGCGGAAACTTACCGAATTGGTCATCACCCTCAGGATTGGGGGTATAATTTGATGATAGGTGACTTTGAGCAGAGATTTGTAACGGTTTCTAATGGTCATGTCTTAAGCATTGCTAGTTCCAATAACATGCAGCAAACGGATAAGATAGATCAATGGCTAGTGGATATCGCTAAATCGCTTGAAAATTACCTTGGCGACTATCCCGCTTCACAAACCCAAGTCATCTTGATCCCTAAACCCAAATATAAGAATAGCCCTGTACCTTGGGGGTCTTTTAGCCGTGGCAATGGTTTTGGGATTCTATTTGTGGTTGTGCCTTCAGTGGGTATAGAAGATTTTTACGCTGATTGGACCGCTACCCATGAGTTCAGTCACCAACTTCTTCCTAAAATTAACTATGACGATATATGGCTATCCGAAGGCTTATCTTCCTATTTACAATACGTCTTGATGGGGCAGGCCAATGTTATACCTGCAGAGCACGCCTGGTATAAGTTGTTTAGTGGCTTAAAGCGTGGCGAAAAAGGTACTAAGAAATTAAAGCCTGAAACGCTTCAACAGGCCTCAGAGCGTCGAAGTAGAGGCGGTCGAGCAGGTCGAACGATGCGAATCTATTGGAGTGGCGCACTCTATTTTATGAAAGCTGACGTTGCTTTACGCGAGCGCTCAGGTGGTAAGGTAGGTTTAAATGACGTATTGCTTAGGCTGAACCGTTGTTGTATCAACGGTGGTAAAATTTGGCAAGGAAGAGAGCTTGCGGCAAAACTTGATCAGTTGGCTGATGAACAAATATTCTTGCCTTTGTTCGATAAGTTTTCACAAAGCGAGGAGTTTCCAGAGTATCAAGAGACATTCGATAAACTTGGTGTTGTATTAGCGAAGACTAAGAAGCGCAAGTTAGAGCTTAAAGAAAACAGCCTCGCTAGAAAAATCATGCAATTAGCCAACTAGTTGTCGTCGATATAACCCTATTATTTTATGAGTTTTATCCCAAAATGACTGTGGTTAGATTTGTTCTTGAGACAAATCTCTAGCGAATATCCTCTATCCAATCTAAACCGCTTGTTTATCAGAGCAATTTCCCCCAATTTGAGCAATAAACGACCGATTTCTTTTGTTACTCTCTAACTTTAAGGTATGATCGCGAACCGTAACAAAGCAACTAGCGGTTAGCGTAAACTAACGATATTTAAGGCGAAAAACGAGCGATTATGGCCAGCAAATACAATACTGAAAAAGTGATAGATGTCATTCATTGGAACGATACCCTTTTTTCTTTTAAGACCACCAGAGATCAAGGACTTAGGTTCAGAAATGGTGAGTTCATAATGATCGGTCTTGCGCAGGGAGAGGCAAAGCCTATTATGCGAGCTTACAGTATTGCGAGCGCTAATCATGAAGAATATCTTGAGTTTTTTAGTATTAAAGTGCCCGACGGTGCTTTAACCTCTAAATTGCAACACCTACAAAAAGGTGATGAAGTACTAATTGGTAGCAAACCTACTGGAACGCTGGTTATTGATGATTTAAAAGATGGGCGTAATCTATTTTTAATTGGTACTGGTACCGGTTTAGCGCCATTTCTAAGTATTATCAAAGACCCCGAAACCTATGAACGTTTTGATAAGGTTGTTTTGTTTCATGGAGTACGTTTTATTAATGAAGTTGCTTATCACAAAATGTTAAGCGAAGAACTTACCGAACATGAGTACCTTGGTGAAATGGTAACCGAGCAACTGATCTATTATCCTTGCGTTACTCGCGAGCGTTATCAAAACCAGGGAAGAATCACCGACCTAATTAAAACAGGTAAACTGTGCAAGGACATCAATTTGCCTGCTCTCGACCCGGCACAGGACCGCGTCATGATGTGTGGCAGTCCATCAATGTTAAAAGATACCTGCGAAATCCTTGATCAGTTAGGTTTTGAAGAAAGCCGTAAAAAAGGTGTGCAAGGTGATTATGTTGTTGAGAGAGCCTTTGTTGAAAGCTAACAACAATACCAGCAATTGAAAAACATTTAACAAGGCGACCTAATCAACTAGGTCTTCTAACTAGCCTAGCTTTTTAAACAACTAGGCTTCTAAACAACTAGGCTTCTAACTAGCAAAGCTTTTTAAACAATTAGACTTTTCAATCAGCTAGGCAATAGAAATAACGAGACAGGTAAGCTAGTCTCGTTGCGAAAAATTAGCACGGGAAAATAACAGCCAAAATAAAAGGAAAATAACCTATGAAAATCCGCGTATCAATGATGTTTTTGATTCTGTTTTTAATGACAACGACGACACACGCATCAAACGGTTATTACCGATTCCCCGCCTTACATGATGATTCCGTTGTATTCACCGCAGAGGGTGACTTATGGCATACCAAAATTGGTGAAAACAAAGCCTCTCGATTAACCACCCACCCCGCCGAGGAAACACAAGCTGCTATCTCCAATGATGGAGAGCAGATCGCTTATGCTGCTAATTATGAAGGAAACACCGAAGTTTATGTTATAGGTATAACCGGCGGAGTTGCTAAGCGAGTGACTTTTGAAAACAGTGCAGTAAAAGTGCACAGTTGGACTGGTAATGGAAAAATTCTATTTAGCACTTCTTCCTCTGTTGGACCCGCTGGAAATTGGACACTGAAATTAGTCGACCCCACAACCTTAGAAACTGAATTTATTCCCCTTGCTGACGCTGTTGAAGGCGCTATTGATGATAACAACAAGCAAGTCTATTTCGCTCGCTTCGGATTACAAGTTTCAACCGATAACGTAAAAATCTATCGAGGTGGAGCGGAAGGAGAGTTATGGAAGTATCGCTTAGGTACACAAAATGAAGCAAAGTTATTGACTAAAGAGCATATTGGTTCTGCTAGAGAGCCAATGGTTAGCGGGGATAAACTCTATTTTATTAGTGATGCTAGTGGTAACGATAATCTTTGGTCTGTCAGTCTAGATGGGCGAAACTTTAAGCAGCTTACCCAATACCAAGATTGGCAAGTACGTTCGGCATCACTGCACAATAACAGAATCATTTATCAGTTAGGCGCTGATCTAAAAGTGTTGGATTTGAAAACTGAAAAATCTCAATTGCTAGAATTTGATCTTACGTCGGATTTTCCCAATTTAAGAGAAAAGTGGTTGAATAAACCACTCAGTTACGCAACTTCAATGCGTCAAGCAGGAGAAACCGATAAGGTGGTAATTACCGCTCGAGGACAAGTTGCAGTTGCATCTATCGACGGTTCTCGATTAACCACTGTTGCAACTAACCCAAAATCAAGAACAAGAAATGCTATTTTAAGCAATGATGGAAAGTGGGTTTACGCCATTAACGATGCTAGTGGAGAACTTGAAATTTGGCGGTTCGCTGCGAACGGAAGTAACAACGCGAAGCAATTAACCAAAGGGGGAAAAATATTTAAGTGGAATATTAACCTTTCTCCCGACGGTAAATGGATTGCTAATGATGATAAAAACGGCGACCTTTGGTTACTCAATACTAAAACTAATAAAAACGAGAAGATACTATCGCACAATATGGCCGATAGTCCTTATCAGGATGTAACATGGTCTAGTGATAGCAAGCTTCTAGCGGTCACTCGCTCACACAAAGATGACAGTCGTAGCCGAATTTCTCTAATTGATATCCAAGACATGACACACAAGGTCTTGACAACGGACAAATATAATTCCTCTTCTCCAGCATTTAGTACCGATGGAAACTGGCTGTATTTTCTCTCTGACCGCGAGTTTAATGCTTATCCCAACTCGCCATGGGGAGATAGAAATATGGGAGCAACATTTGACCGACGTTCTCTTATTTATGCCTATAGTTTAAAACAAGATGCTGATTTCCCTTTCCAAAAGGCTAATGAACTACTTAACGCTAAGAAAGAGAAAACAAAAGAAGCTACGGAAAGTGATAAAGACAAAAAGGAAAAGAAGGCGAAAGCGAGCAAAGAGAAGGCTAAACCGGTTGTTGATTGGAAAGGTATTGAAGATCGGTTGTGGCAGGTACCGGTAGCTGCAGGGAACTATTCTCGGTTGGCCGCTAATGACAAATTTTTGTATGTACAGGATCAAGTTAACGAGCCCGGAACTCAACCATAGCTTAAAGCAATAGCGATTAAGCCAAACACAAAACTGGAATCATTTACTAATAATATCGTTTCCTTTTCACTTTCTAATGACGGCAAAAAAATGTTCGTTATGAAGTCCGGAAATGATAATTCGAACCTTTTTATAGTCTCTGCCGGAGCTAAGTTTCCAGGTGATACAAGCGATCAAAAAGTACAAACCAAAGATTGGCAGTTACTAATAAACCCTAGGGACGAGTGGAGTCAGATTTTTCATGATGCGTGGTTAATGCATCGTGATTCTTTGTTTGACCGGAGTATGCGCGGCGTTAATTGGAATGGGGTAAAAAAGAAATATCAGCCGATGCTTGAGCGTATTACTGACCGTCATGAACTCAATGATATTTTCAAACAAATGATGGGCGAGTTAAACGCTTTGCATTCTCAAGTCTACGGTGGCGACGTGGCTGTAGACAAAGAGCGCTCAAACGGTGCTGCATTGGGTGCTATTTTGGCTCAAAATGCTAAAGGCGTGAAAATTAAGCACATATACCGCCATGATAAAGAGTTACCCATGCTCGCTGCTCCATTACTGCAACCGGGTGTCGACGCTAAAGAAGGCGATACTATTATTGCAATTAACGGATTAAAAATAACCAATATTTCGGAACTTCAAAGGCTACTAAGAAATCAGGCTGGTAAACAAGTATTACTCACCTTAAAACGAAAGAAGAAAACATATCAAACGATTGTTGTGCCTACTAGCACGCGTAATGATTCTCGCCTGCGATACAATGACTGGGTAACTTCTACTCGTTCAAAGGTTGATAAAGCCGACAACGATATAGGTTACTTACACCTGTATGCCATGGGTAGAAACGATGTTTCAAATTTTGCCCGTGAGTTTTATGCCAATTACCGAAAAAGTGGTTTGATTATTGATGTTAGAAGAAATCGTGGTGGCAATATTGATAGTTGGGTTATTGAAAAATTACTAAGAAGAGCGTGGGCATTTTGGCCATCGTTTAATGAAACCAATATGCAACAAACCTTCAGAGGCCATTTGGTGATCCTAGCGGATGAGTATACCTATTCAGATGGAGAAACATTTGCTGCGGGAATAAAAGCCCTTAATATTGCCCCTGTGATTGGCAAACGTACCGCCGGTGCCGGAGTTTGGTTGCGAGGACAAAATCGATTGGTTGATAACGGAATGGCAAGAGTTGCTGAGTTCTCGCAGTACGCAATGGACGGGCGGTGGATTATTGAAGGTCACGGAATTGAACCAACGATAGAAGTCGACAACCTTCCCCATGCGACCTACAAAGGCAAAGATGCTCAGCTTGAAGCTGCCATTGAGTATCTTAAGGAAAAAATGAAGAAAGAACCTATTAAACCGCTTAAACCCAATTCTTACCCTAAGGATAATGGTAAAGCCGGGGATGTTTCTTTATAGCGTAAGTAAGTCCTATCAAAGTTACGCAAATAAAACACAGCTCTAATTGAAGCTGGTAAATTTCTAAATCTAGAAATTTACCAGCTTTCGGTGTTTGTATCTGTTATGAAAAAACAATCCTATTTGTACAAAAAAATTCATCGCAAAACGCATTTTAACTTTTTGAATAATGTTCGCTTCTGGATAACAAATTTGGGCGAAAGTTTTCATCGAAAATAGGGCAAGTAAATGTTCGTATTGCTAAGTTTAGTTCTTGCAAAAATTCTCACTTAACGCCCAATTTTTCGTTTTTAGTTGCCGCAGTTTTTTCATGACCGTTCGCTACGCAAAGCTATCAGTAAAACCACCACAATAACAATTCTATTTTTATTCGGCGTTATATTAATTGGCTGTTGTCTCGAATAGCCATTATCTCAACTTATATCTCATTGAATACGTATGCATACCCTTGTTAAGCCCCCCCAAACTCTTTGTATGATTAGTTTCGTCCATTTTTTATGCTGTTCATAACTGTAGTCAATTTAAAATCAATTGTAGAAAAAGATAGCGAAGTTGAAAAAGTATATCGATATTAACTTTGGAGATCAGAATGAAAAAAATACTCATGTTAATCGCTGTATCAAGTTGTTTTCTAATCGTACTAAATGCGAGAAGTCAGATTATTATGCAGGCGTTTTATTGGGACTACCCAATGGGAGGTAATTGGTGGTCAACCATAGAAACAAAAATACCCGATTGGAAAGCTGCGGGGGTTACCGATATTTGGCTACCACCAGCGCAAAAAAGTGATGGTGGCAAGTTTTCAATGGGTTATAACCCTTATGACTATCACGACCTAGGTCAATATGACCAGAAGCAAACCATTGAGACTCGAGCAGGCTCTTACAGCGAATTAAAAGATCTTATCGATACCGCACATCAATTTGATATGGGGGTTTATGCTGATATTGTTCTTAATCACAATAGTGGCGGTGAGTTGGAGTGGAATGTGTTTACTAACTCAAACACCTGGACTAGTTTTAACACTTTGAGTGGCAAATTTCCGCGCAGCTATAATGATTTTCATCCTAACTTAGACTGTGGAAATGATAGCGGCATATTCGGCGGTTTTCCCGATTTAGCGCACTGCAAGAGCTATGTTCAAGACTGGTTATGGAAGCGAGGTGATAGTGTTGCAAAATTCTATAAGAACGATGTCAAGTTCGATGGCTGGCGCTTTGACTATGTGAAAGGCTTTGACGGATGGGTAGTTAAAGACTGGGTAGATTCTGTCGGTGGTTTTGCAGTTGGCGAATACTGGGACTCAAATAAATATCTGTTAAATGATTGGGTAAACTCGACCGGAGGCAGAGCATCAGCTTTTGATTTTTCTTTATATTACGCAATGGACGAAGCTTTTGATGGCAACAACTTAAATCGCTTAACCAATGCAGGACTAATTAGTATTAACCCTCAGAAGTCGGTAACCTTTGTTGCTAATCATGATACCGATATTATTTGGAAAAAAAATATGGCATACGCATATATTTTTACTCATGAAGGTGTTCCCACTTTATTCTACAGTGACTACGAGCAATGGTTGGACAAAGATCGATTAGTTAACCTGATGTGGATTTACAATAACAAAGCGAAGGGTTCCACGAGTACCTTGTTTGTTGATAATGATGAGCTAATTGATCAACGTAACGGCAGTCCAGGTTTGGTCGTTTATTTTAATAACAGTAGTGATAATAAATACCGTTGGGTTAAGACCAAGTGGGCAAACACGGAGCTTAAAGATTACACTGGGCATCTAAACTATACTAAATGGACAAACGGTTCGGGGTGGGTAGAGCTAGGATCCCCCGGCGACGACTACTCCGTTTGGGCGCCTAAGTAATTAACTTGACCGATTGAACCTTGATAAAAAACGAGGCAGTCTTGGTAAATTTCAAAAATTGGTATGTTTCAAACTGGGAAAGTTTCAATTCGGTAACGTGTCAAATCTGTAAAGTGTCAAATCTGTAAATCTCCTATAGGCGAATGGAGCTAATCTTTTCGCCTTTTTCTTAACTAGTTAAAGCTATTTAACGGTAGTCATTACTATTTGTAACTATCGTCAACCATTTGAGTCTGTTTAGAACCATCAAACGAAAAGATTCGCACCGCAGATTTCAACTGATAGTTTGCTAATCTTAATTTGCACTCATATTGTTACCTTGGAAATATTCATGAAAACATTCGTATCGCTATTGTTGCTCTGCTTTATCGGGCCGATTTTTGCCGAGGATAACCGCCACGGTGAAGTCCGCTCTTTCGCGGACAATAAGTTCCAAACGTGGAATAAGGATAGCGAAAAATGGACCAGTATCGACGATTTTTGGACCCACTTTTCTAATACCAATCGTTCGAAATACTGGGAAACCAGTAATGAATATCCCAACTATGATGAGGTCAACGAGTTCGATACCTTTCTTGTTACGGTAAAGCAGGGAACCTGTTTAATGCAGTTTTTTCACTCTAGGTGGCGCAGGGCTAACGACGTACAGCGCTGGGATGATGATTTTAATCTTTATTCCGGTTGTCCCTACGTCTTTGATTAAGCTGTGTTAGGCTGTTTGAAAGATGGAATTTTAGCTAAAAAGTTGAAACATTGGCAAATTCGCTCTATGTTTTAGATATAGAGAACACTATTTAAGCGGTAAGTTGCCGGGCTAGTTTGTTATGCCATATCAGTTCAATATATCAGTGAAGCAGGACCACATTAGAGTTGATGTTTCCGGTGAAGGTGATGCTCGCGAATCTAAGCGTGACGTTGCCTTCCTATGGAAAACCATTGCTGATACCTGTCGTAAGGAAAATAACAACAATATTCTTGCCGTATTTGATTTAGTTGGCGGAACCCCTGTAATGGCGACGTATAGCGCGGTAACTCACGCTGAGCAGCTCGGGTGGAGCGCTAACTTTCGCTTAGCGGTTGCCGACTTGCATACCAAGTCGATGAAAGGCAACTTATACAACGAAACAATTGCCGCTAGTCGAGGTTATCCCATGAAAACTTTTAGTAATGAAAAAGCTGCGCTAGAATGGCTGGTAAACGATGCAGCCAATGATTTAGGAAATAAGTGAGAAGTCTATTATTTTGGGGGTTACTCCCATTTGTTATCCCTCAAGCGCTATTGTTACGTCGTAATGCGCCTAGATTTGCAGGGGCCAGTGGCCCAAAGTCAGGGGTGGTTGGAAACGGAAAAACCTATCGATTTCTTGCTATCGGTGATTCTATCATTTCCGGAGTCGGTGCCGAACGCATGTCTAATGCCTTTGCCGGGCAAACTGCGACTCATCTAGCGTCACAACTTAACGGTCAAATACATTGGACCGCCCGCGGAAAAATTGGCGCTGATTCCAAAGCGGTATTAAATGAACTTGTTCCGAATCTAGATGCCACTCAACAAGATTTTATTCTAGTATCGGTAGGTGTTAATGATGTTACCTCACTTAATCGAATAAACCAGTGGAAAGAAAACCTGCAAGCATTAATCGCATCGCTTAAACAACATTCGCCAAACGCGATTATTGCGATAGCTGGTGTCCCTCCTCTTGAAATCTTTCCGTTGTTACCAAGATTATTGCGTCGTTTGTTTGGAATGAGAGCAAAACGATTTGCTGATGTCGCTCGTCAAATGATAGAGAAAAATAGTACGGTTGTTTATCTTGAGTTAGATTTTGAAAACGGTCCAGGAAAATTCGCACTGGATGGTTTTCATCCATCGGAGGCTTCTTATAGTGAATTAGGACAGGGGGCCGCGGACGCGTTCGTAACAAGTGTTTTCAGTCGAGATATGTCGGCTGAAAAAGAAAGGGACTAACAAAAGCGGTCAAGCAACTTTTAATAATCCCTTTTTAAATCAGATAGCTTCTAATTAACTATTCTTTAAGGTTTGCTAAGTCCAGCAAAAAGGCATACTGCTTAGCTCTATCAAGGTAACTCTTATAGCGCCCTGATTTTCCGCCATGACCAACTTCCATATCGGTATCCAGTAATAGTCGATTATTATCCGTTTTCATGTCTCTTAATTTCGCAACCCACTTTGCTGGCTCCCAATATTGAACTTGAGAGTCATGTAGTCCGGTTGTTACTAATAGATGCGGGTAATCCTGAGCTTTGATTTGGTCGTAAGGCGAGTAAGCTAGCATATAGTCATAATACTCCTTATTCTTCGGATTGCCCCATTCGTCAAATTCTCCGGTAGTTAGTGGTATAGATTCATCTAGCATTGTCGTTACAACATCTACAAAGGGAACTGCAGCAATGACGCCGTGGTAGAGCTCCGGTTCCATATTAATGATACCACCCATTAGCATTCCGCCTGCGCTGCCACCCATAGCATAAATTTGCTTAGGATTGCCGTAGCCCTGTTTTACTAGTGCCTTAGTGACATCATTAAAATCAGTGAAGGTGTTCATTTTTGTCAGCTTCTTTCCATCCTCGTACCACTGACGACCCAGCATTTTACTTCCTCTAATATGAGAAATAGCAAAAACCATCCCACGATCAAGCAAGCTTAATCGAGAAATACTAAACGAAGGATCCATTGTTGCGCCGTAGGAACCATAGGCATAGTTTAGAAGTGGGTTGGTACCATCTTTCTTAAAACGATCTTTTCGGTATACGATAGAAACTGGAACCTGTTTGCCATCACGAGCTTCGATCATAATTCTCTCGCTCTTATATTGCTCTGGATGGAAATCGCCAATAACTTTATCTTGTTTTTTTAACTCGCTCTTTTTGCTATCTAAGTGATAGTCATACACCGAGCTTGGAGTTGTCATACTCGAGTAACCGTATCGAAATACTCGTGACGCAGGGTCTGGGTTATTGCCGAAACGAGTATTGTACGCAGCATCATTGAATGTTACTTCTTCAATTAACTTGCCTTGATAATCACGGATCCTTAGTTTTTCAACGCCGTTAACTCGTTCGTTGACTACCATGTACTCATTAAACAGTTCAACATCTTGAATGAGTGTGTCGTCACGATGAGCAATAAGTTCATTCCAGTGCTCTTTCGAACCTATTTTAGACTCTTCGACTTTCCAGACTCTTTCATTGAGTGCTTCGAAATCAGACTGAACATAAAAATGGTTGTCGATATGGTCTGCACGATACTTATGGTCTTTTTCACGAGGTAGAAGAACTTGAAACTCTTCTGCGGGAGAATCAGCGGATACAAATCTAAATTCACTATTCATTGTTGAAGAAACACCAATGCCAATAAACTTTTCAGATCGAGTCTTGTAGACAAAAGTATAAAAAGTAGAGTCTTTTTCTTCATAAACCAATACGTCTTTTTCCGGTGATGTTCCGAGTTCGTGACGATACACCTGAAATGGCAAAAGCGTAGTAGGGTGCTTTCTTACATAAAAGAGTGTCTTATTATCATTCGCCCAAACAACTTGGCCTGATGTGTTCTCTATAACTTCTGGAAAGAATTCGCCGGTTTGCAGATTTTTGACGCGGATATCATATCGTCGACGGCTCACCGTATCTTCAGATATGGCCATCAACGATTGATTAGTGCTTATTTCTAAGTCGCCTAAATTATAGTACTCATGACCTTCGGCTCTCAAATTTTGATCAACTAAAATTTCCTCTTTTGCGTCCAGTGTTCCTTTCTTTCTAACGTGAATAGGATAGTCTTTGCCTTCTTCATATTTAGCCAGGAACCAGTAGCCTTTATCAAAAACAGGTACTGATTCAACATTAGGTTCTAATCGTGCCGTCATTTCTTCAAATAATTGCTTTTGCAGATCTTCCGTATGGGCTAGGCTTTTTTCAGTAAAGTCATTTTCTGCATTTAAGTAATCGAGTACTTGCTCGTTTTTCCTAGTGTCGTCTCTTAGCCAATAATACTGATCATTTCTTTCGTGTCCGTGAATGGACATAAGGTGATCAACTTTTTTGGCTATTGGCGGCATATTTTTATCAGCGGTAGTCGGCATAGTTGGCTGCTCAGTTAGTGTTGTTTGTTTTTCAGTTGCTGCGCTTTGTTCTTTATTGTCACTGCAACCTAACAACGCGCAAATACAGGCTGTTGTTATTATGGCTCTTTTCATTAGAGGGTCCTTGCTGTTTGTCGGTGAATAAAATCTGTTTGTCCGTCAATATAAGCGCCCAATTTTTATTCGACTAAGTAACAAATCAATCAACTGAAACTGGCAATATAAGACGCTGGACTTATCCGCTCAAAGACTAACAGATTACCGGCTTTGGGTCACTAGTTTGCAAAGCTTGACATTAGTGTCATTGGCCTGAGAGCAGCTCGCTATTATGTACGAATATACATAGGAAATGGTTATGTCACTAACGGGCTTAATTAGCCCCTGCGCTCAGATCCAAACAATGTCGCAAAATATGTGTTAAGTTAAGTGGAATAACGCTCTAATTGCCGCATACTGCTCTAAACATCGTTCAGCGCACATTATGCTGAAATCCGCTTATTTAAAGTGCTGCACTGATGGGTTGAGTAGTAATAATGACTTTAAATTCGCTAATAGAGAGATAAAAATGAAACTAATTAAATCGATAGGCTTTTTATTATGTTTAACGGTAAGTAATTACTGTTTAGCGAATGATAAAGATCCATTTCATTCGGTACAAAGACTATTTGCAGCAATGTCTGCGTTTGATAGCAACGCAATGAAACAAATTGTTACAGATGATTTTCAACTATTAGAAGTTGGCGAGATTTGGGATATCGACATGTTAGCCAGCGCAATCCAGCCGAACGGAAGTACCTACCAAAGACGTAACTATTTTGACCTTGTTAAGTTGGACATTAATAATAAGACTGCTTGGGTGAGTTATTGGAACAAAGCGACCTACAAGGTTGAAGGAAAGCTCGATAATACCGTCGCCTGGTTAGAGAGTGCGGTATTAAAAAACATTGATGGACAATGGAAAATTCAAATGCTTCATTCCACACGTCTTGAATTGGATGCAGTGCCGAAAAACGTCAAGTTTATTGAATATGCGGAGTAGGACTGGTTGAAGTTAACAGTAAAACTAATAAAAGATAGAATCAATAAAGATTAAGAGAGTAGTAGAAATAATATCGCTTAATATTAGCTACCCTAGCTAATACCCTTGAATATAACTGAGATTTTTTAACGAGGAACTTACCATGGAATTATTGACCGTTATTACAATGTTAGCTTTGTTGCAGTTTATTTTATTTGCCATGAAAGTTGGTGGCGCAAGAGCAAAGTATGGAGTAGATGCTCCCGCGACCTCGGGTCACGAAGAGTTCGAGCGTCATTATCGCGTTCAATACAATACCATGGAGCAGTTGATTCTATTTATTCCTGCTTTGTGGGGATTTGGATACTATATTTCTGAGATTTATGCCGCAGGGCTCGGCGGTTTATATCTTGTAGGTCGCGCTATTTATGCCTCTTCTTACGTCAAGGAACCGAAGACAAGAGCGGTAGGAATGATCACGACAATGATACCGAACTTTATAATGATTATTGGTGCGATCGTTGGTGCGTTGATGAAATATTTTGGACAAATGTAGGTTTTCATTGCAGTTTTTGAATTAATTCTCAATAACGGTGTAATGAAAATCGATTTTTATAGACTATATGAATAATTGCTTAAAAATAAATAATAAATTGAAGGGATCCCATGCTACAGATAAACAATCTATCCAAAACTTATAGTAATGGCGTTAAAGCGCTAAGTGATGTTAACTTGTCAATTGATAAGGGGATGTTTGGGCTCTTAGGTCCCAATGGCGCAGGTAAATCTTCATTAATGAGAACGATTGCTACCTTACAACAGGCAGATAGCGGCTCGATAAAATTTGACGGAATAAATGTTCAAGACGACCCTCAATTAATAAGACAAAAATTAGGTTACCTTCCGCAGGATTTTGATGTTTACCCTCGAATTAATGCTCAGGATTTATTAGATCACATTGCGATTCTAAAAGGCATTAGTAATAAAAAGCTTAGGCAAGAGTCCGTTGATGGACTGTTAGCACAGACCAACTTGTGGGACGCTCGTAAGAAAGCAGTAAGTACTTTTTCTGGTGGAATGCGTCAGCGGTTTGGTATCGCACAGGCATTGGTAGGGGACCCTGACCTTATAATTGTCGATGAGCCGACTGCGGGCCTTGACCCTGAAGAGCGTAATCGATTTCATAATTTACTTTCAACGGTTGGAGAAAATAAAGTCGTTATTTTATCAACTCATATTGTTGATGATGTCGAAGAGCTTTGCTCCAAATTAGCAATCCTCGCCGGTGGAAAAATTGTGTTAGCGGGAGAGCCTGGTGAATTAGTCGATACTTTAAACGGGCAGGTTTGGAGGAAAATCATAGACAAGAACGACCTGAGTGCACATCAAGATAAATATCAAATTATCTCTACTCGTTTAAAGGCAGGCAAAACCGTAATCCATGCGCTTGCTGACGAAAGACCCGATGAGGAGTTTGAGGCGTTAACCCCAGATTTGGAAGATGTCTATTTCTCTTGCTTGTTTAATTCACGTAATAACGGTTAGACGAGGGGGGAAATATGTTTCTAAAACTCGCAAAGTTTGAATTTAACTACTTCCGAAAGCAGCCTTCTTTTTATGTTACTTTGCTGCTTTTTTTCTTATTGCCATTCTTCGCCATGATCTCGACAAACGTTCAGATTGGCGGATCATCTAACGTAAACTTTAATAGTCCACATGCTATCACCCAAACTATGCTGATAATGAGTCTTATTGTTGGCATGTTTGTCGTTGCCAATTTTGTCGGTGGTACCGCTGTGCGTGATACTAACTTTAAAATGGATGGCATCATGTTGACCATGCCTATCGATAATGGAGCATATTTATGGGGACGATTATTCGGAGCCTATTTATTTTGTTTGACCATTTTCTTAATGGTACCCCTTGGAACATTTATTGGAAGTTTTTGGCCCACTGTCGATGCTGAAAGACTAGGGGACACTAACCTATTACCTTACCTCTGGACTTACATCGTTTTTGTAATTCCTAACTTCTTATTCTTTTCGGCAATGTTCTATATTTTTGCTTTGAAAACTCGTTCAATGATGGGGATGTATCTAGGGGTTGTCGGCTTTTTTATCTTATATACGATTTCAAGGCAGTTGCTTAGTAATCCGGACTATATTGATGTATCGGCACTTCTTGATCCACTTGGTTTTGGTGCGTTTAGTCAGTTAACTAAATACTGGACACCGTTCGAAAGAAACAACAATTTGGTACCCTTGGAAGGCGTTCTACTTGTCAATCGCGTTATTTGGATGGCCGTCACTCTACTTCTAGTCGGTTTAACCCACTACTTCCATGATGTAAGAAAACCCAAAAACATCAAATCAGAAAAGAATAAACAACTTAGTACTCTAAAACCACCTTCACGATTCAAATTAAGCAAGCCCGAGAACGGCATAGGTGTCGATTGGTTGCGATTCTTCGCTAGGACACGATTCGAAGTGCTGCAGATCATTAAAAGTGCACCATTCGTTATTTTGTGCGTATTTTCCATGTTCATGCTTATTACATTGTTCTTTGATAGTAACGGCTCGTTTGGGACCAGCAATTGGCCATTGACTAGAAATATGGCGGACTACATTGTTGGCGCGTTTGGACTCATGGTTATGATAGTTATGACCTATTACTCCGCAGAGATTGTTTGGCAAGAAAGAAACTTAGGGATTGGGGATATTGTCGAAAGTACTCCTACTAAGAACTGGAGTATCTATTTTCCCAAACTGTTGGCGTTAGTATCCGTTATTGTCAGTTTGTGCTTAGCAGGAATGGCCTTCACCGTTTTTTATCAAATGACAAAATCATACGCTAACTTCGAATGGTCAGTGTATTTTGGAATTCTAGCACTTACTTTTATTGTGCCTATGGTAATGACGACGATTTTGGCTATCTTGATTCAGGTGCTTAGCCCAAACAAGTATATTGGAATGATGATATTTGTTGGTTACATTATTTCCACGGTCGTGCTCTCACAGTTAGGCCTCGAGCATAATATGTGGCATTTTGGTGAGGCACCTGGAATGGTTTACTCAGATATTAATCAGTATGGTCATTTCTTACAGCCTAGGTTTTGGTACAACCTTTATTGGAGCGGGTTTACTCTTATCCTTATTATCTTGGGATATGGTTTATGGCGACGAGGAAGCGAGTATGAATTAAAGTATCGCTTTAAGATGTTAACAAAAAATATGGGAACACTAGGTCTAGCATCAATCTTTATCGGTTTAGTGACATTTGTTGGTACAGGTAGTTTTATATACTACAACACTCGCGTTTTGAATGATTACGTATCACGTGAAGAAAGCTTAGACCTACAGGCAGCTTTTGAAGTGAAATACAAACAATTTGAAAATCTTGAAGTGCCTACAATTACTGATGTTTATGCGGAAGTTGATTTTTATCCAACGGAAAGAAAGCTAGTGGCCAAAGGTCATTATTTAATAACCAACAAAAATTCTACACCGTTAGAAAAAGTGATGTTGACTTGGGATTCCGGCAAGAATCGATCGTTATCTTTCTCAATTGACGGCGCTTCCGAAGGTGAAAGAGACGAACAATATGGAATTACTTGGATCGAATTTAATCCTCCAATGGAGGCAGGAAGTAGCTCCCGTTTAGATTTTGAGTTTGAGCGTTCAAACAAAGGTTTTGTGGACCGTGGTTCAGATACTGGTGTAGTTGCTAACGGTTCCTTCGTTAATAACTTTGCGATATTCCCACATTTTGGCTATAACGCTGGCGGTGAAATAAGTGATCGACATGAACGACGTAAACATGACTTACCACCACCACAGCGGTTACCTAAGTTAGAAGATGAATCTCAATACGGAACTAATTTTATCGGTAAGGAAGCGGACTTCATTAACTTCGAAACCATTGTTTCGACGAGTGATGATCAGTTCGCTATTTCTCCTGGTTATCTGCAAAAGGAATGGACTGAAAACGGTCGCAATTACTACCATTATAAAATGGATGCACCTATCTTCAACTTTGTTTCCTTTTTATCTGGTAGTTACCAAGTTAAGGAAGATGTTCATAACGACGTTAAGATTGAAGTTTACCATCATCCTAAGCACGATAAAAATGTGGAGCGAATGGTAAAGTCTGTCAAAGATTCATTGGATTATTTTGGTGAGCAGTTTTCACCTTACCAGCATCGTCAAGTAAGAATCATCGAATTTCCACGGTATGCCAGTTTCGCTCAGAGTTTCTCGAATACCATTCCATACTCAGAAGATATTGGATTCATCGCAGACCTAAGAGATATCGATGCGATTGACTATGTTTATTTCGTAACTGCTCACGAAATGGCGCATCAATGGTGGGGTCATCAAATTACCCCAGCGAATGTGCAGGGCAGCGCGGTTCTATCTGAAACGTTATCGGAATATTCCGCTTATATGGTAATGGAAAAACACCTCGGTAAGGACCAGTTGAGAAAGTTTCTTAAATGGGAAATGGACCGTTACCTTAGAGGACGAAGTGCAGAAGTGATAGAAGAAATGCCTCTGTACCGGGCTGAAAATCAGCAATATATCCACTATCAGAAGGGCGGTGTTGTGATGTACGCCTTAAGAGATAGAATGGGTGAAGTAGCTGTTAATACGGCTTTGAAGAAATTCCTAGAGAAGTTTCAATACGTGGCTGACCCCTATCCGACTACTTTAGATCTGTTGACCTTCTTAAAGGCTGAAGCCAATCAAGAGGATTATTCGTTTATCGACGATTTGTTTAAGAAGATAACGATTTTTGATTTAAAAATGAAAGAGGCGACCGCTAAAAAATTGGATAATGGAAATTACCAATTGACTCTTACGGTTGAGGCTAATAAATTCTACGCGGACGGTCAGGGCGAAGAAACGGAAACGGATTTATCTGCGCCGTTTGATATCGGTATTTTCTCAAAGGACCCTGATAAAAGTAAGGGTAGTGAGCACGTCATCTATTTTGAGAAGCATACGATAGAAAAAGGAGAAAATTCGTTAGTCATCGAAGTAGAGACATTGCCGGAATATGCCGGTGTTGATCCTTATATTAAGATGATTGACCGTAATTCTAATGACAATATGAGAAAGATAGTTTTGGAATAAAAAGCTGTAATCTCAGCAAGTTAAAATTGACTGCCGGCTTGGAAGAGCGAGCTGGTAGCAATAAACAGCTCCTGTAATAATTGGACAATCTATTCTTTTCAAAGGGCTAGTACTCGAACACAGGGATTTTGATGAGTTCAGCCAGCCGAGAAGTCGGTTAGAGCTAGGCGCTCACCTGCGGGACTAGCAAGCTATTTCAAAGGGGAGTAACAACGGGCTGGCCGGCTTCTCGACTGGCCCGAAGGGAGCTCACCCAACAATCTATTACAGTGTTGTGACTCTTGAAAAGGGCTAGCCATTCCCTTCGAATCACGCCTTGCACTAGATTGTTGGGTGAACTCTGAACTCATCAAAATCCCTGTGTTCGAGTACTAGTTATTAGTGACTAGCCCATTCCTTCCTTGTTAAATTCTTGTGACTGTAATATTACTGTCAAACAAAAGACACATAGATGAAATAAATCAAAACTAATCTAGCGGCATTGGTAAACATTGCTAAATGAGCTTTGATTAAAATGAAAAAACGAATTTCTACTTTCTTTATTTTTGCTGTCACTCCTTTCCTTGTAACGCCTCAGGTGTTAGCTGCCAAATATGGCTGCGAAAGTCAGGAAAAACTTGGTTCCGGTCAAAGCGTCGCTGCTCTCTACCAAATCGAGACGACTCAAAAGAACGGAAAAAAGGAAAAAAAGTCTTTGTTATTTGCGCGGCAGAGAAACCAAATTATTTATACCCAAAATGATATTTCAGAGATTTGGGAGCTTACTAAAAATGGCAAAATGAAGCTCTTTAAATACTTCGATCAGTTTGAAAAAGGGATTGAATATCAGCCGAATGAAATTTTAGCGGGAGCATCCGATAGCTGGGGAGACAAGAAAGGACTGATTACTCAAAGCATGTTTGGCACAATGGATGTCACCGAAACAACGCAAAACGATTGCAAAGTTTTAACCTCCTTTCAACGGGTTAACGCGAAAGCTAACGTCACTGAAACTGCGAAAGTATTGAAACTAACAAAATATAACCTACCTGAAAAATTTAAGCTGAATACCTATGTTCGAGAAGTGACATGGAAATTAATGAGCTTAGAGACCGAACCAACTGCTGTAAACGCTTACTTTAAAAAATACGATAATTTTGATCTCGTTGACTATGCGGATGTAGGAGATAACGAGTCTGATCCTTTTCTTCAAAAGATGATCAATCTTGGATTTATCGCACATTCCGAAACCTCCTATTATAGCAGCGAGAAAGGCGTGTATCCGGTTTCTGGCGATGCACATGAGCATGGCCATAGCCACTAATTGAAATATTAAGGCGAACAGACTATGAATATAGAAAACTACACGCTCGAAATTATTGCGATTGTTGCCTTCGTTATTCTCAGTTACAAAATAGCCATACGTCTACAGCTTTCAAAACTCCTTTCAAAGCCACATAATTGAAGCTTACAAAGCGCTGTTAGATTAACAATAGACGCATTTACTTGGCTTTAAATACTCGAACATTATTAACATCTTCCTTGAGTGTTAACAAAAGTAACTGCCTAAATAATCGGTGAACTTCCTTTTTGATTTCTTGGCTTTTATTTATCTCATTGCCTCGGTAAGTCCAGGATAAGCAGAGTGAATGATCCTTTGAATCCCATATTTTTAACGAAGGATTACCATTTTCCAAAAACGCTTCAATTTGATAGCTCATGATCATTTTTTACGCTATTGACAGTAAGTAACCAAATAGTAGCTTATGAAATTATCAATTGCAAATGATAATCATTATCAATTGCGCGGTGGAAAGTATACCTCGCTAACAGCCTTTTTTCTTTACATTTTCATCATCCACTGTGGGTAGGTAGAAAAGCGCTCTTTGGCTGTCGGTCAAACATCGCTTGTTATTAATAAGTTTTGAAGCGGCATAGTCATAGAGTTGCTCAAACTCAATATTGTCGGTTGATACAGCTCTTTTAGCACCGACATCGGTCAAAACTAGCGGTAGTCCTTGAGAGCTAAAACCTGATGATTGCAGATTTTCTGGAAATGTTTGTAAGAGCTTTCCGGTATCAATTGAAAAAAGAGTTCCACCATCGCTGTGATTTATTAGTAGCTTCTCTAGCTCCGAATCTGTTTCATAACTGTAAACGTCGCCAATCCTTGTTTTGGAATCGAAATTCATTTCGATTGACTCGGTCGATAAATTCCACAAGTTGATTTCGCTTCGTACTCTCAGCAATCTATTGCCCAAAAAACTAATGGAGTTGTGCCGTTTAGTTACATAGGTGTCTGCGCTGATGGTTTTCTCGATTTCGAAGTCGTTAAGGTTGATTAAACTGAAAGAGTCCGACTGGTCGATAGCTAAGTAGCTTTGTTTATCGTCAAAAGCCATACCATAAACTTTACTGGTCAGCGGAAGGTCTAGTTTTATTTTCTGGTCCTTTATTGACCAAAGGGTGATACGAAAGATGTCGGCTCTATGGTCTGCGGAGTAAACGGCGAGAAGGTCTCCTTTTGTGCCAATGGCAAAATTCTCGACATTTTCCGAATGTTTATAGCTATGACTACTGTCCAATAGTGACCACGACTTTAACGATTTAGGAGTGAAATTATAAACAATAGAGTCTCCGCCCAAGGTAAAAGTTGGAGAGTAATAGCGCTCACTTTCAATATTTAGATTTTTAATTAATTTGCCACTGTTGAAGTCAAACACTTGCAGAGCGTGCGATGTTTTATCGGCGCCGGTGCTCATTACGGCGATAAACCGCTCTTTTCTGTCGATAGTAAATGTCGGCGGGTTGAGAAATGGACCAAAACTCTTAAGTGTTATTCCCTCGTTTGCAACTCGAACATTGATGACATTCTCGTTGATAGGCGTGCTCGCGAAAAACGTTTCCCCAGTAGGACTAATAAAATTTGCCTGCTTGTCATGAAGTAGTAGCTTGTCTTCAAATGACAATAACGATATCCCATCGCCAACTAATGCTAGGGTTGAGTTGTTGGTGAAAATTTTAATTTCAGAAACTTTATGACCAATAGTCATCGATTTTACGTTTTCAAAGCTGGGCCCCGAATAGATTTCAAGCGTCTTATCGCTACGAGAAACATACAGTTTATTCTCGATGGGACTTAGCTGGTAGTTTGAGTCTTCCTCAGAAAACTGCTTGACCAAGTCACCACTAGTGGTGTGCCAAAGCTTTGCTTGTTGGTAGCCATCTTTTGTCAGAAAATAAGAACTGTCAGAATTAAATTCTACTCGGCGTAGGTCATGGTCAACCAGGACTTCACTAATTTTGCTACCGCCAGGGAAACTCCAAATTTGAAGCGCCTTAGCACGATCAGATGTTGCTGTTTTCGTTTTGTGTTTTTCATCGGTCCAGCTATAAAGATACTTTCCGTTTTTGGCAAGGCCAACATTCTCAATAAAGCCGTTGTGTTCTAAGGTCGTTAGTTTTTTACCGGTTTCAAGAGACCAATAGGTGATATAACTTTCGGAGAAGCGATCTGCCCCGGGCGCCACAAAAATTTTACCATCGGCGGAAAAGAGAGGTTCATCTATTTTGCGTTCATGCTCAAAGGTAAAAAGAGCTTTCTTATTTTCGGGCGAGATAAGATAAGACCTGCCCTTAGTAGGCTTAAATCGACGATAGCTCCCTTCTGAATATATAAAAATATTTTTGTTGTTCGGAGTTAAAGCTATTTCTTTGATGGAGAAGGATTTATCGATACTGTACTTGCCAATCGTTTCTCCTGTTTCTAATGACCAAAAAATCATATCGTATTGGGAAAAACTCACAAACTCCGAATCATCGTTTATAAAGAAACCTTTTGTAGAGCCCGAATGCTCTAACTCAAAAAGAATAGTTCCGTCATTGGTATCATAGATCTTTATCGACGATCCTACTAGCGCCAAAGACTGGTCATCGGCGCTGAATACAGCGTCCCTTAAGTCGACTTGAGATGATTTTAGAAGCTCTATCCTCGCATGGCTGGCCAGCGACAGTAAAGTTGCATTTTGGCGGTACTTGGGTAAAAGAACTTTTCGAGATTGATGGTCGTAGGCCATTTTCCACTGATCCGGCCAAACCGTTTCACCATGAACTATGTTATTACTTGGCAGGTGCCGAAAGTAAGACTTAGTTTGCTTGTTATTCACCGAGTCGACAATATTGTTTCCTGATGGCGTGTAGCGAGGTCGCTCGATAAAGGTCTCCGCCGGGCTTAGTTGATAATTATCTTTATACTCAGGGGAAGCATCCCAAACGACGATACCGCTGTCTGAGGAGGTTATCAGTTTGTTATGCTCTTCAAAAAGCTCAAGAGCCTCGGCTGTTGCGTCATGGTTAAATTGCTTGAGTAAACGTTTGTCAGTCATTGACCAAATATAAATTCGATTATTGCTATCGGTTGAAATTAACTTATCGCCGATGACCTTCATTGATTTCAGAGCCTCTTCATGAGCGTAGCTTGAAATGGCTAGTATTTCCCCATCCAGAGTGGATGATTCTGAAATGCTATAGTACTCGGTGGTCAATACGTTGTCTTTTGATGAAAAAATTGCTGGAACCTTGGAATTATGAGGATAGCTTTGAATTCGCTTAAATGAGTCTAAAGAATAAAGATCGGCTTGGTTTTCTAAAGTCACCAACAGCAACGATTGATCATTACTGATGACAGCTGAAACAGGTTGGTTATCAAATTCAAACGAGTGAATTTTTTCTCCAGTATCGGCAGACCAGATTTTTATCGATTGATCTTGAGCCATCGTAAGGAGCTTATTCCCATCATCATAATAGCTTACCCAAGTCACCGCGGCTTCATGAGCTAGTGTTAACTCGATTGAGCCGGTTGAAAAGTCAATAACACTTGCCGTTCCATTGTCACTAGCTACCAACGCCTTTGACTCATCGGGACTAAATATGACCTTATTGATTGGCTCATCATAATCAACGCTCAACAACTTATTGCCACCTTTGACCGACCACAACTCAACCGTACCTGAATAGAGGCGTTCTTCGTATGTTTCACCGGCATTTAGCGCAAATGTACTTTTTGTTCCAACTAAAAGTCGTTCGCTAGGCTTATCGAAGTCAGCTGACACAATATTTTCAAAACTATTCTGGTTGTTACGGTATGTGAGAGTATGCGCAACGCCAAAATTTGTTAAAGAAACAATCTCTGCTTTAGCAACATAGGTTAGTAGCGCGGTTGAACGGTCCGGCGAAATGATAAATTTATTAGCAGTCCAATGATCAAACTGTTGCAGTTTCGATTGATTGATTGTTGCCCTGTAGAGTTCATCTCTAGCTTCGGCTACTAAGGGGCGTTCACCTCCATAATGGCCGGGTGTGGCGTTAAGGCCAAGAAGCACTGCTTCATTATAACGGTGCTCATCAAATTTTTGGCGCCCTAGATCTGCGAGAAAAAGGCTTTGAGTACTGAGCGCGCTATTGCGCTCTTTGGTTGCTTGCTCTTTTTGTTGCCATGCCATCGCCCCAGCACCTATCGCCATAATTGCGAGAACTGCGATAGCTGCTAACCATTGGGTCAGTCGTTTAGCACGCTGTCTCTCAAGAGCTAATTGATACTCCTTATCCCTTTGAGTTAGATCATCCAGTGGAACACCAATTATTCCAGCAATAATCTTGAGCAGCATCAGGTTAATTTGTTTTTCGTAGCTCGTACAAAGTTCTTTGATCTGTGATTTACTAAATGAGTCTTTTTGAACTAAGTACTGTTTTAATGCTTCTGGGCTAGTCCACCCTTGTTGCTTTCTATTGTCTAATGTCAGACGAAAATCTGAAGCAATGGGTTCAGAACGATTATTGGTTCGATTACCTTTTTCATCATAGGTATATTGCAGCGGTTCAGGAAAGCATTCATCTTGCTTGGTGAAACCTGCGTCAATCTTTCCGTCATCTAAACTCGTATTAGGCTCGCCGTCGATAATACCGGCGATTATGTGATTACTTCTGCCAAGTTTTTTAAAGTAGTCAATTTCATCCGCCACAAATGTTGATGTACGTGAGCGTGGCGAGCATAAAACGATAAGGAATTTTGACTGTTCTAACGCTCGTACGATTGAGTTCGATAAATCGGCATCAGCGGGAAGCGCCTCTTCATCTCTAAAGATAGGGAAAACTCTCTCTGGTATCGGCTCTCCACGGTTGTTAATTTTTCCAACTAGTTCGCTTGGCACTCGATAAGTTTCGATTGTTTGATGTAGCCAAGTCGCCCACTGCCGTCCAGACTCAACGTTATCAAGGTGTCGATAGGAAATAAATGCATGATATTCTATTTTATTGTGATCCATTCTAGTCAAAAAGCCTTTCTATTATTTTTGATAATCGGTCATGGCAATTACTGGCAGCCAGGCCAAAAGACAGCGAGTACAGCATATTTTCTCAAACATATTCAAACATAGTATAGATTCGTTCGCTCAAAAAAATGCAGAATTTCTGGAGGTGAAATTGAAGTAATCCGCAATTATTAATAGTTACAGCATTTTCACAACGGATTTAGATCGCAAGAATCAACCACTGTTATCAAGTCACAGAACTAATGGCAATTGAACAGCTATTTATTCGTATTGCTAAGGTGCACATCTACAATGTAATCATTTGCTCCTGATGATAATTGTGCGACCTGATGCAAAGGGTTAGGGGGAGAGCGTTTTAACGGAAACGAATCAAGATGAGCTTAAGCGACAATTTTGATTGACGATGAATAACGATTTGAATGGATACGACTAGGTATTAGGCCGCGTTATAAGACAATGATGCGGCAAGAGCGGGATTGAACGACTTAGCGCCTGAATTTTGCATTAAAAGGTCTTCAGCTTGCTCAATACAGCTTCCACAGCAATCGCCAACGCCCAAAGCGCGGGTGATTTCATCAATAGAGCTACAACCATCTTGCTGAGCTTCAATAATTTGTTTGTCTGTTACGGCGTTACAAATACAGATATACATGGGACAACCTCAATCTAAGTGTTAATGATTATAGGAATCATTCTCATTTGCGTCAAGTGTTAATAGTAATAATAGTCGTTTTTTTGAACAATTGGTTGATTTCGGTCACATTAATCAAGGAATGTGACTCTCATTTTTAGTTAGGCGGCGGTATTTACCTTAAAATAATACTTGGTAAAATGAGTCTAAGGCGTTATTAAGCCCTACCTAGCTAGCGCAAAAAGGCGTATAGTTTGCTTAATCTACTAAGAATTAAAGATAGGAAAACGATGAAAACCGACAAAATGGTGAATGCAAAACTTAACCAAGTACTTAAGCTGTTACTGACCGGTATTAACCAATATTTTCTCCATTCAAGAATGTGCGAAAACTGGGGCTTTGGGCAACTGAAAAGTAAGAATTATCAGTATTCGATTGAATTGATGAAAGAGTCTGATGAGGTGATAAAGCGAATTCTATTTCTCGAAGGCTTAGCTAATTTACAGGACTTAGGAAAACTTTATATTGGTGAGGATGTTCCGGAGTCTTTAGCTGGAAACATGAAGTTTGAGGTAGAGCTTAGAAATATCCTGATTGATGCTGTCACTTATTGTGAGTCAGTTAGTGACTATATTAGTCGTGACTGTTTAACTAAAATTCTCCACGAATGCGAAGAGCAAATCGATTGGATGGAGTCTCAAGAATATCTAATAGAAAAAGCAGGCTTGCAGAATTATTTGCAATCCATGATGTAACCGTTAGAAAAATTTAACCGTTTTAACTAAATTAGAAAGTTAGAAAATTAGCAGCTAGGAAAATTTATGAAAGGCAGTCAAAAGGTCATTGAACAATTACAGTTATTATTAGAATCTGAATTATCGGCGTTTGATCAATACTTCATTCACGCACGTATGTACGCCGATTGGGGACTAAGTGCACTGGATGAAAGAATAACCCATGAAGCTGAAGAAGAGCGACTTCATGCGCAGCTTTTAATTGATCGGATATTATTCTTAGAAGCGGTTCCAGATATGTCTAAACGTGTTGCATTAAATATAGGTAACGATGTTCCTTCAATGCTACAGAGTGATTTAGATTATGAATATGATGTAGCAAAAAAGCTTAAAGTTGCAATCGCGATTTGTGAGCAAGAAAGTGACTTTCAGAGTAGACAAATTCTGTTGAAGTTACTTGAGGATACTGAAGAAGATCACATGTACTGGTTAGAGCAGCAGCTAGGACTAATTAAAAAAATAGGAATAGAAAACTATATTCAAAAACAGATGTAATCCAATTGTCGTAAACTGTTGAAACCTCTCGTAGCCTTACATGCGGTTGCCTTGGCTAGCTTCAAGGCTACATGGTTTAGTTTTTGTCATAATAGGGTTGTTTTATTGGTGGGTATTTTAGGGAGTAATAATGCCATACGTTGAAAAGTGGGACGGGCCGGTTTTATACCGTCAGTACAGTGGAGTTATCACTGGAAAGGAAATGATGGATGCTAATCTTGCGTTATTCGGAACAGCCAACTTTGACAGCTTACGTGTTTTTGTAAGCGACTTTTCTGGAATTGAAAAATTTCAGGTCGAAGTCGAAAGTTTTCGGGATGAATTAGCGATGCACGCTCATATTACTGAAGCCGGTGCCAAAACTAACTCTCGAGTAAAACTAGCGGTAATAGCTACCGATGAAACCGCCAGAGCGCTGGCTACCTTGTACAAGGAAGCGCTTAAGTCTTTATCTATCCCTTGGAAGGTTGAATTATTCACTGAATTAACTGCAGCATTGGAATGGACCAAGAAGGCAACTATCTAGTATTCCTGAGCTTAGGTTAGCTAGTATTCCTGAACTAAGGTTAGCTAATTTTTAGCACTCTTGCTATTCAATGCTAGTCAAACACTCTAAGCTTTTCTAAAACCCAAGACTTTTTTTAGAATCCAAGGATTTTTTTAAATCCAAATCGCTCTTAAAAAATAAGCGTTCAGAAATCCAATTGTTTAACTTATCAGTCACAAAAAAGCTAGCGAGCCCATATTGCATGAGCTCGCATATTGCTTTAGAACTTGGTTGGTGCCGCAGGTGCCTTAATTGATTTTCTTGGATTGTCAGCAAGGTCTTTTAATAACTCCTTCACTGCACGCTCTAATGACGGATCCTGTCCCGCATGAATCAATTCCGGACGGTCAATGACTTCGATATCTGGCGAGACACCAACGTTTTCAACAACCCAGTTACCATCGGTATCCATGGTTCTAAAAGTCGCCGCTAATAATAGCCCTCCATCGGCTAAATTAGGATTTCCACTAATGCCTATTAATCCACCCCACGTACGTGTACCGATTAATTTTCCTAAGCCTAACTTTCTAAAGTAATAAGGTAGAGCATCACCACCGGAACTTGAGTAGCCATTAATCAGCATCGCTTTTGGACCATCATGAGCAATCAGCGGAGTTGCGTTAGGTTTTAGACCACGAAACTTCCAATAGTTAAGTGTTTTTCTTGAAAGTAGCTCAATCATCCTATCGGGAATAAAGCCACCGCCGTTATATCGATCATCAATGATTAGTGCATCTTTTGTCACCTGTGGCAAAAAGCGCTTATTAAGCTCCCTGTTACCCTCGATGGCGGTATTCGGTAAATGCATATAACCAATTCGGCCATTAGACAATTCATCGACCATTTTCGCTCGAGTATTTACCCACTCTAAATATCGTAGGTTATGTTCACGTGCTATCGGTTTTACGGTCGCGGTCCAGCTTCCTTTTAGGCTTGGTCGGTTATTTAGTGTCAGCTTTATATCTCTTCCTAGGGTATCCTCGAGTAGCTGGTAAATATTATTTACCGTTGAGGTAGGTTGATCATTGATAGCAATAATATAATTGCCGGCCGCCGCTTTAACTCCCGGCTGGGTGAGTGGCGAACGGAAGTTATCATGCCAGTTTTCACCGGAGAATATCTTCTCTATTTTGAAGAAACCGCTGCTATGCTGAGAAAACTCTGCACCTAATAAACCATGGTTGCGCCTTTCAGCTGTAGGTTGATCGCCAGCGTTCACATAAATATGACCGGCATTGAGCTCACCGGCAATTTCTCCAAAGGCATAATCAAGGTCGGTTCTGTGTTTCGCCGCATCAACCCAAGGTTGATATTTTTCTCTGATAGCCAACCAATCCATACCATGAATGTTTGGATCGTAGAACCAATCCCTAAAGATTCTCCATCCATCAACATACATTTGTTGCCACTCAACTTTTGGATCAATTTTTAGGGTTAGGTTTTTAAGGTTAAGTTTTCCGTCAGCAAATGTCTGTTTAGCTTTTGCGTCAATGATTGCAAAACTGCCACCTTGCCTTACCAGCATTTTCTTTCCGTTAGCAGACAACAAATAAGTGGTTGCGTTCTTTACAACGACATCCGCATCTTTGTCCTCGGTTAAATCAATAGCGATTAATTGGTTATCATTATTGACGGCTTTTATAACGAAAACTTTATCGCCACTAGTTTGCAGATTACGGTAGTCCCCAGAAGATGGTGAAAGTGCTACAACTCTGCTTTCGAAGTTATTAAATTCAATATTTACTTCAACGCTGTCTTCGTCTTCAGATTTTTTAGCCTTGTCTTTTGATAGCTCAACTTCATCACTTTGATAAGGGTAAAGTGCAGGCGCTGAGCTGTTTAACTGTACCGCATATACACGAGTCGCTCGATGATACAGGTAGTTAAATTCATAGCTACTAAAGGACAGGTTATAATCTCTATTTGATAAAAAGAATAAGTAATTGCCGTTACTGCCAAAAACAGGTTCTTGCTCGCTAGTATTCGCAGAAGAAAGTTGGCGGGATTTTTTGGTTTCAATATTTGCCAACCAAATAGAGCCATAACCGCTATCTTCTTGCTTAGTATAAGTAAGCCACTGGCTATCGGGTGACCAACTATAATCTTGGATATCGTTGGTATCAGAGCGATCGAGCTTATTCATTTTTTTAGATTTAATGTCAACAACCCATAAGGTTTGGTTCTTGTCAGAAAAGGCTAGCTTTTTACTATCCGGTGACCACACTGGCGCAAAACGCCAAATTTTTCCATTATTGGTAATTTGCGTTTCTTTACCTAGGCCATCTTGGCGGCGCAGGTAAATTTCATACTCACCAGACTTATCGCTTAAATAGGCTACATGCTTTCCGTTTGGAGACCATGACAGGCTAATTTCTCTGGCAGCTGCCGAATTAGAAATGTTTCGGATCTCCCCGTTTTTCGCTGGCACTGTAAAAATTTCGCCTCTCGCCGCAAAGGCAGCACGGCTTCCGTCTTTTGAAATAGCCATGGATTCAATATTATTACTAACATTCTTAAATTGAGGCATCAACTCCTGCTGGTGTCCTTGTATTTGAATGCTTAACTTTTTGGTTTGCTGCTCCTTCGGATCAAAGCGCCATAAAAAGCCGTTATTTTCATAAATCAAGGCTTCAGGTCCTGCCGAAGCCCAAAGTGAATCGTGGGTTTTATGCTCAGTTAGCTTCTTTGGCTGGCTTCCTTTTTGGTACTCAAAAAGGTTTAAGGTGTATTCGCGGTCACTTAGAAAATAGATTTTATCGCCAACCCAAACCGGTTGATTATCTGTTGCTGGGTTAGTGGTTAGTCGTTCACTGATATTTTTCTCTAAATCATATACCCAAACATCTTGTGCTCGGCCGCCCCGGTATCGCTTCCAAGTTCTAAATTCTCGGTCGATAGGGGTATATAGGTATTTTTTACCATCCGGTGAAAGCATACCGCCACCGGTTTCAGGAACAGCCATTGGCTTGGCTAATCCACCATCGATTGGCACCAAATAAGGCTTACCCATTCTAACGCCCCAAGGTAAACGGTTACCCCTTACCAGAACGTTTTTATCATCCGCTGACCAGTCCATAACTCGGTAATCATAGCCGCCACGGGGAGGCATCGCACCAACGTCGTTGTAAAAGGTAATTTGCTTCATATCGCTGCCATCTAAGTTCATGGTATATACCTGTCTAGAACCATTAAACTCAGCAGCAAAGGCTATTTTATCTCCAGCTCTCGAGAATTTAGGAAAAGTTTCAAAGCCTATATGAGACGTTAATCGAACGGATTTTCCGCTATTAATATCAGCGATATAAATGTCGCCAGAATAGACAAAAGTGACTTTGTCTTTATGAATATCAGCAAAACGCAGAAGTCTGGTAGCGTCATCCGCAAAAAGCGGTGCAGATAAAAATGAACTGGCAGCGAGCGCTAATCCAGTTAGTTTGGGTAAGAGGCTTCTAAAGAGACTTTTTGGCATGGTCATTTCCCGAGCATGGATTTGTTATTAGAATGAAAATACTAACAGAATTAGTCGCTTAGTGCAGTTGATTGGTGGCCGTTTGCTTTGAAAAAATGTGACTCAATTTATGCTGAAACGGTGATAACGATAAACTAGAGCGCTAAAGGCATAAAATAATGTGATCGCGCGATTGCAGTTGGACTAAAATAACAAAGTGATAGGGCGAATATCGAAGAAATTAGCTCTATCCGTTTGCATGATTGTAGCCGTAGAAAAATGGTTATCGGTTTTTGTCTGCTTGCAATTGATTTGCTGTCGGTTTGCTACTGCCACCCCTAGTCCATTTTGAGGTTTTAGATGTTAAAGTTTTTTAGATATATCAGTGTGATTGAAGGGATTTCTTATCTTGTCATTTTAAGCGTAACTTTGGAGTTTATTAGTCGACAATATGTTTTTCCACTTGGAATAACTCACGGTGTATTATTTATTGCCTATTTGATTTCGTCATTGATGCTATCTCACAAGCAGAAATGGTCGTTGCTGGTATGGCTGTTGGTTTTTATCGCGTCGATCATTCCTTTTGCTTTTATACCAGTCGAGTTTTATTTGAAGAAAAAACCCGCTGTCAGCGCATAAAAATAGCACAACTATATAATGTCAATCCGGACGCGACCAATCTAGAGGCGGTTAATTTAATCGAGTTCAATCTAGATGCGGCCAATAATAGACGCGACCAATCTGGCAAAAAAATGATGATGGAATATCTGTTTTTTATAAAAATATCCTTGCTATTGAAAAATTAAATGACGCAAATTAGGTAAGTATTTTTCAAACGAACCGGTATTGAAAGCGACCACTTTATTCCCTGTCTTTATCATGTCGTGAGCAACCGCTTGCTCAAGGGCGGCTATTGTTGCGGCCCCTTCAGGGCAAATCCAAACCCCTGTTTGTTGATAAGTGAGTCTAAAACTTTCTTCAATTGATTTTTCGTCCACCGCTATCGCCATTCCACCACTTTTGGCAATGATGTCTAAAACCTTAAAATGTCCAACCCCTCCAGGGACGTTTAGACCGGTAGCAATAGTTTGACCTGGCTCTACGGGTGCGGAGTCCTGTAGCCCGTGATTATAGGCATTAACAATGGGAGCGGTTGAATTCGACTGCACCGAAATAATCTTTGGCCGTCGATCATCAATTAAGCCCATTGCTTCAAGCTCATCGAAAGCTTTCCACATGCCTAGAATACCGGTTCCACCGCCGGTCGGGTATAAAATTACATCGGGCAGTTGCCACGGGTCTGTTTTGCCATTAGCTGGCTCAGCTAACTCATACCCTAATGTTTTTTTGCCATCAATTCGCCAGCCAGGTTCTTGAAAGGTTGCCATGTTAAAGTAACCTTCTGGAAGGTATTTTTCTTTCATCAATAGGCCAGCTTCGGGGATAGTACCTTTAACTAATTCAAGGCTAATATCTTCGCGCATTTTCGCCAAAGCAGAGACCCGGCCTAGGATAGGCATTGGTGTATCGTCAGGCATAATAATCACCGCTTGCATTGCCGCTTTCATTGCATATTCCGCAAGTGAGTCGCCGGCGTTTCCTTGAGTAGGCACGACAACTTTACGGACTCCATAATGCTTTGCCATTGATATCGCCATGCTCATTCCGCGATCCTTAAAACTTCCGGTTGGATTACTTCCCCAACCCCGGTGAGGTTGGCCCTCATCTTTTATGGTAAGTTCGAATCCATGCTTGTTAGCGATTAGATTCTGAGGATAGGGGATTTCTGGGGTAAAACCTTCGCCGAGTGATACAATATTTTGTTTGTCCTGCTGATCGTTAATATCTAAACCTAATAGGGATCCAAATCGCCACAGTGATTTGATATCCGGTCGATACCATTCAAAGTTAGGTTTATCAGATTTTAAACGTTCAATATCAATAACCAGTTCAATCGGTCTATGGTCGTGGGGACAAAGGTTAAGCAGTTGAGAGAAAGGGAAACAGGTTTTACAGCCAGAGCATTGAAGGTGTTTAACGTAACTCATTAGTTTTTCCCTTTTGTCAGTTGTCTAACGGCAGATAATGATTGTCGTTGTCGTTGTCGTTGTCGTTGTAATTGTAGTTGTAGTTGCAGTTATAGTTTTTGCCCTAGTCGTGACTTTGTGGTCGCTAATAATTAATTACAGGTCACCAAAATGGCTTTGTAAGATGGCTATCGCAGACAGACCGGCCGTTTCAGTTCTTAAAATTCTTGGGCCCATTGATACGCCGTAAAGGTTTTTCTTATCTGCTTGTTGTAAATCTCTATCGGAGAAACCACCTTCGGGACCAACTAACAAGGCTACATTTTTGTTTTCTATTTGGTAGTCCGAAAAGGACTTTTCACTGGTAGGCTCTAAATAGAAAGTTATCAGTTTACCGATTTTTTGATTGTCGGTTTGTTGATTGGCGGTTTGTTGATTGTCTATTTGTAGATTTTCTATTTGAATTGCCTGATTTATTTTTGGTATTACAGCTCGCCCTGATTGCTCGCAAGCACTAATGCTTACTTTATTCCAGTGCTCAAGCTTTTTAGCCAAGCGTTTGTTGTTTAGCTTTACATTACATCTTTCGGTAAATAGTGGGGTTATCTCAGCAACGCCTAACTCAACCGCCTTTTGGATGATTAAGTCCATCTTGTCACCTTTTGCAATTCCCTGAAATAAGTGAATAGTTAGTGGCGACTCATTATTTACCGCAATTTGTTTGTTAATATCTATTTCGCAACGTTTTTTATTTATAGTAATAATAGTCGCTAAGTAATCAAAACCGTCACCGTTAAAAACAGTCAGTTGATCACCTTCTTTGTAGCGTAAGACTTGCGCGCAATGATGGCTAGCATCTGCAGGTAGTTCTACCTGGCAGTTGATGCCGAGTGGAATATCGGTAAAGAAACGGTGGCTTCGCATTATTATTGTTTTTTGTTGAAATAAATAAAAAACTCGCAAGCATTTTTGCTTGCGAGTTTAGTGTGTAGCTTAGTAACGATAGTGGTCTGGTTTGTACGGGCCGTCAATCTCGACACCGATATAGTCAGCCTGCTCTTTAGATAAAACTGTCAATTTAGCACCAATTTTTTCAAGGTGTAATCGAGCAACTTTTTCATCCAAATGTTTAGGTAAAACATAAACTTCGTTGCCGTAGTTATCACCATTTTCCCAAAGTTCAATTTGCGCGAGAACTTGGTTGGTAAACGAATTAGACATAACAAAGCTAGGGTGACCAGTAGCACAACCTAGGTTAACCAAACGGCCTTCGGCAAGCATAATGATCTTATTGCCATTTGGTAATACTATGTGGTCAACCTGTGGCTTAATGTTTTCCCACTGATACTCTTTCATTGCAGCAATTTGAATTTCGTTATCGAAATGACCAATGTTACAAACAATCGCTTCATTTTTCATTTTAAGCATATGTTGTTCAGTTATGATATCGAAGTTTCCGGTTGTGGTAACAAAGATATCAACGTCGTGGCATACATCTTCCGTCCGTACAACTCGGTAACCTTCCATTGCCGCTTGTAAAGCACAAATAGGATCGATCTCTGTGACCATAACCGTAGCACCTTGGCCGCGTAATGATTGAGCACAACCTTTTCCAACGTCACCATAGCCACAAACGAGTGCAACTTTACCGGCAATCATTACATCCGTTGCACGTTTAATTCCATCTAATAGGCTTTCGCGACAACCATAAAGATTATCAAATTTAGACTTAGTAACCGAGTCATTAACATTAATCGCTGAGAAAGGAAGACCACCTTCTTGCTGCATTTGATAAAGACGTTTCACACCGGTTGTTGTTTCTTCGGTAACGCCCTGAATTGACTCAGCGCAACGGTCATAAAGGGTTGGATCTTTTTCAAGCTGAATTTTAATCGAATTAAACATTTCGATTTCTTCTTCGCTACCAGGGTTATCAAGTACGCTTATATCTTTAGCTGCTTTTTGGCCTAGTACTACCGCCATAGTCGCATCGCCGCCGTCATCTAAAATCATGTTAGCAACTTCACCATTCCCCCAATCTAGAATACGGTGAGTAAACTCCCAGTATTCTTTCAAGCTTTCGCCTTTATAAGCGAAAACGGGGATCCCTTTAGCAACCATTGCTGCTGCTGCGTGATCTTGAGTAGAGTAGATATTACAAGATACCCAACGTACTTCGGCGCCAAGAGCAACCAAGGTATCCATGAGAACAGCGGTTTGAATGGTCATGTGCAATGAGCCAGCAATTCGTGCGCCTTTAAGCGGTTTTGAATCGCCAAACTCTTTACGCATATACATTAAACCGGGCATTTCAGTTTCTGCAATGGCTATTTCTTTATCACCCCAAGGTGCAAGCGATAAATCTTTAATGAAAAAATCACCGTCATTATCAAAGGTGTTTTCTTGAGTGTTGTTAGACATTAGGTTGTCTCCATTCTAGGTTCAGAATGAGCGCCCTTTAAAAAATGAAGATCCAACTGAGCGTGACAAGCCAAGTTATAGAATTAACTGGCCTGCTGCAGCGCCCCTCAATTGGAGTTAGTATTTAAATCAAACTTATTGTTTTGCGTATTTTGTTTTGTATATATTGGTTAATAGTATCGTCCAATGGTCAAAATACTTTAAGCGATACGACCTCTCGCAGTTGTTGCAAAACGCAACAATGGGCATCTGATATAAGGGCCCAGAGTTATAGAGATATATTAAAGGTTTGCATCAGCTCTTAAGGCATCGGCTTTGTCGGTAGCTTCCCAAGTAAAGTCAATATCTTCGCGGCCGAAATGGCCATAAGCAGCGGTTTTTTGATAAATTGGACGAATTAGATTGAGCATCTTAATCAAACCAAACGGGGTTAAATCGAAGTGTTTGTGTACTAAAGCTTCTAATTTATCTTCGCTAATTTTTGCGGTACCAAAAGTATTTAAGCTAATACTGGTAGGTTCCGCTACACCTATGGCGTAAGAAATTTGAATTTCACACCTGTCTGCAAGGCCCGCGGCGACGATATTTTTCGCTACGTATCGACCTGCATAAGCTGCCGAACGGTCAACTTTTGATGGATCTTTACCAGAAAATGCGCCACCACCATGGTGAGCGGAGCCACCGTAGGTATCAACAATGATTTTGCGTCCTGTTAATCCGCAATCACCTACTGGACCACCAATTACAAAGTTACCGGTGGGGTTTATATGGAATTTTGTATCCGCATGAATAAGCTCACTTGGTAAGACCGGGTTTATGATTAACTCACGAACCGCCTCTTGAAGTTCTGGTTGGCTGATGTCTTCGTTATGTTGAGTTGAGAGCACTACAGCGTCAATGGCAACCGGTTTACCGTTATCGTATCGTAGCGTCACCTGGCTTTTTGCGTCAGGACGTAACCAAGAAAGCGTATTGTTTTTTCTTATTTCAGCTTGTTTGGCCACCAGTTGATGGGACCAAGTTATAGCGGCTGGCATTAAAACATCGGTTTCGTTTGTTGCATAACCAAACATTAAGCCTTGGTCACCGGCTCCCTGTTGCTCTTTTTCTACGCGATCAACACCTTGGTTGATATCGGGGGATTGTTTGCCAATTGCGTTGATAACCGCGCAAGTCTTACCGTCAAACCCCATATCGGAGCTTGTATATCCAATATCACAGATGGTATTTCGTACAATATCTTCTAAATCGACCCATGCTGATGTGGTTACCTCTCCAGCAATGATAGCCATTCCTGTTTTAACCATGGTTTCAACCGCAACACGTGCATTCTGGTCTTTCTCCAAAATCGCATCCAATACGGCATCGGAAATCTGGTCAGCAATTTTATCAGGGTGGCCTTCAGAAACAGATTCAGAAGTAAACGTAGTATATTGAGCCATGAACGGGTCCTTTTAGCTTTATTTAGTACTATCTAATGCGTTATTTAGCGACGATGAACTATTGTACGAAAAGTAGATAGGATTGTATCGCTTATCTTGGGGATTTTATAGCCCATTTTCAATTGAGTTAACACTCGGTTAAATAGGGGCTAGTTTTATCTTTGAGATATTACCGGCGCTGGCCAAACTCCAACCTACAGAACCGCCTCGTTGAGTGGGTATTAATAGTCAAAGCCCTATGGTCAAAATGGGGAATGCAGGCAAAATGGGGAATGTTGGCAAAAAGTCCCCTGGAGCACCTTTAGTGCTCTATAGAGAAGGCCTTTTCTGATTCGCTAAAAACATTCTGTTGCATTAACTGTCTTTGCAAATCACCAATACTCATGGGTTTATGCAATATTGCATTCATACCACAGTTTTCACAGGCGTCAGCACTTTCTTTGGTTACATCGGCGGTTACTGCAATAATCGGCACGTTTGTATGGTTTTTTCCATGTCTGATTTTTTCAGTGGCCTGAAACCCGTTTAGTACCGGCATATGACAATCCATTAATATAAAATCAAAATTTTCGTTTTGAGATTTTTCAAACGCCTCTTTTCCATCACAAGCTGAATCAACTTGGTAACCAAGATATTGTAAGTATTTTTCCGCGACTACTCGGTTAACGGAGTTATCATCCACGACTAAGGCAAGTCGTTCAGCATTTGAACGAGACGATATTAGGTCATGGTCGTCTTTCGGTTTTTCATCCGAAAGCTTAATAATCATTTCGATATTAAGCTGCTTTTCCTGAACGTTGCTAGAAATCTTTTTCTCACTGATGGTACCGTTAAGTAACTTAATCAGTTTTTGTTGTAGCTCTTTGGTTGTACTGAGTACTCGCGCTGAGTTTCTGCTGAACTCTGTTTTGATTCGCGATGTAACCGGTTCATAATGCAATTGTTGCGCATTTCCCGGTAAATAATTGGGGTCTTCTTTATGGTAGGTTTCAGTCGTGACTGTGGCATTGATCAATAACCTTCGTTGACGATCTAATTGCTCGGCATTGAGAGTTTCTGAATTCGAGTCTGAGCCAGAACCAGTACTAGTATCAGCATTTGATTCGGACTTTGCTGTTAAAGGAAAAGCCTGATAGTCAAAGTTAAAGCTAATCGATTTTAAGTTTACCTTTTGAAAGGCTTCATTGAGTAGTTGGCTGGTAATGACCGATAATACCCGTTTGTCACCTATGACTTTTGCGACCATTGGTCTCGGGTATTTAAAATTAAAGGCAATTTTTTGATCTTGAGCCTCATGATTAAATCGATTTTCAATTTGTTGTAATACTTTCTCCGGTGAAAAAGGTAATTCGTTAAGTGTTAATGAGTCCGACTGAAGCTGGGAAAGGATCAGAAGGTTATCAATATAACTGACCATTTCGATGGATGAACGATTTAAAAAGCTGAGTTTTTCTTTTTGTTCATTGTCCAAATTATCCGTTGAAAATAACTCTATAATACCGCTAACGCCATGCATGGGGGTTCTGAGTTCGTGGCTTAATAAACTGAAAAAATCATCCTTAATTCTATGACTATCTTGTAGCGTTTGATTGCTCTGTTCTAAAGAACGTCGAGCTTTATCTTCGGCAAGCTTTCGACTTTCTTCCAACCGATTAATTTTTGAAGCTAGAGCAAACGAAAGTAACATGGCTTCAATCGATGTTCCTATATGCAGTCCGTATTCGGCCATGGCGAAATAGGGAATGGCATCTAATTTTGTGAACGCTAATAATAAGCTACCTAACAGCATAGAAATCCATGCTGCCAAAAAAAACTTGGCCGCAGGAACCTGTTGAATAAATGCCGCTATACCGGCACTAAGCATTGAAGCGATAAAACTCAAAATAAGTAATAGGATCAAGTTGGCTTTTGCAAAACCGGATAAAAATGGGTCCGCCGCTAAGAATAAAACGGCCAATGTCATATTGGCGACTAACCAATAATTGATAGCCGGGGTGTTCTTTTTACTATTCAAGAAACTCTGGGTAAATAGCGAAGCAAATATGATCAATATCGCAGATGACCAGTTGATGCTCATATAAGCAACGTAGGGAGAGTCAGGAAATAGAAGTAGCTGACCGTAACCGTCATTAAGAGAAATAACTAGGCTAAGGGATAACAGGTAACCAACATAATAAAAGTAGGCTTTATCTTTTGTAGAGTAACCGATAAAGAAATTATAGATGGCCATTGATAAAATCAGTCCGAAATAGATTCCCATAATCCAGTGGTCAATATTTCTTTGGCCCATTAACTCATTGGGGTGCCATATTTCTAGTGGTGCTTGCAAGGCTCCTTGATTGTGAATGCGTAAATAATAAGTGGTAATAGAGGCTTGTTGTTCTAACGGAAAAATTAATAATGAATCATAGACTGCCCTGTCGTCCGCGGGGTAGGCTATTCCAGCCTTAGACATGAGGTCGATTTGTTCGCCATTTTGTCGATACAAACGCGCATCATTAATTAACGAATTTTTTATCAATAACATCCGAGATTCATTAGGGATAGCAGAAAAATCCACCTGTACTCGAAACCACCATGCGCTTTGAGTTACTCCAAAAGAGTTTTTATCTTTGAGTAAAGGTTTAAATTTTGATTGATTATGCGGCGCTAGAAGGTTTGTCGGTGTAACGCTTCGGGAGCTATCTTCGAGAAAATCAATTTTACCATCTAACGGGATCTTAACAGCGGTGGAAAGGTCGATAGGATCGGCTTTGTGGATAGCTTCTCCAGCTACCGAAAAGGGTATTACAAGCAGGCTTATCATTAGGCTGCAAAAAAATACCTGGCTTACAATCCTTTGAATAAAAAGCAAAAACGATGTCTCATTAAGGCCTAATAGACCAAATATCAATAATTTAGCGGAGATGACCGCTATTAACTGAACCAATTAAAGACTAATAATGCTTAAATTTCAATTAATAAGCCCTTTATTCGCTTTGCTTCAAAGGGGCGGAGAGGGATTAGTGAGCGGCTTTTGCAATCCAGTAATCAAAAACAAATCGAGGTTGATAATAATTTGGGTTGATTAAAGGTTTATGACACCGGCGGTTTAAAGAAAAAAACGGGAGGATTGCTCCCCCCGTTTTTTAGAGTTTACCTGAGTTAGTTAGTGTCTAATGGTTAGCGTGCTGCCCTTGAATTCATTGAAGAATTTCGACCAGAGTCTAAGAATTGAGCGGTATCTCTCATTCCTCTGGTATGGCACCAGCCTTTTTTGTGTCCCATATTGGCTGCGCCACTTAGCTGTCCTGCCCATTGCTCAGTGGTTCCATCTTCCGGATCGTTAAGGAATAAATCCGTTGCAATATTGCAGTAATCGTAGCGCCACCACTTTGTCGAGAAAGACGTGGTGTAATAATCAACTTGAGAGCGAGCCCAGCTTGGGATAGTTGATAACCAGTTGGATGCACCGCTATAGGTTAAGTCGGTATTTGTTCCGCAGCCCGCGCCAAAAATGCTTCCCAATATTGCAAGGTTACCCGCTAATGCCGTCCCTTGGTATGGCGTTCCGACCGACTGAATGATTCGACCGCCGGTAGCATAATCTAAACCGCTCCAATAACGACTATATAAATGCAGTGCCGCTGCTCCCCCTTGACTGTGGGCTACTATTCCATAGGAAGTATAGGAGTTCCCAAAGTTAAGAATTTGTTGTGCGAACGCTTCGTGACTACGGTTTTTGCTAAAGTCCTGAAACTCTACCGAATTACTAAAGTTGCCCGTATTCCAAACGCTGCTAGAGCAATAACCATGAACTAGTAGCAGTTTAGGGTTACTGGTTGCCTTAGATTGCGTTTCAGCAATTGCCGGAGCATTAGACATACGCATATCGTCGGTGATTGCTTGGCTAATCGAGTTAGAATTGCTGTTGAAACCAGACTTGCCGTTGAGACCTGACATGCTGTTGTAACCAAACTTGCCGTTGAAACCAAACTGCTGTTTTAGGCTGCGGGATACCGAGTGGCTAAGCTGCAGGCTTAGAGGTTTGCTTTTAGCCACAGGTACATGATTGTTGGCGTCTTGTAAGCGAAGTGAGCGAACATAAAAGGGTGCCTTAAGATTCAGCCTAGTAATCCAGCGGGTATCAAAATTTAAATCCAGTGACGTCTGCCTGTTGGCTGATTTCGCCGAAGCTAAACCGCCGACCCAGCTGGCAAGCTGAAGTTGGCCTTGTTGGTTAGTTCCCCAAACCTCGCCGGATAAATAAACCGAACGTTCGCTTAGGTCGCTAATGACAGGAATGCTTAACTGGGTTTGGTTACTTTTAACAAAAGATAATAACGCTTTAGAGCCTTTAAACTGATACGGAGATGACGCGATAGGATAGATATCGTTAATTGTCCTAGAAAACGCAAAGCCATCTGGACGTATTCCGGTTACCTGAAGCTGCGTTGTATAGTTGCCAATTTCGTTGGTGGGAAGATTGGCGCCAAAACGGCCGTCTCCAGCCAGTTTGTCTCCGTTACGACCATTGTCTAATAGTTTTAGTACGCGGGTCTTATTACTCGGCGAAGTAATTGTTAGCGTAGCGCTATCGATGGTGTTTTTGGCGACTTGCTGGGAAAGCTGTTTTTGTCGATTGGTTGATTGACCGAAGTCGTTAACCATATAGGCTGATAGGTTCAGTTGACTGCCTAAGGTGGTGTAATTGTTATCTAAATGGGAATAGAGTTTAAAATTAACGTCACCTTTAAACATTAAAAATCCGATTGGTTGATTGTTATCAACGAGACCGTTTTGTGATAGTTTTTTTGGTTGTTTGCCAAGGCTGTTGGTCGCCTGACTAGCTTTTTGTTTTGTAGACGAAATGGTAATGTTCAAGGTCCCTTTGCTGGCACCAGCCATTGGAAATTGCCTGCCTTTAAAATCCTGTTGACCAATAGAAATAGACTCGGATGCCAGTCGTTTTAATGTCTGTTGTTGCTCATTAGCCAGTAACTTACCTTGGCTATCGGCAATAGATACTTGCCATTGCTCAGCATTTGGCGATAGAAAAATTAAAGAGCCCTGTTGTTCACCATCAAACGGCAGCGATAAGCTGACGGAATCATTTGTCGCTAGTCGGTTAGTGCTTTTAGACAGGTAGACGGGCATCATGGTGGAATGACTAAAGATCCCTTGCTGTTGCGCGCTAACGAGTTTTTGTTTGGCGGCATTTTCAGGGGCTACAGCAACGTGTTTTGGGGTACTAGTCAGCGCGGAAGTTGATGCGGCAGTCAGTGACAAACAAACTGCTGCGATTAATTTTTTATTGATCATAGCGAATTTCCTTAGTTGATTAATTAGAATTTTTCTTTTTAAGGTGAATACGCCTAACTGCTTGATTCGGTCCTACCCGTCTTTCCGTGATAATCAAATCGGCCCAAACAAGCTAAACCAATCAAATAGCGGTTGTAAAGCAATGATCGGAGGACTGTGGTCTAACCAGTTGGCGGCATTTAATCGCCATTTTCTTTGCGATGCTTTGTTTTGATTGTTAATGAATTTAGCGCTAAAAATTGCCTTAGCGCAGTAAATTATTGGCATCTGGCGTGTTTTATTGGTCAATAATCATTCCCTTTTTCGGCAGTTTTTTTAGCTAATCTTTATTTATTTTTATATGTTCTATTAATTTATTAATCTCACCGCTGGAATTTGCTCCAATGATGAATAAAATTGCGCTGCAACATGACTCAAAAGCCGCTTTAACCGTTAAATTGAGATATTTCAAACCCTTGCATTAGTACTGAAGTGTCAGAAAAAAGCAGGAATCAAGGTTCTTGACTATACTTGTTTTCAAAGTCAGAAACTGAAATAAACGAGTATGCAATACTAAGGGCTATATAAGTCTGCCCTTATAGCTCGAGGGGAATAATGAAAAAGATCTTAATTGTTGAAGACAGCTCAATGGTCTTAAAAATTATGAAGCGGCTGATTGGCGATAGCGGTGAATTCGACGCAGATTTTGCTGAAGATTACGCCCAAGCAGAAGCTTTAGTGGTAAAAGCTCCAGGTGATTATTTTGCCGCGGTGGTCGATTTAAATCTGCCTGACGCGCCCAACGGTGAAGTTGTTGATCTGGTGCTAAAAAACAAAATACCAACCATCGTGCTAACAGCCACCTACGATGAAAAGCGACGAGATGCGCTCTACGAGAAAGGCATAGTTGATTACGTCATAAAAGAAAGCCGTTATTCCTATAATTATGCACTAAAACTGATGAACCGATTAAACCGAAACCACCGGATTAAGGTGTTAGTGGTTGATGATTCTTTAGTTGCGCGTAAGCAATGTTCTAACCTACTCAATAAGTATCGCTTTCAAGTTGTAGAAGCCGATGGCGCCAAAAATGCCATCCGGCAATTAATCGATAATCCAGATATAAGGTTAGTCATTACCGATTACAACATGCCTGACGTTGACGGATTTGAACTCGTTAAACTGATTAGAGGCAAATACGATAAGCAGGATTTAACTATTATTGGTTTATCCGGTGATGGCAATGCGTCCTTGTCTGCAAAATTTATTAAAAATGGCGCTAATGATTTTCTTAGAAAACCTTTCATACAAGAAGAATTCTATTGCCGAATTATGCATAACATCGAATCGTTAGAGGCAATCGAACAAATTAGAGACTCAGCAAATCGCGATTACCTAAGCGGTTTATATAACCGACGTTATTTCTACCAAGCGGCTGAAAAATCAATTGACCAATGCATAAAAAATGACAGTGGTTACGCTGTGGCTATTTTAGAAGTGGATAACTTTAAAGAGTTTAATAATGTTTATCATGCTTATGGAGATATATTGGTTAAGGAATTTGCTAGTCGCCTAGAAGCTGGTTTCGATGATGCTTTAACCGGGCGTTTAAATGGTTCTGAATATGTGGTTTTTTTGAAAGACGTAGAACCGCAAAATGCTTTTGACCAATTAGACGCTTTTAGAAGACGCATAAAAGACTTACCGTTGGTTTTTGATAACCAAGAAAAAGCAATGACAGTCAGCGTCGGTCTCAAAACATCGAAAGAGGGTTGTTTAACGTCTTTACTCAAAGATTGTGATGAGCTACTTCAAAGAGCTCAGGAAGCGGGACAAGATATTGTGCTTTATGAATAGCGCAATAGAAATTGCGAATTTATTTATCACAACTATATGTCACAACAAGACATCACAACAAGACATCACAACAATTTATCGCAACAAGACATCACTACAATCTATCGCAACTGATTAGACGCTCATTTATTTTTTGAGTTATCCACTAATAGCCATTGACAATCGATGTTCTCGGCCCTTATCTTTCTGGTTATTAATTTACTCAATTCTAATTAACCTTATTTTAATCAATCCTAACCGATTCTAACCTAATCCGTGAGCAACATGATTTTTGATCCTCCCCTAGAAAAAGCTACCCTTGTTAAACGATACAAGCGATTCTTAGCGGATGTAGAACATCCAAGCAAGGGCAGCTTCACCGCCCACTGCCCAAATACTGGTTCAATGAAAAATTGTTGGCAACCCGGCTGGAACGTTTGGTTGCAAGATAGCCAAAACTTGAAACGAAAGTATCGTTATACCTGGGTGCTGGCTGAAAACCCTGCCGGGGAGTTTATTGGTATAAATTCTCAAGGAGCCAATCGCTTGGTCTTTGATGCTATTTCCGAGGGTAAAATCACTGAGCTGTCTGATGTTGAAGCGGTTGAAACGGAAGTTAAATACGGAGAAGAAAATAGCCGTATCGATATTTTAGTTACCGACAGTAAACAATCTAAAACCTATATCGAAGTAAAGAGCGTTACCTTAAAAGGAATACCCGATGAAAACGGTCATCTAAATGAAGTCAAAGATAATGAAGGTCGCGCGAAAGGTTGTTTTCCCGATGCGGTAACAACACGTGGTCAGAAGCATATTCGCGAACTAATGCATTGCGCTTCACAGGGACATCGAGCGATTCTATTTTTTCTGGTCCAGCATACCGGTATTGAAACGGTTGAAATTGCTCAGTCAATCGACCCTGATTATGCGCAACTGATTAAAGAGGCGCTTAGTAACGGTGTTGAAGTTATTGCCTATTGTACTGAGATTACGCCAACATCCATTAAGGTGTCCCATTCCATTCCTTTTTGCATATAAAACATAACCAAACCAAACCAAACCGTCGCATGGGTAAGGGTCTTTTGCTGATGGGGCCCTTTTTAATTTCGATGTATTCTCTAATCACTTCCGACGTTTGTAAACTACCCAGTCGTTCCCTGCGTTTGCTTACTATTTAACAATTCCGCTTGAGTTTTTGCCCTAGATCAATGGCCTTTCCATTGGTTATGCGACACTAGCCGTCCAGATTAAATGATGCAAATGCCGCTGAAATGGCGCTTAAGTACCGCTGTAAGGCATGGTTTAGGTTTTGACTAGGGCAAGAAAATGTTAAAAAAGAAAATTGAGATTTCTTATTACTCAGACGTACTCTGCGTTTGGGCTTATGTGGCTCAAATCAGGCTAGAAACGTTAAAAGAGACCTTTAGTGACAAGATTGAAGTGACACCTTTTCACGTGACGTTATTTGGTGATACCGCTACCCGCATTGGAGAGGGCTGGGCCGACCGTGGGGGCTATGCGGGTTTCAATCAGCATGTGATTGAAATAGGAAAGCAATTCCCGCATGTTGCTATTAATCGTGATATCTGGAAAATTTGTCGACCCAAGACCTCTGGCAATGCGCATCTGTTCTTAAAAGCTATTCAGCTGCTTGATTCTAATTCCGAGACCAAAGAGAATAAAGAGCTACTAAAACTTATGGAGTGGCAAGTCAGACTGGCATTTTTTAGAGATGCCCGAGATATCAGTGATATGGCTGTCCTTTTTGATATTGCTCAACAAAATGGCATCAACCGTGCTGCTATTGAAGCGCAATTAAATGATGGTTCTGCAATGAGTCTGTTTACTTCGGAAATGGAAATGAAGGACAAACATAAGCTAGAGGGCAGCCCGACTTATGTGCTGAATAATAATCGACAAAAATTGTTTGGCAATGTCGGTTATAAAATAATGAAAGCCAACGTTCAGGAACTGTTATCTGAAGGTGGCGGAAAACAGGCTAGCTGGTGTTAGTCGATTAGCTTTGTTGCGAGTATCGGGCGTGTAAACCTTGAGAGCAATAAGGCCTCAAAAATTAGCTCTCTAAATTAAGTTTCTAAATTAGCTCTAGTAGTTCAGTGTCTCTGTATATGCCGGTCTTATATCGTCTCATATTGTCTCGGCATCAGGCAGATCCCATTATATAGCGCCTCTTCTAAACCATATCCCCCTCTAACCCATATCTCCTCTCTAAATCATATTTCCAAGTGCCCGTTTGTCGGGAGAAGTCTACCGCCTCCACCGTTCCGCTCAGGTTATCCTTACTTCTGTGCTTGATTCGTTTGACATTAAATATCAAAGGTGTATGTTTATTGGCTCTACAGATATAGTCGCTTTGAGATAAAAAACTACTCGTTTTTTTGGAGGACCTTAATGGCTAGGAAGGATAAAAAATTTATAACACAAGAGATATTTAACTCATTAATCTCTGCTTCCACCACTGGTAAAACAAAACAGATAGCGGTTGATTTGTCCGTTAATGGGCGAAAGAAACTCACCATAGAAGCCGCAGTGGAAGATATAACTCCCTCGGAAAAAGCTAGGCAAGTCCTAGGGCTAATGCTGCGGGAAAAAATAGCGCCAGCTAAATTAACCATAAGATTAAGTGAAGAAGATTATAGGCTTTTAGCGCTTAAATATGGTGTTGACCGGGATGATAAATTGACAATAAGAGACAAAGTCGCGGAAGAGTTAGCCGAGAAATATCCAGATGAAGAGCTTCAGTTTATTCCAACTATTCAGTGGCCGTAATCGTATACGGCGCCTTTGCAGGTCAATAACGTCTATCACTAAGATTTTTCTAAACGATAAAAATAATCAAATTTTCATCAACTGTGGTACTTTTCGCTGAGTATTGCATTGCAATTGTTCGCAGATTTAGGCATTTGAAAAGTTCTCCGAATAAGCGGACACTCAGTTATCTTAGAGCACGCTACATCTTGTGAATTCAACCGGTCGACGCAACACTGCTATTCTTAAAAAAGAACAGGAGTGTTGATTATGAAGCAAAGACCCAGAATATATTACACTGAAAAACAAAAATCTCTCATGTGGGACCGCTGGAAGAAAGGTGATTCAT
>CAJQOL010000008.1 GCA_905479925.1 uncultured Kangiellaceae bacterium | reverse complement strand
GAAACTTTATTTTCGGCTAACTCCTTTTTCATTTCTACGCTTCGTTTTTCCCTCGAAGCGGACGCGCATTATACAGCGCGAATATGGCCTGTCAACACTTTAAAAATCTTTATTTTAAATCTTTTTAAAGCCTGCGCTTCCCTTGCCCTTTTTACCGCTTCTTCCCTGGAAGCGGACGCGCATTGTACAGTGCGATTTTTCACTGTCAATACCTTAAAAATCTTTTATTCAAATCTTTTTAAAGCCTTGCCATTCCTTGTCTTTAAACACCACTCTTCCTGTGAGCGAGGCGCGCATTATAGGCACTTCGATTGGCAAAGCAAGTTTTATTTGGATAAATCTTGAATTAATTTAAGAGGTGATTATTTGCTATACAACTCTCTGAAGAATCAACGCTGATTGGCCAAAAAACAACCTAACTAAAGGCGTTATTTAAAGATAGTTCAAAAACTGGATTTTGGGTAGTTTTTTAGCGCTTATTGAAGCCGCTACAGAGGTAGTCCGGATATTGGGCAAAAATAGAGCAAAAAACCCGCATAAAACGATGGAATAGCTCAATATTGATGCGATAGAGACCTGCAATAGTCATCTACCGCGTTTTTTAATGGACGATTTAGGCGCAAATATCTTTAGGGGCAACTATCAAACTGCAAGTATCAAACTGCAACTGCCGAACTAGTGCTATCGAGCGATGGTAAACAGATGATTTTTCTTTTTACCAAGTTTAACTAAGAAGAAACGCGCAAAAAGAGCGTTATTATCGGCGAATAATTCACCAGTCTTCATATTAGACTCTGCGCCAATTGCGTTGCCATTAACCCAAACCGCGTTGCGACCCAATGCATCTTTTGCTTCTCTACCAACTTTAACCATATTACATTCCGTCAATAACGCGGTTAGAGGTTTATCTGCAAAATCCGAAGGCAGTTCGCTGGATGGCAAGCCATCCTGTGCAAGTTGCTCAAGATCCGCTTCGCTTAAATCCGCCAGCGTCCCCTTAAACATTGCATCGGTTATTCTTATTGCGGCATCAAGTCCGGCATCGCCATGAACCAGTCTGGTGACTTCTTTGGCTAGTATACCTTGAGCCTGTGGCCTGCCTTGGGCTTCTCGGTCTGCCGCTTCTATGGCTTCGATTTCCTGTTCACTTAAGAAAGTAAAGTACCTTAAAAAGGTATAAACATCGGCATCAGCGGTATTTAACCAGAATTGGTAAAAGGCATATTGGCTTGTTTTCTTAGGATCTAACCAAATAGTGCCAGTTTCCGTCTTACCAAATTTAGTGCCATCGGACTTAGTCACCAACGGCAAAGTTAAGCCAAACACTTGTTGCCTATTCATTCTTCTAGTTAGGTCGATCCCACCAGTGATATTGCCCCACTGATCACTACCACCAATTTGCAAGGTACAATCAAAACGCTTATTCAATTCCGCAAAATCATAGGATTGTAGGATCATATAGGTAAACTCGGTAAACGAAATACCTTCCCCATCTCTATCAATACGCTGCTTCACAGACTCTTTTTGAATCATTGAGTTTATCGAGAAGTGCTTACCAACATCCCGTAGGAATGACAAAACGTCTACCCCCTTGGTCCAATCAAGGTTATTGGCAACAATTGCAGAGTTCTCGCCACAATCAAAATCAATAAATTGACTCACCTGTGATTTAAGGCATTCGACCCAGTTTTCAACAACATCTTCTGAATTCAGCTGACGCTCACTGCTCTTAAAAGAAGGATCACCAATCAACCCAGTGGAGCCCCCAACCAGCGCAATAGGTTTATGACCATATTGTTGAAACCTTTTTAGCGCCAACAGCGGGACTAAGCTACCAATATGTAAACTGTCAGCGGTGGGATCAAAGCCACAATAAACGACTTTCATCCCTTGATTAAGATGATTTTTTAGCTCTTCTTCCGCGGTCATTTGTTGAATCATACCGCGCCAACCTAAATCAGCTATTAAGTCTGATGCCATTTCTTTATCTACCATATTCCAGCCAATTAAATAATGTACAACCTAGATTAGATTGTTTACCTTTCTTGATAGCTCAAAACGAGTTAAAATCTTGAAATATCTATCACGTCGCCTAGATTTTCAAGTTCGTCGTATATAGCTCACCTGAGTCAATGCGGCATTTTATACGGAACTGATTAAAAGTTGTATGATTAAACACGATTACAAGCCACAAAATAACAAAAGATTCTTTGATAAAGGCTTTTTCGATCATATTCCTGCCTGGGCAACCCATCCGTTTATGATTATATCCATGGCGCTATTGATCATGGCGCTTGCATTCTTATTGTCCGACGAAAATACAGCCGAAGATAATACTGTTCCCGATTATGCAGACGTAGAAACCGGTGAAATTACCATTCAGGCGCCGGATAAAGAGATAGAGCAATCTCCCGTGGTAGACGTTAACCATAAAATTAAAGACATTGATTATTCAGACCCCATTGATATTCCCTTACAGTTGGAATCAACCTTAATTGCAGAAGGTGAATTAGAACCGCTTGATATCGAACGAAAATGGAAAACAGAAACCGTTAAAAAAGGTGATAATCTTTCATTGATTTTTAAACGCATTGGGCTTTCTGCGCAGATGGTTCATAAAATCATCAACTTAGATAAAAACGCTGGCCGCTTAAAAAAGTTGAAACCTGGGGAAATCCTTCATTATCAACTTAACAACAAGGGTCAGCTAGAAGCCATCAAGTACATTATTGACTTACAAAAGACCCTTTTCATCGAAAAATCGTTGGCCGATGACACATCGATTGGTAACAATAGCTATACCAGCCGTATCGCCAATAAAACCATCGAGTACAGAACAGCATATGTTGACGGTGTTATTACCGACTCTTTATACATGTCAGGTAAACGGGCAGGGCTGTCCGACACCTTAGTGGTCAACCTTGCCAATATTTTCGATTGGGACATCGACTTCATCTTAGATATAAGAAGTGGTGACAGCTTTTCAGTTCTTTACCAAGAGAAATATCTCGATGGTGAAAAGATTGGAAACGGCGACATCATTGCCGCCGAGTTTATCAACCAAGGTGATAGTTATCAGGCGGTTAGATATACCGATTCCAACAACGTTAGCAATTATTACACGCCACAAGGGCTAAGTATGCGAAAAGCCTTTCTAAGGGCTCCCATTAAATTTTCCTACATAAGTTCAGGCTTCAAACCTCGACGATTTCACCCTATATTAAAGCGTTGGAAAGCGCATCGTGGCATTGACTACCGCGCCAATACGGGTACACCAATTAGAGCGGCGGGGGATGGTAAGGTTACTCATTCCACCAGTAATAAATACAATGGAAAGTATGTATTTATTCAACACGGGCAAGGAATAGTCACAAAATACCTTCATATGTCTCGTCGAGCAGTAAGCCGCGGAAAACGTGTAAAACAGGGGCAAGTGATCGGTTATGTCGGCGCAACAGGACTCGCTGAAGCACCGCATTTGCATTATGAATTTTTGGTCAATGGGGTTCATCGAAACCCACGCACCGTAAAGCTTCCAAAAGCGGAGCCCATTTCAAAAAAGGAACGTACCGCCTTTGCAGCAAATAGCTCGGAGTTAATCAATCAGCTAATGTCTAGAAAACAAATCCAGTCGAATTCTCAGGTAGCAAAATAACGGCATGACCGAGAGTAATAATCTATTTATTGGATTAATGTCGGGAACCAGCCTAGATGGAATTGATGTCGCACTGGTTGAAATTAATGACCAGAATTGCAATTTAAAAGGCAGCCACTTTCATCCCCTTAGCGGCGATATTCAAGTTAAGCTAGCATCAATTTCCAGTCCCCAAAATCAGTCCGACCGAACTCTGCAAATCAATGATGGTAGCCAAAACCGCATAGAAACAATGGCGGAGTTAGATACCTTGATGGCATTGGAATCAGCAAAAGCGGTCAATGATTTTCTTGATATCAACGGTATTGATAAATCCTTGATATCGGCGATTGGAAGTCATGGTCAAACAGTTCGCCACCGACCAAACAAAGAATACCCATTTACTATACAAATTGGCGATGCCAATATTATTGCGGAACGTACCGGTATAAAAACCGTCGCCGATTTTAGACGTATGGATCTTGCAGCCGGGGGACAAGGGGCGCCACTTGCGCCTGCGTTTCATAATGCCATACTCCGCCATCAATCAAAAAGCCGCATCATTCTCAACCTTGGCGGCATCGCAAATATAACTTATCTACCAAAAGATGAGTTTTCTCCGGTAATTGGTTTTGATACCGGTCCCGCCAATACCCTAATGGACGCGTGGTTTCGCAGAACTAACGCTAAAAATCACAACAAACAATCACTGAGTTTTGATAAAGATGCTCACTTTGCCCAAAAAGGCAGCGTTAATACAAAGCTTCTTAAGCTGTTAAAAAGCGACCCCTACTTCGAGCAAAGTCCTCCAAAAAGCACCGGTACAGAATATTTCAGCATGGCTTGGTTACTCAAGCATATTGACCGTTTAGACAGTCCAATTAACGATGCTGACGTACAAAGAACATTACTGGAGTTCACCGCAATAACGGTTTGGCAATCAATTGAAAAACTGAAAATCACAGATTTTGATATTTTAGTCTGTGGCGGTGGCATGCATAACAAGCTTCTTCTTCAACGAATTGAAAACTATAGCCAACTTAATATCAACACAACCAATAAATTTGGAGTTGATGGCGACTTTCTAGAAGCGATGATTTTTGCATGGTTAGCGAAACAACGGCTGCTCGAGCAACCGGGCAACTTACCCTCGGTTACCGGTGCAAGGGATTTCAAAGTTTTAGGTGCGGTATATTTACCTTAGGAGACGATTAATATTATGAAGTATGAGAACCAGTGGGAAACAAAGGGACTTCTGCGAACTTTTTCAGGAAAAATGACTGGTGAATATATTCTCAAGATGAACTTAAGCTTACATGGCGATCCTCGATTTGACGACCTTCGCTATATCATCAACGACTTATCAAACATTTCGGAATTTGATATCTCTGATATGGACATAGAAACGATTGCAGCAATAGACAACGCCGGGGCGCTTAGTAATTCAAACATTAAGATCGCCGTAGTTACCACGAATCAAGCGTTAACCATATGGGTTAAGCGATACTTAACAGCAATGGAAGACTCCACATTTCAATGTCAATTGTTTGAGGACGTCAGCGCCGCTAGACAGTGGACAAAATAACTGCGACAGCCACAATTTCACAACCAGCGCCTTGTACTAACCAAGCCCAATTTTTATAGATAGCCTGAGTGGCGATTATTCATGGATAGCCTGAGTAACGATTATTTATGGATAGCCTAGCTGGCGATTATATATGGATAGTGCGGTTGAAAATTATTAATAGATAGTATCGTTGACAATTACTTATACAGATCCTGGCTATTGGTTTTCTGTGTAAGAACAAAGCTTCTTTCGCTTTTGCGCCACGGGCACTCAAATCGTATTTGGTAGGATGTCAGCATGAGATCCGGCATATCCCTGTCGTTTTCTTCTTGGCAAGAATGACCATATAGTCGATCACCAATTACCGGAAAACCGGTAGCGGCGAGATGACGTCGAATTTGATGTTTACGGCCAGTATCTAATCTAATCGTTAATAGGGACACATCACTTTGCGGTTGGTAGACACAACTTAAAATGGTACTTTTGGCTGTTTTTCCATCGATATCATTTTGCAACTCAAGCGTCGTACCCGGCAAAGGAAAACATCCGCTAACCGTGGCTTGATAAGTCTTTTCAATGTTCCGTGACTCAAAAAGATTAGCCAGTTTAGCCGCTGCCTTTTTACTATGGGCAACCAAGATAAGACCATTAGTGGCTCGATCTAGCCGGTGCACCAGAAAACAAGGCCGTTGCTGCAGCTGATTGGATTGAAGACCAAATAGCTCTACCCATCTTACAATTGCTCGATGTTCACACCACTTTGACGGTTGTGACATCATGCCGCTAGGCTTATCCCAAACACTGTATTCACCTTCATCGGCGACTAGTTTGGCTGGGATTATAGGTTCGAGGATTAATGCTTCGTTATAATAAACGTGTATTTCATCGCCACTTTTTAACAGCGATTTAGCACGTCTTATTCGGCTAGGTTTATGACCACCGCAAGCCGCTGTTCGCCATACCGCGCCGTACTTAAGCGCTAACTTAAGTCTGCCTTTTGAAAGTGTCGGTAATTGTTGCGCGAGAAAAGCAATAACAGAAACAGAAGGTTCTGAAACAGTCCAATGACGTTCAAAGACATGTGGTGATATTATTTGCTGATTCATTTAGCTGCAAATACAAATATTTTGAATACAAACTCGTTTAAGTACAAGTATTGTGAAAATATAGGGTGAAAAGAGGCCACGACTCAGAAACCTCTAGTTTGAAATGCTAATTGATTAAATAGAGAAGGACGAGCCACAACCACAGGTTGTAGTTGCATTTGGGTTCTCAACGACAAAGCGCGAACCTTCTAGGTCCTCTCTGTAGTCAACTTTTGAGCCAACCAAATACTGAAAACTTAAAGCGTCAACCAATAAACTAACACCGTCCCTTTCAATGACCATATCATCTTCGTTTTGCTCTTCCTCAAAGCTAAAACCATACTGAAAGCCTGAGCAACCGCCTCCGGTTACAAATGCTCTAAGCTTCAAAGCGCTATTTTCTTCCTCTGTAATAAGTTCTTTCGCCTTATTACTTGCCGCTTCGGTGAATATAATAGGGGTCGCTTTTACAACACCTACACCACCCGACGTATTTTCTGACATAGTATTTCTCTAACGTTTAACTAACTTACTATTAAGTAATTATCCTTTGGCGATCTTAGCATCCTCCGCTTTAGATCCGCTATCTTTCTTTTTAACCTCTGCCTGCTGGTGGCCCAATAATTTCTGTTTTTCAACCGTATGTAGCATTTGCCCGTTAACTTCCGCGCCCATCGCCATTTCAATCAGCTTATAATAAACATTGCCTTCAATTCGTGATTCGGCCATTAACTCAACATGCTCAAGGGCATGTACGTCACCTTTTACTCGGCCCAAAATCATAATATGAGGAACATTAATTAAACCTTCTACATAACCGTTGGTTCCAATGGTTAGTAAAGAGTTCTCCAGTTCTTCTGCAGTAACATCACCTTTTACATAACCATCAATATAAAGTACTCCAGTAAAGGTTACATCACCGGTTATTTTAGTTTGTTTGCATATTAACGTATCTGCAGCCCCGGCTTTTGCCTTAGGCGAATTTTTCTTAGTGCTACCGAACATACTTTTGGCTCTCCTTAGGTTGCCATAATGCTTCTTTATTCGCTCTTTGATTTTTCCTGCGCCCTACAGTTTGCGCTTTCAGGCGTAATGTTTTTGCCTCAAAACCCTGTGGGATTTGAATAAACCCTTGCAGGTTTTGAAAGTACTTGAATTGAAACTGAAAATGCTTGCCATTAAAAGTACCTAGTTCACGAAAATTATACTCCTTTTCTTCACCATTTAAGATACCTGATACAAAAGCATCAACATTTCCTTTTAAATACTGCGCTTGTTTACCCGCTTGAATCAAAGTCACTCTAAAGTGAAACTCATCTTTTTGTTCGGTAGCGGTTATCTGAAAAGTATCTACGGTGAGCCCTTCTTGATCTTTCTCGGGAGCCATAATTTTTCGGTAAAATGCTAGCTCTTCCTCAAGTTCCAATTTTGACTGTTGCAATGACTTAACATTACCGACTAATTCTTGATTCGACTGTGTATCGACCTTAGCCGATTGTTGCTGCATGACTAGGCTTTCTTCAACCTGTTGCAATTGTTGCTGAGATTCCTTTAACAGCTGCTGTGATAACACTAAGTTTTCTTTAGTGCCAGCCAACTCACTGACCGCCAAATAACGGCCAAAAATATAAGTGAGTACTAACATCAAAATAATAAGTATTGTAGCAATGGAATACCACATACGAGATTTCTGACGTTTAATAACTAAATTGTTATGCTTCATCCTGCTACTTTCATAAGACAATGACAATTCGCTAGTTTAGCCTAAAAGCGGCATCAAATCATTGCAGAACTGGATAATTTATACTGCGGGCTGCCCTAAATATTCTCAAGGAGATTAAACAATTTCGTCTATAATTGATAAATCAGCCAAAAAATAAAACGTATTTATCAGACCACGTAAAACGAGCTTTGATAGAAAGTAATAGAACTACGGGGATAATTCTTTGCTAAAGATTAAATTAGGCGGCATTTTACAATATGCCAAAACAGTCATTGTGTTAGTTGCCATCCAATCGAACACAGCGCAAGCGGCTTTGCCCGATTCAGTCAACCGTGCAATGTCTCAAGCCAGTCTTTGCAAACAAAGCCAACAAGGTCCGGTGTATACATCTTGTATGCAAGATAATAGCGCTCAAATTCGAAAAGACCTCATTAGTTTGCGGGATAAAAAGCTTCAACCATTCGGCTATTCAAAGAAGCAAAAAATTAAACAAAATGTCGACGCTGAAATTAATAAGAAGCTTAAGCTTTGCCTCAACGAAAAGGCTCGTTACCAAGATCTTAATCAAGCCAATAAACGGCATCAGTACTGTATTTACGAAAATATGGTTGAAATTCTCTTAACGCTCGACAGAAATATAAAGTTATATCAATAAAACAGTTAAACCCGCTAGATACCAAAAAAGCGAACCGTTAGCCAAAAAAAGAACTATTTAAAGCCTATAACGCATAAATATTTGTCTTTTTTATCAATAGGTTATATTCTATTCTTAAAGTGATTTCATTTTTAAGACTATTTATACCTTACAAAATTGAAATGACGGGTATTTGAAACAGTTACCGCATTCAATAATACCGGACTAATTTGCACTAACAAAGGCACAAACGAGCAGCTTTACTCTATTTGAAAAGTAACCGAAGGACTCGAGAACTTTTCACTTAATTAATAAATGAAGACACTTTAATGTCAATTTTTGAAACCATAAGACTAAAACTAGCAAGCTTAAACGCGTTGCCAGCTTTGGCCGCTCTCGGTTTCTTTAGTGGTATTTTAGCCGGTGGCGTTATTGTTCTTTTCAGACTATTCATCGAAAGTAGTTTTGTACTGTGGCACACCAGCGACTCAACGGGTGATTTTGAGTCCGCTCCATGGTGGTTTCGATTGATTCTACCGACCTTCGGCGGTATTTTGGTCGGCTTTATTTTGCACAAGGTTGGCAAGCACTATCGTCAGGTAGGCGTTGGGCATGTTATCGAAAGAATGACCTTTCACCAAGGTTACTTAAATTGGCGTAACGCGTTAGTTCAGTTTCTGATCGGTGGTCTTACTATTGCTACTGGACAATCCGTTGGACGAGAGGGCCCGGGAATTCATCTAGGCTCTGCCTCCGGTAGCTGGCTTGGTCAGCAAATGAAATTACCCAATAATAGTATTCGCATCTTGGTCGGTTGTGGAACCGCTGCCGCTATTTCCGCAAGTTTTAATACCCCGCTTGCCGGAGTAATCTTTGCCATGGAAGTGGTAATGATGGAATACGCTGTTAGTAGTTTTATTCCTTTAATCCTTTCTTCAGTATCAGCTGCAATACTCACTCGAATCGTTTTTGGAAATGACGTAGCTTTTATCGTCCCATCACTCGACCTTAACTCACTTTGGGAAATACCAAACTTTGTATTACTTGGCTTAGTGATTGGCTGCGTTGCTAGCTTTTTTATTAAAGGCACTATTGTCGTCACCGAAAAAGCAAAAAAATGGTCCGCGTGGCTCAAGTGTTCAGTTGCAGGCACCAGCGTAGGTATTCTTGCTTTAGGTGCGCCTCAGATAATGGGGATTGGTTATGACACCGTTAATGACGCATTACATGGGGATTTAACACTCACTATTTTGACAATTGCTTTTGTAGGCAAATTATTAGCTACCATTATTTGTTCGGGACTTTCGTTACCGGGGGGAGCTATTGGTCCAAGCATGTTTATTGGTGCAATGGCTGGCGGGATCTTAGGAACTATAGGTGCGATGGTACTGCCAGAGTACGCCTCCGAGTATGCTTTTTATTCGATGGTAGGCATGGCGACAATGATGAGTGCTATATTACAAGCGCCGCTTGCAGCGCTGATGGCTTTATTAGAGCTCACTAATAATCCTAATATCCTTTTGCCAGGGATGATCGCTGTTGTTGTTAGCAACTTGGTGGTTTCACAAGTATTCAAGCAATCCTCTATTTTCCACTCGCAATTACGTGCCAAAGGTTTGGAACTGCGAGTAAACCCGCTTTCACAGTTCTTGCGTAGTGTCGGAGTTGCAGGGTTAATGGAAAGAAAGATGGCGGTTCAAGAAAAAATGATTAGCTATCAGGATGCGGAAAAATTACTTGAAGATGTTCCTCGATGGATTCTGGTTAGGCAAGACAAAGTACCGATTTCACTACTGGCGGCAAACGACCTGGCACGATTTGTTTTAGAACTAAAAGAGCAGCAGGCGGAAAAAGACAAAGAAGAAAATGACGGAGTGGCTCGCAGTATAGAAAGAGACATTGATTTGCTGGCTATTCCTGCTGATCGTCAAGATGTCGCCTCAGTATATCTTCAAGCAAACTTAGAAGAAGCATTAGATACCATGGAAAGAGAAAGTGTTGATGCGGTCTATATTTTTAGAACAACCTCCCCTACTTCTGAAAAAATATATGGGATTTTAACCAAAGAACAAATTGAGTCCCATTACAGCTATAAAGCGAAATAACAGCGTCACTAACGAAATAACAGCGTCACTATAAAATGCCAGCAAACTATCCTTAATTCCTGCAACATTATTCCTGCAACATTATTGTGTTCTATCCTACAACGAAAAAAGCCACCGAGGGGTGGCTTGGCATAAAGAAACTTCGCGCTATGTCATTAACCGGGGAAAAAAAATCCAAGCGCAATGACTGCCAAAATAACTGTTACTCTGCTGCTTTACATTTTTAAGTTAGGCAACATTAGAAATGTCTAATAACGATTACTGGTGCTGATCAACGTTTCCAATCGGAGAAAAAGAAACAGTCATCAGCACCTTTTTATTTAAAAGCTATAAGTTGCTTTCAAGTAGTAATAACCGCCATTAAATCCAAATGGGCTGGTTTCATAATACTTACCACCCCAGTTTGCATTTGGAATATCAGTAGCAGCACCGCCATTTCCATTAAAATCAACTAACTCAGCCTCTTGATCAAGAAGATTAGTCGCGCCTAACGTTAAAGTTAATGATTCATTCAATTGATAATTAACCTCAGCGTCAAGGGTCATAGCACTATCGGCTTCTTTTGCAGTAGCATCCCAGTCAACGTGCACGGCATAATATTCACCGTAGTAGTTTGCGCGAACAAACATGCTAAGTGCATCCCAATTTTGAGCCATTGTAAAAGTTGCACGGTGCTCAGGAAGTCCATCTTCAAGTCGACGAACTTTGAAGTCACTGGTAAACGCACTATTTCTAGTTACCTCGGTATCGGTATAGTTATAAGCCACACTAAACTTTGTCGAACCACCCATTAACTCGGTATCGTAATTTGCCACAATATCAAGTCCAGAAGTGGTTGTATCAAAATCGTTAGTATAGAAACTAACCGTTCCTACCGAGCGAGGATTAGGTACGTTAAGAGCTTCAAGCTCTAAGTAATTAGCTTCCGTTAAAGGCTCTCTATCAGACTGAGTGATTCTGTCATCGAGTTCAATTTTGTACCAGTCAGCGGTAAAAAAGAAATTATCGCTTTCATATACAAAACCTAAAGCATAACTTTGAGATTCTTCAGGTGTTAACGCTTTTGCACCAAAAACCTGTGAAAAGGCACTAGTTGGCGGCAATAAAGCCGAATCAGTTAGCTCACCATCTTCTAGGGCCGTTGAAACATTACTAACATTCTCCTGCCCAACCGTTGGTGCTCTAAAACCAGTACTGGTAGAAGCTCTTAATGAAACGCTATCGGTCAAAATAAGTTGCGCCGCCAACTTATAGTTAAAGGTATCACCAAAAGTAGAAAAATCTTCATACCTTACTGCTGCACCTAACAACAAGTTCTCACTAACTTCCGCTTCTAAATCACCGTAGGCGGCAACACTGCGACGAGTAAAAACGCCAGCCTGTGAAGGTTGAAATCCTGGAAATCCATGGGAGCCTAGATTAAATCCTTGGTCAATTAAAGGTCCCGCTAAAAAGGAAAACTGATCGCCCGCAACAATTTCAAATGACTCTTCGCGCCACTCAAGTCCAGAAGCCACGTTTACATCAATTCCTGAGTCAGTGCTAACCACTTTGACTAAATCTAAGTTAAACGCTTTTTCTAGCTCTATATATTTACCTAAATCAAAATCGGTTGGCGAATCCATTCCCATCGACGAGTTGATGGTATTAACAATAGAGAAGCTTGATTCGTTTCTTCCAACGGAACCACTCAAATCAAAATAAAAGCCATCCAAAAAGCCTCCATCAATATCACCTTTTACGCCACCAGCAATAGCGGAATCAGTTACATTTCCACCAAAGTTAGGTGTATATCCACCGGGGTGTATTTCGTTAACAGCAAAACAGTTTGCCCCTAACGCCGTCGTGTTATCGGCAATCAATTGATAGTCTGGATTGTTAAGAACGTTGTTGCTAGTTATGTTTACAGTAGGACAAGTGATGCCCGTTCCTACACCATCTAAATCACCAACCAACAAAGTCGCGCCGCCATCATTAGAATAAATGCTCCCTCTGTTATGAGGGTTACGCCAATAGAATCCACCTTTTACATCACGCTCTGAATAATTTCCGAAAAGGTAAAATTCTTTATTTTTATCAAGGTCAACACCCATATTCAGGAAAACAGTAAAATCATCATTTACTTCAGGTGAACCCCAAATTTGCGCTGGGTTTTGAATAAACGTATTTCCGGCATCAGCCATGGCTTGTGCGGCGGGAATTTGAATACTTCGACTTGTTGCATCGGCATTTTTTAATTGAAAACTTAAGTTAGCAAATCCTTGCTCAGTAAAAGGCATACCAAAGTTTCCGTCGATGGTGGTACTATCACCGTCACCTTCAAAATAAGAACCTTGTTTTACCGACATAGTACTGCCGCTTGAATCATCTTTTAATACAAAATTCATTACACCGGCAATCGCATCAGAACCGTACTGTGCTGCTGCGCCGTCACGGAGTACTTCCACTTGTTTTAAAGCAATACTAGGAATTACCGAAATATCCGGACCTTGCGCTCCATCATTAATACCGCCACCTTGGAAAGCAATAACCGAGGCACGATGACGGCGTTTTCCGTTTACGAGTATGAGCGTACTATCCGAGGAAAGGCCACGTAAATTAACTGGACGAACCATGGTCGCTGCATCACTTATCGGATTAGCGTGTACATTAAAAGATGGAACGGTACCAACCAACATATCTAACATGTCAGTTGAGCCAGTCGTGCTTAGCTCAGATGCTGAAATAACATCAACGGGCACCGGTGAATCACCAACGGAACGAGGCGCAGCTCTCGAACCAACAATAACCATGGTTTGTGCTTCGTCTTCAGTGGTTTCTTCTGCGATTACATCGGCGGGTGTAAATACGGCCAGAAACGCGCTTGCGAAACCGGTCATAAAAGTAGTTTTCTTACTCGGTATATTCATACTATCCTCAGGCTGTTTTATTTTTATTTGAGAAAGTAAGGAGATAGTGATCACCTTTTCTTCCGTGAAACCGCCAGTGAGTTTTGTACCTTTTAGTAGAAGATCTAACGCTTGCTGAAGCGTATAGCTTCCGCTGAGAGGGTTGGTGATAACGTCTTCGACTTCCGTATCTTGGAAAAGTAGTGAATAGTTTGTCTGACGAGCTAAAGACTTTAACGCGACACTCGCCTTAGTTGGCGGTACTCGCAGCTCATAAATCTTGTCTCTTTCAGAAGCGCCGGCCGACAAAAAAAGGCAACCGGACAACATTAGCGCGAATAAAAATACGCGCTTAAAAGTTATAAAACTGTTTACTGTCCCCAATACTACAAAAGTCGAAACCATTATTATCATCATTACAACTGCGGTTTCTAAAGGATTAGTACTTTGACAATCAAAAAACCGCTATATAAAATTTAAATTAATTATTATTTTTATGTTTTACTTCACCAATGAATCAAATTCAAAGGGTTTAGCTATTGGTGGGCACCTTACGGCTCAATCGAACATGAGTGCTATCAACTTTTTCTACCTGAATATCAAAAGTTGTTTCTAATGCGTTAAACAACGCCTGCAATTCGTTAGTTCTAAACAAACCACCAAATTTCAAATCTCGAAGTTCTGGATCCAATATTTCTATTTCTATTGACGTGTATCGGCTCAAATCTTCGACGACTTCGATCAAGGGCGTATCAGAAAAATCCAACAAGCCGTCTTGCCAAGAAAGCTTTCGCTTTATTTCGCGCTTAGAGACCACTTGAACTTTTTCTTTGATCGCTACCTTATTATCGATTTTTTTATAAACAATCGTTTCTCCGGCGCGCATAAATATCGGTTCAACAACCGGAGTTAATGCCGTTGCTGATTCACCAACATTATCATTCGATAATCCCTTAGCGATATCGTTGGGCTCAACGGATTTATCCGCTGCAGATAGTTCAACTTTACCTTCGGTAACTAAAACCTCTAACGCCTTATCTGAAAGTCGCACCACAAAAGCAGTACCGACCGCCCTTACCGCTTTTTCGTTTGCGTAAACAATAAACGGACGATTGGCATTATGAGCAACCTGGAAAAATGCCTCTCCATTCAACAAACGCACTTTTCGACGTTCTTCACTATAATCAATTTCTATCTGACTATCGGTATTTAGCTCTAATACGGTGCCATCCGAAAGAGTAATCTCTCGGTAATCGCCAACCTCCGTAGAATACATGGCTAATTCATTTTGATCGTAAAATGAAATGTATTGGTTGCCGGTGTAAACGGACAGAAGCATTATTAAAGCGACACCAGCAAGCCTTAATCGCGACCAATAACCGTCCTGATTTTGACTTGAAAGCTGTCGTTGGCGAGTTGCAGCTTCTTTAAGCGGTTGAGCCATTTCCGTCAACAGGTTCATTTCACTGGATAATACCGCCAAACGCTGTATTTCTTGTTTATGCGCAGGGCTGCGCTCTACCCACTCTTTGTAGGCAGCAAGATCATCCGATGTCATACTTTCACTTTCTAGCTGGGCAATCCAAGCGCAGGCTTCAGCAGTGACATCACTTGACTTATTGGCTGAAAATTTATCACTCATTCTTTGTTTATTCTTGCTTCTAACTTACTTATATCGGTGTAATTATTGGATTTTTCTGAATTATCATCAGTCGACAACATAGCTTCGCTGCATCGCTTTAATCCCATCGCTGCATGCTTTTCTACCGTACTAATAGAAATATCCAATATCTTTGCTATATCTTTATGAGTATAGCCGTGAACCTTCTTTAAAACGAAAACTTTCTGACATTGGGCAGGTAACTGCGAGACCGCTTCCCAAAAAACTAACATTTTCTGTCGGCCTTCTAAATGTTCAGTTATACAAGGCTCATTAGATAAGTACTCTTGATCGCCAAAATCATCTATAAAATCTATTAAAGATTTAGATTTTTTATCTAACAGCTTTCTAGCGACGTTTTTTGCGACACCAAATAGAAATGCTCGGGGCTCTCTAATCTCTTTAGCCTGTTCGGCTTTCAGCGCCCGTAGAATGGTTTCTTGACTAATATCATCAATATCGTCGCTATTAGACGAATAACGGCGAAGAAAGCGTTTTATGATCAACTCGTTATCAAGAAATACACTAAATATACGAGAGCCAATCGACGCTTTGGTTCGCTTGTTGTTAGTCTCTCCCATAGTAGCTCCGATCCCCTTATAAGTCGCTGAATATATAGCTTGCAGGGTCGGTTTGTCAAATTTGCAGGGGTTGCAGCAACAAATAAATGCTATTTAATTGCCGTTAAAAAATGCTTCAATCTTGATTTGAGATGATGTCGTGTTAAAACCTTATAAAAATCAAACGGTTATAACAGGCAGTTAGCTCTGACAGAGGTAGCCGTTGCCGCGAACTTATTTTAATTGCTAGCAACGCTTTGCCAGGGTTAAATTTCCCCAGGTTCAGCCTACTTAAGCTTCTCCATGGCTCTAAAAATATCCCGCCAAGACAAAACCCCTATGGGTCTCTCATTTTCGTCAACGATGGGAATACAGGATATTTTTTCGCTGTTAAACACATGAACGGCGTCTTTAAGGTTGGCATCTTGATTCAGAAATATCGGTTTCCGGGTCATAATCTGATGAACCCGCTTATTTAAGGTAGCAATATCTTTCTTAGTAGCGGCTATCATGTCTACTTTGGGACTAACGGCTTTCAAGAAGTCACGGTCGGACAAAACTCCCATGAGTCGGCCTTCATGAATCACCATTAAATGATGAAAATGGTTTTCTTGAAACAGTGTTTTTACCTTCGACAGTGTATCGTCCATGTTGACACTCACAATTCGGCGGCTCATCAACTTACTGACTTTCACGATTAATAATCTCCTTTATCATCATTAGTTAGTCAATTTAATGGTAGAAACTCATTTGGGGGGCCTATAGAAATAACCTTGTTTACCGACGCGTTAGCTTTTAGCTACTGGTAACTCCGCCATAATACCAATAAGGTTATCATCGGGATCTCTAATAAACCCTTGCCACAACTCATGGTCGGGCATTTTTGCCACTGATTGCGGTTTTTGAATAAACTCAATACCGCACGCTTCGATTTTTACAACCGCATCGTCTAAATCAATCACTCGATAATAAATAACCGATGTATGGTGATCGGCTTGGTCACCTTGCAAAGTTGTTAGCATTAAACGGATATCACCACACTGCAAAAACGCTAAATTGGGGCCGGCCTCAAATAAAAAGGTTAAGCCAAGCTGTTCACGGTAAAAATTCAGCGATTGTTTGATATCTGAAACGGCAATTGCGATTTGGCCTATGGAAGTGATACTGGGCTGATTCACCGATTTTCTCCTAGTGGTTAAAAATGAGTGCAGTTAAAGCTTGCTTTGGTTAACCCGGGCTAGTTAATCCAGCCCGACTAATCCAGCCTAGTTAATCCGTGCTAATTAATAACTACTTACAAACCCTTACTATTGGTCTTAGGCTCGGCGCTCGACCGACTACGCCTTAGTCGTTATACTACTTTTCACTCCAGCCTCTCAAAATATTAAACTAACTCAAGGAGTTTGGCTAATTTGCGCAAGCAATTTTACGGAATATAACAACCCTATACAGGAGATTCTATGAACCATTCAGCCCGTCATTCGAAAAACAGTTGTGGCACCGAGATGACTATCAGTAAAAGCTCAACGGAGCTTAAAGCAAAACCCAAACTACTTTCTTGCCTATTAGCGGCAGGTTTTACGTTAGCAGCACCAGCGGTTTTAGCTGAAACTAAATTGCTAAGCCAACCTGCAATATCTGAGCAAAAAATAGCTTTTGTTTATGCGGGTGATATTTGGTTAGCCAATCACGACGGCAGCACGCCAAAACGAATGACTTCCAGCGAGGCTGATGAAAGCGCCCCTCATTTTTCACCGGATGGAAAGTGGATTGCCTACTCAGCGAACCACGACAACAATACCGATGTTTATGTCATTGCCACCGATGGCGGTCAACCGACAAGGCTGACCTGGCACCCGGGACGAGATAACGTTAATGGGTGGAGCACAGACGGTAACAGAATTTTATTTACCAGCGGCCGAGAAATGAAAATGGGTCGTAGCGCCCAAGCCTGGGAAGTCAACAAAGAAGGTGGCCTGCCAGTTAAGCTCATGGACGCCGTGGTGCAATCCGCCAGCTGGTCCAGCGATGGAGAAACCCTCGCCTATCAGCCTTATGCAACAGCTCACCGTGGCGCAAGCGGATGGAGAAATCATCGCGGAGGAACCATTCCGCCAATATGGATTATGAAACCTAATGCCGATAGTTATCAACAAATCCCCCATGTTAAGGCAAGTGATACAAACCCGCTTTGGGTGGGTGACGAGGTCTATTTTTTATCTGACCGAGACAGGGTAAGAAACCTTCACAAATATAACCAGAAAACCAAACAAGTGACACAAGTTACTTATGAAAAAACGTGGGTTCTTTTATCTGCAGACGCCCATGGCAGCAAGCTTATTTTTGACGTTGCCGGTTCTTTAAAACTGCTCGATACCGCCACTGGAAAAACCAGCGCTCCAAAAATATCAATTAGCCCCGACTTACCGGAATTAAGAGTGCAATGGAAAGATGCAATGACAGCACTCGAAAGCGCACAATTGTCCTCTAGCGGAAAGCGAGTACTGATAAGTGCACGCGGAGAAGTTTTTACCATTCCATTAAAAGACGGTTCCACTCGTAACCTTACATTGACCGATGGCGTAAGAGAAAGGGATGCCCTTTGGTCGCCAAAAGGAAACCGGATTGCTTACACGTCTGATAAAGGTGGTGTGCAAAAGCTAATCATTGTTGACCAAAGCGGTAAACAGAAAAATAAAGGATTTGCTCTAGGGCCTACCGCTGATTATCAGCTGTTATCCTGGGCTGGAGATGGAAGTAAAATCATCTATAGTGACAACCATCTTGGTCTTTGGTCAATAAACCCTGTTAATGGCAAACGCCTGAAAATAGACGACGATAATCGTCGAAGCCAATTTGAAACCTCGTTATCCTCCGATGGACGTTGGTTGGCTTATACCAAAATTGGCGCCAACTATTTTTCTGATGTTTATTTGTATGATTTTAAGAAAAACCGATCGCACAAATTGACCGATAGCATGAGTAGTGCCGGTGCCCCAGCTTTTAGCCCAGATGGACAGTACTTATACTTTAGCGCTTCGACAACTTCAGGACCGACCGATGTCGGGCTAGACATGTCAACTCAAGAACGGCCGTACCGATATGGCATGTATGCCTTTGTATTAGCATCCAATGGGCGTTCTCCACTACTTCCAAAATCTGACGAAGAGAAAATTAAAAAGAAAGCTTCTGATGACAAGGATGACGAAGGCGATAAAGATGAAAAAAGCAAAGCGGTTAGAATTGATATCAAAGGCCTTTCGGACAGACTCGTTGCCTTGCCTATTGCTCAAAAAGCCTACTTTGGATTACAAGTTGCAAATGACGGTAATCTTTATTTTGTTGAAGTCAATCAACCCGGTAGCGGCATAGAGTCCGATGGACAATCAACGCAAACAAGCCAGTTAATGCGGTTTGACTTTGAGGAAAAGAAGGTAGAGAAAATGCTGGATGACGTGCAAGCTTTCGAGCTGTCTTCCGACGGCAAAATGATTTTGACTTTCAGCTCAAATGGACAGCTAAAAACCGCTGAAATTGGTAAGAAACTGTCAGCCGAAGCGGTTAATACCGCGGACGTTAAAGCGCGTATTAATCCGCGTGCTGAATGGGCACAGATATTTGACGAAGTATGGCGAACCGAGCGTGATTATTTCTACGACCCCAATATGCATGGACTTGATTGGCAAGCGATACATAGCCGCTACAAAAAACTGCTACCCCATGTGAGTCGACGCGCTGATCTTAATAAACTCATGGTTGAAATGATTGCAGAAATGGAAGTTGGTCACAATCGCGTTGGAGGTGGTGACATACCACGACAAAAACCAGTTTCAATTGGTTTGTTAGGCGCAGATCTACGGGTTGTTAATAACCAGTATAAAATTGACAAAATTTATACGGGCGAAAAATGGAACCCAACGTTAACCGCTCCATTAGCAGCCCCAGGAATTGGCGCCAAACAAGGCGATACAATCCACAGCGTGAATGGCGTTGCCATCAATGGTAAAACCAATATCTACTCGCTGTTTGAAAATACTGTCGGCAAACAAGTTAACCTAATGGTCAGCAGAGGCGGAAAAGCTAAGAACGCTAAAAAAGTGGTAGTAGAACCGGTTGCCAATGATCAAAATTTACGCTTCTGGAATTGGATCGAAGATAATCGAAAAGCGGTCGATAAAGCCTCAAATGGTAAAATTGGTTATGTTTATTTACCCAATACTGCCGGTGGTGGTTTCACCTTTTTCAATCGCATGTTCTTTGCTCAAGCTGATAAAAAAGCAATGATCATTGACGAACGAAGAAACGGTGGCGGTCAGGCAGCCAATTACATAACCGATATACTTTCACGCCAATACCTTGCCAGCTGGAAAGATAGAGATGGGTTAATTTTTGACACGCCAGGTGCTGCGGTATTAGGACCTAAAGTGATGCTAATTGATCAAGATGCAGGTTCTGGCGGTGATTTCTTGCCCTACAGCTTCAAACGTATGGGTCTTGGAAAGTTAATTGGTAAAACAACTTGGGGTGGTTTGATTGGAATTTCAGCCAATCGTTCAACAATTGATGGCGGCCGCGTAGTCGTTCCCTTTTTCCGATTCTTCACACCGGATAACGAGTGGCGTGTTGAAAACGAAGGGGTTGCCCCTGATATTGACGTTGACCTAAATCCTGTCCTAGTCAATCAAGGACGCGATAGTCAGTTAGAAGCCGGGATTAATGAAGTGCTTAAACAGCTTGAGAGCTTCAAGCCAATAAAGCTTGATAAAGCCCCTGCTTTTCCAACTAAACTGGGTCAATAAAACCAGCGATAGTTAACTAGCATCATTTGAGCGAGGGTCGATTGCACCTAATTGACCCTCGCTTAATGCTCTCTTATTTAATGCTCTCTTATTTAATCCTCAGCTCAATAAATGAACAATCCGCTTTCTATGCCGTTCATCCTTGTTTGTCACGACTAATCTATTTTATTTTAAATGGTTAGTTTCACCCTCAGTCATTGTTAACAAGCCAACAAAAAAGCAATTTTCCTACGCTTATAGTTCTCGTGTGATATACAACTAGTGATATAATGTAAACAACTCCGTCATCCATTCAAACAAAGCTATTTTTCTACTATGACCCAATTTGCAATAGGCCAGCGCTGGCTCAGCGAAAACGAAACTGAACTTGGATTAGGTATTATTGAACGAGTTGATCATCGTTTAGTTGGCGTTTTTTTCCCAGCAACTGAAGAACAACGAACCTACGCCTGTGACAACGCACCACTGGCTCGCATGAGTTTTGAGGCTGGTGATGAAATTGAAACCCAACATGGCGATGTGTTAACCGTTGAAAAAGTCGAGCCTCATAATGGCACCCTCGTCTATATGGTTAAAGTTGATAGCAATAGCGAGCAACTGGTTCCTATCCCTGAAACTCAGCTTAGCCATCACCTTGATCTTAACCAAGCGAGTGATCGTTTGTTTTCTGGACAAATCGACTCTCTTAAATGGTTCGAACTTCGTTACCAGGCAATGAAAGCCAAAGAAAAGCAACAAAGTTCTCCGATTATCGGACTTCAAGGCCCGCGGGTTGATCTTATCGGTCACCAGTTACATATAGCCTCAGAGGTTGGTAACCGGCACGCTCCTAGAGTATTACTATCGGATGAAGTTGGCCTCGGAAAAACCATTGAAGCAGGCATGATCATCCATCAGCAGCTTATTAGCCAAAGAGCACAGCGCGTTTTAGTTGTTGTGCCACAAACCCTTATTCATCAATGGTTTGTTGAAATGATTAGGCGTTTTAATCTGCATTTTAATATTTTTGATCAATCCAGAATTGAGTCATTAACCGAACTCGATACCAGTGAAATAGAACAGTTAGATTTGCCCGAGGATTTTGATTTCGAGGGGCTAGAAATTGATAACCCTTATTTAAGCGAGCAGTTAGTGCTCTGCTCAAGCGAGTTTATGGCCGAATGTGACATCGAGCTAATGGCTAGTGGTGAATGGGACTTATTGATTGTTGATGAAGCTCATCACCTTGAATGGCATCCTGACAACCCAAGCAACGAATACCAGCGCATCGAAAAAATCGCGCAAAATACACCGGGGTTATTATTGCTTTCAGCAACTCCAGAGCAGCTCGGTCAAGACGGCCACTTTGCACGACTAAGGTTATTAGATCCTAATCGTTTTTATAGTTTAGATGCCTTTGTTAAAGAGCAAGATAGTTACCTGCCCATTGCCGACTTAATAACCGAGCTCGATCGCGAAGAAAACTGGTCTGAAGCATTAAAAGCTAAAGCCGCCAAATACATCTCTGACTGTGAAATTAGCGAAGCAAATAAGTCATTAATTTTGGCCGAATTATTAGACCGCAACGGAACTGGTCGTGTGGTATACCGTAATACCCGTAAGAATGTAAAAGGATTCCCCAAGCGAGTCTTAAATGCTCATCCGGTAGAACGCTGCGCTGAATACGAAGCTTTGAAACTTGACCTCGACAATGATCAAGCCATTGCGGTACAACAATTAATTCACCCTGATACGCAATTTGAAGATGGCAGCTGGTGTGAGTTTGATACGCGAGTCTCGTGGCTAAAGGATTTTCTTAAGAGCCACCGCCAGGAAAAAGTTGTCATTATTTGTGCCAGTAAAGATACCGCTATTAACTTAGATCTTTATTGCCGGTTTAAACTAGGCCTTAACTGTTGCACTTTCCATGAAGACTTAGACTTAATCAGTAGAGACCGGGCAGCCGCGCATTTTTCAGACAAAGAAGACGGCGCCCAAGCAATGTTCTGTTCTGAAATTGGTAGTGAAGGAAGAAACTTTCAATTTAGCCATCACTTAGTATTAATGGATTTGCCCATCAATCCCGACCTATTGGAGCAACGTATTGGACGATTAGATAGAATCGGCCAATCGGAAGATATTCAAATTCATGTGCCTTATATGGAGAAAACGGCGCAGCATGCATTGTTCAATTGGTATCATCTAGGAATGAATGCTTTTGAAAAAACTAACGCCGCTGGCGGAAAGATTAACGCACTAACTTCTGAGCTATTAAATCAGGCCATTTTTAATCCAAATGATTCAACCATTCAAACCGGTTTAATCGAGCAAACTCAACAAGTCGCTAATGAAATAAATAGCGAACTTGAACAAGGTAAAGATCGGTTACTAGAACTTTCCTCATTTGATCAAGAGAATGCCAATCAGCTGATTGAATCAGTGAACGAAATGGATGAGAAGTCGCCACGAATGTTTATGCAAAAAACATGGAGCCGATTTGGTATTGATTATGAAGACCATTCGGATATGGCACAAGTCATTCGTCCCGGAGACCATATGTTTGTCGGCGCGTTCCCTGCACTTCCCGAGGAAGGACTAACCGCTACGTTTGATAGAGAAACCGCATTAAGCAGAGATGATATGCATTTTCTAACTTGGGAGCACCCAATGATCACCGGTGCTGTTGATTTAATCCTAGGGGAAAATAAAGGAAACGCCAGCGTTTGTATCTTAAAGAATAAAGCAATAAAGGCAGGTACATTACTTGTTGAATCACTCTACAAACTAGAGTGTATTGCTCCTAAATATTTACAAGCTCAACGCTTCTTGCCTTATCAATGTTTTAGACTGTTAACTGATGTTAATGGTTCTAATATCGCGGCAAATGTCAGTCACGCTAATTTAAGTGCGCAGTGTTCAAAACTTGATAAAAGAAATGCTCGATTAGTACTTAAGAGTGAAGAAAAATCGTTAAAAGGGATTATTGAAAAGACAGAGGCTTTAGCAAAGAAGCAAGCTGATAAAACGTTAGCTAATGTGGTTTCGGAAATGCAAGACAAACAGTCTGTTGAACTGAACCGGCTAACATCTCTTAAGGAAAAAAATCCTAATATACGTGATGAAGAAATAGACTTTGTGAAAAAACAAACGCAACTTCTTACCCGGTACTTGGAAGACACTCAACTTCAGTTAGAGGCAATTAGAGTTATTGTAGCCGTTTAGTAAGAACACTTCTGGACGGTTTTGATTGGCAAGAATTGCAATTTAGCCGTCATTCGCAAATCACATAGCAGGTGGCAGCTAAGTTCCCAAAGGGGAAGCTTGTTTTTTGCTCCCTCTCCCTCTGGGAGAGGGCTGGGGAGAGGGAAATCATATCTAATAGTTTGCACAACGCTAAATTGACTTTCCCCATTCTTTCCTAACTTCTATTTCGCAGCGCTAAAGCTTGCCTGCGACCTTCTTTTGTTACGCCACAAAAGAAGGCAAAAAGGCTCGACGCTCAGCCGCTAGGCACTCTCAAGTGGCGTACTTGAACAATGTTCTTATCAAACGAGCGTGGAGTTAGTTTCCGAGGAAAAGATAGGAAGTTAGATGTCCGCTATAGATAAATAGCGCCCATGTGGCCGCGAAAAGTATAATGCCTATCAAGCACTTGCTCCCTTCATAGAACGTTCGTATATTTCCAGCACCAATACAGACACCAGCAATAAAACAATCTGCATGCTGGTACCAAGCACTTCAATACCAAGCATCGCTTTTTCTGTCTCAACAAGATGAATCATCCACAATGAGTCGACATATTGATTCATGCCAAAAATTCCCTGCATGAAGTTTGCTGCGATATGGATACCAAGTGGTACCGCCAGCCCCCCGGAGATATATGCAGAAACTCCATAGACCACCCCCCAAATGCCTGGCCCCAATAGAACATTTATTACAGTTGTTTGATCGTTATAGTGATAGAGTCCAAAAAGTAGCGCGGTCGCTAGAATAACGATGCGTACATTCACCGCTTTAAGCGATCTGAAAAAAGCGTAGCCTCGAAACAATAGCTCTTCCATTAACGCCAAAGGGATGATGACCAAGGATGAAATGAGAAAGGGCATTGGCGATTGACTCGTCACTGGGGCAAAATCAACGATAGTTAAGTTGAATAAGACCGTGAGCATAATGCCAGTAAGGAGTGCGCCAATAGCAAAACCCAAAGCCAGTCGAGCAGGCGTATGGCAATCTGGCCTGAGATTGACCTCGTTAAGTGTTAACTTTTCTCGTTTGATAAAGAACCAGGATAGACTCAAAAGTAATAGACACATCACTATACCAGTTAATACAACTTGCGCAGGCCAAGCAAACGGCATCATGGGAACCACCATAAACATCATCATGCCAATTAAGAGAAAGGTCAGCGATACCCAGGGTTGTTTCGTCATCATGCTCATATGCAGCTCCTGCTACTAATTGATGTAAAAACGCTATTTTGTAGAGAAGCAAGAGCAGAGTCGTTCCAGATTATAATGTGGCACCCAAATTTAAGGGTTTTTTAGTGATTTTCGAAACTGTATTGGAGTCTTACTACAATATTTCTTGAAAATTCGGTTAAAGGTCGTCTTGGAATTAAACCCACAATCAAAAGCGATGGCTAGAAATGTGTCGTTTTCGTAACTAGGGTCAGACAGTCTTTGCTTCACGGCATTAACCCGATACTCATTGATGCAATCAGAAAAGGTGACTCCCAAACCTTCATTGATGATTCTTGAGGTAACATTGGGATGCATATCTAGCGTACTGGCCAAGGACTTAAGTGATAGTTCCGGGTCGAGGTATAAACGATTCTTCTCAATTTGATTCTTCAGCCAAAGCGCTTGTTCCTGAAGCTCTTTATCAGGCTCTAATTGGTCATCTGTCTGTTCAACGATCTTGAGATCGGTATCTGAATAAATTATGTCAGGTTTGATATAGGCTTCGACACTCAGCCAGATGGAAATAACTGCCAGCCCTAAATGAAACGGATAGTAATGCTTGAATGTCAGTTGATAATCAAACATGACGTAATCCACCAATAGATAAACCAACCAGACAACCATCAATAACAAGAATACAGAGCTTAATCGTATCAGCCAGTTCAGTTGATAACGATGGTAGTGACTATAGTTCTCCTGAACCCACTGATGATATTTAAAAATATGTGCACGGGTAAAGCAGCCATAAATCAGCAACGAGAGAATGGCGAGTACGTTGACAATTGGATCAACCACCTTAAAAAGCTGTGTTTGAAAGTAGCCCTTTGCCTGCGGAATTGCGATAAACACCTGCACGAGGAATAGCCCGACCTGAATAAGCATGGGTATAAAGTGCGGCCATATCTTTTGCTTAAGAGTCAAATCAGTGATTGTCAGATATTTAACGTAGAAATACAGGCAAGGCCCCAGTGCTAATGTATAAGTAAAAGGTATCCAAATTATGCCAATCATAAATTGATAGATGTCGAGCTCAAGGATTAACAGCGAGCTGTTCCAGAACGCCACGGTGAAAACCACCGCCGCCAAAAAGCGATCTGCTCGTTTAGTGGCATGACTACTGAACACCAATAAAAACCCGAAAGTAATTGCAATAACAACAGAAAGACTGATTAGCAGTGTATAAATATTGAAACTCAGGTTAATCATCTTTTCTCTGGTTTTTGGGCAGTAAGGGGGTTAATTTAATGGCAATGCAGGTTTTGTTCAACTTTTGATTCCAGGTAAATAAAATTTTCTGTACCAAGTTATAAGTTGGAACGAACTCTGCTCTGTAAGTAGCTATAAAGAGTTAACTCTACTCACAGATAACGGTATGCATCATCATGTCAATTCATTCAACTATGAATAATTTAGAGCCGCCTCAACACTTAGTTTACATTTACTGGTTAAAGGATATTATCTTGCAAATGAACTAAGCAGTCTTGCAATTGTTCGGGCTCTTATTAATAAGACTACAGCCAAAACGAACTCAACTACCGTAACAACAATATTTGCTTTATCATCATTGGAAATTACTTTTGATATATTACCGAATTCATCTCTTACAAAAACATGGACTAAGGTTATCCAATATACACCATCAATTATTGCGTAGTAAAAAGTATAAAGACCTATTGCTAGAATAAAAACAGTTAACACCGAAAGTGTATTTATAGTCGTTTCCGTTTCGTCGACAATAGGAAGCACGCTTCGAGCAACAGTTAAAGGAAAAAACCAAATGATAATTGAAATTAATATTGGTAGGGTCGAACTTAAAAGAGAAAAAACTGTACTTGGGCCTACATAACCTTCGTAATTAGAAGCGAAGGTCATCACATATCCCAACTTACCCACACCATAAACAAAAAGAGCTATCGAAAAAAGCCTTACCATAACGCCAAAATAATACGTTGAATTCATTCCATTTCCCCTTTAAATCCGATTTAGTTTAGTAAAGACACATATGAAAACTTGAGTCTCGACCAGGCGTTTAGTTTTTCTTTTAATTTCAATATATTACAGCAGCGACATCAAAATTGACAGAATACTTACGAGGCTTTCTGAAAACTGGATAGGATAAGATTACTTATAGGATAGAGCGTGCTCAAAGATAGCTGAGTGTCCGCTTATTCGTACATCGCAATAATTTATGCTTGAAGCAAGCGGCGCTGGAGAAGAGATTGCATATCGCGGCGGCCATCAGCGATCACCATCACATAAACATGCTTCCCAATAATTCGATAAATAATACGGTAGGGCTTGAAATAGAGCTCTCGATATTCTCGCAGGCCGACAGCGAGCAACTCTTTTGGGTAAGTTCCGCGTTCTGGATTGTCCACTAGAGTTGAGAATGTTTCCTCTATTTTGTCGAGAACGTAATCAGCTTTTTCGGCTGCATCATGCGTTTCGATATAATCGTATAAACCTTCAAGATCGTGAGCAGCATCGTCCGTGAGAAATACCAGGGAACTCATTAGCGACTCTTGCTCCGGCCACGAAGTTTAGCAACAACATCACCCGAAGGCTGAACTTTTCCGTCGTCAACCTGACGCTGACCCAGCGCCAACATCTTAAGCAACGCCATGGTCTCTTGTGTTTGCTCATAGCTTTTGATGTCCTGTATTACAGCCTTGGCCTCACCGTTTTGAGTGATCACCAAGGGCTCCATTTGAGTCGACAGGTTACGTACGACTTCTGCAGCATGAGCTTTCAAATAGCTAATAGGTTTGATTTGATCTGATAATTTCATAAGCACCTCTCATTAAGACCAAATATAGTCCTTAAACAGGTCAACAGTCAATTAAAAAGGTCAATTAAAACTAGGTAGCGAACGGCTTTTCATATTGATAATTACCACAAAATTAAGAAACTCGGCTTAGTAGCTGGTTTTTTATCTTCTTTAGACTAGGTGCCTTATTTCGCCGATCCATGTTTTTTATTTTTTCAATACGGTTAATATTGTCATAAGTTTTCAGCGGATTAGGTAGGAGGTTTGGGACGAGTTATTCATTTTAGCTTTTGCCGTTATTATAGCATATTGAGTTGTTTTGATCCTTCTGAGACAAAACCTCGACTTCTTGTGATGTTCCTACTTTATATTCATACTGTGTAATATGAAGAAAAGAATAAGTCTTGGAGAGCTGCAACATAAACAAAACAAGCAGTCGACCAAAAAGCAAACGAATTTCGCTGTTTTAGTACGACTGTTGTAAACGTTTTGAGCGTCAGGTCTTATTCCAAACTACATTGCTATTTGGTAGAGTAATCACATAAATAGATTGTTCCTGATAACTGATTAAAAATGAAATAATAATTTGACCCGTTTTGCAACTAAAAGATTACTAGGTAAACAATAAAGCGTCGGAGTCTGCGTCTGCTTCCCAAAATAGAGAATAATAAAAAATGAAAAATAAAATACGCGTCTTCCTCATTTGTCTATTATCAATTTACATAAATATCTCTGCTGCGGTACAAGCAAAAGATACTACGCAAGAGAACGTCAAGATAGATATTCTATTTAATCAGCAGATACCAATGCGTGACGGTATAAAGCTATCGTCAACAATTTGGAAGCCGACTATTCAAGAAAGACCTCTACCAGTAGTTTTTGTTTTAACCCCTTATATATCTGAAAGTGACGCAAAAAGGGCCAAGAAATTTGTAAAGGCGGGTTATATCTATATAAGCGTTGACCGTCGAGGCAGAGGGAACTCTGGTGGGAACTTCAGACCGTTGGAAGATAGCGGGAGTGATGGAGTAGATGTAATTGAGTGGTTAGCCAAGCAGACATGGAGCAACGGTCAAATAGTAATGAGAGGCGGTTCTTATACAGGAATGGTGCAATGGAAGGTAATGGCTGAAGGTCACAGGAATTTGGTTACGAGCATACCAACTGCATCAGTTTATCCAGGCCACGATTTTCCTAAAGTCAAGAATATCTTCATGAGTTACACTACCAGGTGGTTGGCATACACTAATGGCGCTACAAGAAATTCGCGACTATTTGGAGAGCAAGATTACTGGTCAAATAAATATAGATTCATGTATGAAAACTTCCTACCATTCAATCAACTGGACACTATAACATGTGAATTCAACCGGTCGACGCAACACACTCATTTAATTTATCTGCGGGCGTTTTATACTCTAGAGTTTTTCTTGGTCGTTCGTTGAGTTGTCTTGCCACAGAATCTAGCTTTCTTTGACTGTGTTTGGATAAGTCAGTTC